>DEHY01000125.1 GCA_002352185.1 Competibacteraceae bacterium UBA2788
TCGCCCGTTTGGGTAAAAACATCATTCTGGTAGACCTGGATTTGGAAGCGCCCGGTGTCGCAGGGTTGCTGCTGGACGAAGAGCGCCAGCCTGATTATGGCTTGGTGGACTGGCTAGTTGAGGCGCTATTAGGCCAACCTGACGAAACATTACTGCAAGAGTGTCTGAGCGAATGCGCCTTGTCCAGCAAAGAACCGGGGCGCATTCGAGTATTGCCTGCTTTCGGCAAAAAAACTAAGGATTATATTAACAAGCTGGGCCGCATTTATATGCCTACCTATGCCGCTGAAATGGGTCAGTTCTCAGGACTAGCCGAACGGTTATTGTTATTGCTGGAGCACCTAGCGGGTTTATCAGATCGATCTGATGCGGTCTTGCTCGACGCCCGTGCAGGTCTGCATGATATTGGTTCCGCCGCTGTAACCCGATTAGGCGCTGAGGTGTTTCTTTTCGGGCGCGACGACTACCAAACATGGCAGGCGTACCGCCAATTGTTTCGGCATCTCTCCAAGGCGCGTAGCGTTTCGCTGGGCATGGCCGATGATGATTTACGTTGGCGACTAAAAATGATCGGGGCGCAGATAGAACCTACTGAATCGGCAGAATTACGATTCAAGGATACTTCTTATGAAGTTTGGAGTGAACTATATGATGACGGAGTCACTATTGAGGAAGAAGAAAAGCTAAGAGACTCTGGAAAGCCGATCCCTCAGGTTTTCGAGCGTAAAGACGAAAGCGCCCCGCATTTTCCATTATTTGTCCAATTTGATCCCAGAGTCAGAAGTTTCGATTTAATTAATCAGGAGAATCGGCCAGATTGGAGTGTCATTGAAACCGCATTCGGCGATTTTTTCTCCGGGGCTACTTTATGCCTGTTCCCGGAAGAGCAGATTTCAGGAGAAGCCTGAAGTGGCACAATTTGAATTTAATTTCGATGCTATCGCCCTGCGCGAGGCACTCATTAAATTACCCGATACTCCTGCTTGGGAAAAACTTGATCCCCCTGCGCCATCAGAAATTTATATTCCGCCAATGCATAGTAAAGCGCTACTGCCAGAAGTCAGCGTCGTAGAAGGAATGCGCGGTGCTGGAAAGAGTTTTTGGACCGCAGTATTAGCTGATGATAAGACTCGTGCCCTTATCGCCAAAGTTTGGAATATCGAAATTTCTTCTCAATTAATCGTAAAAGTCGGGTTTGGTCTTAACTTCGATAACCAACAGTTTCCAAGTCATAAACTAATAGACTCATTACTCCATAAAGACTGCACTCCAGATGATATTTGGCGGTCAGTTTTACTTAGACATGCATTAAAGGCGCTCGCTGAACCTTTGCCTTTTGATGATAAGGTAAACGCAGCAGCACTCTGGGTAAACAGGAATCATGATCGGGCTGATCAATATCTGGCTGAATGCGACCGTAAGTTGGCCGAGCGGAAACAAGTGCTTTTGTTGGTGTTTGATTCTCTGGATCGTTTAGCTGATGATTGGGGCCGTATCCGGCAAATTCTCTCCGCCGCGCTGAAAATTGGCCTGGAATGCCGCACCCGGCAAGCCATCCGTTTCAAGTTTTTCCTGCGGCCTGAAATGGTTGAGCAAGACGATACAATATGGCGTTTTACTGACAGTTCAAAATTACTTCATAACAAGAGCGAACTATTGTGGCGACCGAATGATTTATTCGGGCTAATTTTGCTCCATCTGGCAAATTCACAATCTGCGGGTCTAGCGTTCCGGCAAATTATCGAGCGCCAAGCGCACGTCCGTTGGCAACCCATTACTGATATGTATCCTTTGCCGCGAGGATTAACGGTTGAGGAAGAACCATTGCGTAGTGTTGTTGAGGCCATTGCTGGCCCCTGGGTCGGTACTACGGTCAAGCGCGGCTTCACCTTTAAATGGATTCCTACCCATTTATCTGACGCCAAAGGTCGGCTTAGTCCCCGGAGTATTCTGTTGGCATTTAAACGCGCCGCTGAGTGGACTGCGGAACGCCATCCGAATCATAAATTTGCCTTGCATTACGAGGGCATACAGCAAGGGGTAGTCGAGGCTTCAAAGATCCGAATTGGCGAGATTAAGGAAGATTACCCTTGGGTAGGACCGTTGTTGCAAGCGCTGACAGGAGCTACAGTTCCGCTGACCGTCGAGGAACTGAATGAGAGATGGACAAAAAATTGTATTGAATCCTCACTGAGTGCGGCGCGCAAAGAGCAAAGACTCCCGCCACGCCGCTATAGTAGCGACCCTAATTTGCAGGCATTGGTGGACGATTTGGTGGAATTGGCGGTTCTGTATCGTACAGAAGATAAACGATTCAACATGCCGGATATTTTTCGCGTTGGCTTTGGCATTAGACGTAAAGGCGGAGTCAGGCCGCCGCGCTGATCTTTGCCTCTGGCGCAACCTGCTGGTTACTCCTCCACCGCCATCCAGCCCCAGCGCTCTGCAATGAACACTTCATGCGGAGTAAAGCGGGATTTATAGGCCATCTTGTCGCAGTGTTCGATCCAATAGCCCAGATACACCCATTGCAGCCCCAGTCGTTGCGCCTCGGCAATCTGCCACAGGATCGCAAAGGTGCCTAAACCACGCTCATTCTGAAGCGGGTCGAAAAAAGTGTAGACCGCTGATAAGCCGTCATCCAGGCGATCCACGACGGCTACCGCCAGCAAGTGCCGGTCGCGGTGGAATTCGCACAGCCCCGTCGGGCACCAGCGCGAGGTGATAAATGACCAATAACTGTCCGGGCTGGCCGGGTCCATGCCGCCGCCGCAATGCCGGCCCCGGATGTAGCGGGCGAATAGCTCAAAGTGTTCGTCCTGAAANNTAAACATGATCACCGCTGCGGCGGAATCCTAAATCGGCCAACTGCGTATAAATCCGGCCATCGGTCACGACGGGGTCGGCGACCAGATTGCGCGCCTGTCGGCCCGGCAGATAACTGCACGGATATTCGGTAGTCAGAAACATGCGCAAATCGTATAGCGAAGCGCGGGGATGATTCATGGCGGCGCGGCAGGAGTCAGCAGGTCGATGAACAGATCGTGATCGAGGCGCCAGAGTCCGTCCCGGCCCGGCAGGACGCAATAGCGTTCCAGCAGTTGGAGAAAAGTCGCACGGGGAATTTCCACTGCGCCCATGCGAGTCAGATGCTCGGTATGCACCTGACAGTCGATCAGGGTGAATTGCCAGCGCCGCAATTGCGCGGCCAGCGCGGCCAGCGCCACCTTGGAGGCGTCGCTCGCGGCGCTAAACATGGATTCGCCATAGAACACTCGACCTACGGCAACCCCGTACAAGCCGCCCGCCAGTTCGCCTTGATGCCAGCTTTCGATGGAATGGGCGTGACCGAGTTGATGCAGCCGCACATAGGCCCGGTTCATTTCCGGGGTGATCCAGGTTCCCGGATCCTCACCGCGCGGCGCAGCGCAGGCAGCGATAACCGCCGCGAAAGCGGTATCGGCGGTTATGGTGAACAGCCCTTTTCTTAAGGTCTTGCGCAGGCTGCGCGAGATCTTAACCGTTTCCGGGAACAGCACCAGGCGCGGATCCGGCGACCACCACAGGATCGGCTGGCCGGGCGAATACCACGGGAAGATACCGTGGCGGTAGGCGCGCAGCAGGCGGCGCGGCGACAGGTTGCCGCCGACGGCCAGCAGGCCATCGGGTTCAGTCAGAGCATACTCAGGAGAGGGAAACGGCTGACTGTCGTTACGCGGGTCCAACCACGGCAGGCGCATCGGGCGTCACCTCGTCCCGGTAGGGTGAATGTCGCAGCAGTTCTTGCACATACTGACGCACCGCAGGCGTTTCCCGGTCGAGGAAATCGGCAACAGCCTGGCGGAAACCGGGATGGGCGATCCAGTGGACGGAGTGGGTGAAAGTCGGCAGGAAGCCCCGGTAAATTTTATGTTCGCCCTGCGCGCCTGGCTCAAAGCGTTGCAAACCCCGATGAATGCAGTAGTCCAGGCCCTGATAATAGCAGGCTTCAAAATGCAGGCTGTCATGATCGGCCCGACAGCCCCAATGCCGTCCGTAGAGGGTGCTGGCGCTGCAAAAACTGATCGCGCCGGCCACTTCGCGGCCCCGGTCGAAAGCCAGAACCAGCATCAACTGCTCGCCCAGGGTCTCGGCAATGTCCTGGAAGAAAGGAAGAGTGAGCGTCGCCACCCCGCCCAGGCGCTCAAAAGTGGAGCGGTAAAATGCATGGACGATACGCCATTGCCCCTCACTGAGTTCCCGCCCGTTCAGAATCCGCAATTCCAGCCCGGCCTCGCGCACCAGTCGGCGCTCACGGTTGATATTCTTGCGCCGCTTGGCGGTGAATGCATCCAGAAAATCTTGAAAATCCCGGTAGCCGCGATTATGCCAATGGAACTGGCAGCCAATCCGGGGCAGGAAAGTTTGACTTTGCAACTGGTCGGCCTCGGTGGGTGTCGGAAACAGCCAATGGATCGAGGACCAGCGTCGGCAGCGGGCCTCTTCCAGCACATGGTCAGCCATAGCCCGCGCCGTGATTGCGGGATGCGGTTGATCGGGCGCCAACAATAAGCGGGGACTGGTGGCCGGGGTATAGGGAATAGCGCCAACCAGCTTGGGGTAATAGGGCAGGCCGTGCCGCCGGTAGGCTTCCGCCCAGCCCCAGTCGAATACGAATTCGCCGTAGGAGTTGAATTTCAGATACAGCGGCGCAGCGCCCAGCAATTGCCCCTGATCGTCCCGGCAGACGATGTGCTGCGGCAGCCAGCCGGTGCGCTCGCCGACGCATTGATGGCGTTCCAGGGCGCTGAGGAATTCGTGGCTGAGAAACGGGTTGCGGTCGGGAACCAGGGCGTTCCACTCGGCGGCGGGAATATCGGCCAGGGCGTCGAGGCGTTCAATGCGCATGATGCACGAGTCAGTCGTATTTGGTTGAAGTTGGATGCGTTGTTTTGGAACTCCAAACAGGGTATCGGTTCTCCCTTCACCTGGGCGTGCTTGAATGGGACAATGCCGGCGCATTAAAAACGGTATAAACCGCTCCTCAGAGTTGACTTGCCACTCTTGCCTTCCGCATACGACAGGACTGAATTTTGGCGCAGGCACATCGAATCAAGACCGAACCCCCCGCGATCCGGGTGGGTCTCCTCCGTTTTGTCAAGGGAGTATTGCGCGAGATTGGCTTCTGGCTGCTGGCCGCCATCGCGTTGGGAATGATGATCGCGCTGGCGACGTTCAATCCCGAAGATCCAGCCTGGACCCACACCGCGAACGTGAGCCGGTTTCATAATCTTGGCGGGGTGATCGGCGCCTGGTTCGCCGACGTGAATCTGTATTTCTTCGGCTATCCCGCCTACCTGCTGCCGCTGGGCATGATATTTGGCGGCTGGCGGCTGTTTATGCGCGGTGCTTTGCTGGAACTGGACGGTGAGATCGTGCTGCTCCGGGTGCTGGGCTTTGTGGTGACATTAACTATGGCGTGCGGGCTGGCGGCGCTGCATTTGCACCCGGCGCCGGGTACGGTTCCCGGCGCCGGATCAGCCGGCGGGCTGGTGGGGATCCATGCCAGCCAGTTTTTGACCCATGCTTTCGAGTTCGCAGGCGGCAACCTGTTCATGCTGTGCTTGTTGCTGGCCGGCGTGACCCTGGCGACGGGCTTTTCCTGGTTGACGTTGCTGGACGGAGTGGGTCAGGCGGCGCTGAAGGCGGTGGGCTGGATCGGCGCTCTGGTGATGGCTCCGTTGCGCCGGGCGCGCCCGGAAGCCGGCGCCGACGGTAGCGGGAACGTGGATCCTGCGGTCGAAGCCGCGCCGGGATCGGATGCAGAGGCGGTTGCTCCGGCAGTGAGAACGAACCCGGATCGTGGCTTCAGGCCAGTTGTCGCATGGCCGCTGGCCTGGTGGCGGGCGTGGCGGACGCATACGACGCCAGCGGTCGATCCGGCAGCGGTGGCCGCAGCGATGGACAGCGTGCCGCTGTCGATCAAGTCACCCGCTCCATCTCCCGCTGATCCAGCGCCCGCTATCGAGACTGAATCGCTGGGCGGACGGAATCCGGCACGGATTGAGCCGATCTTCAATCTGTCGCCGAATCAGGAGCCGCCGCGCCCGGAATTGTCGGTTACTGATCCAATGTTGCCCGCGCCCCCGGTTTGGGAGTTGCCTGCCGGGTCAGAAATATTGACGCTGGTGCCGACGGTCACGCCGAACAGGGCTGCCGCAGCCCCGATCCCGTCAATATCTCCAGTTCCATGGACCCAACCTGCCGCCGAATTCGACGCGGATGAAAAGATGGAGGAGGAAGCGTCACCCTCGCCCCCGGTTTCGCCTCCGGTTTCGGCGTCGCAACGGCTGACCGTATCGCCCGTGCCCGCAGCGTCCCCGGATAAGGCGGCAGGCGCAAGGCGACCGGTGACGCCGCCCGCTCCGGTCGCGCCGTATCCGTTGCCCCCGCTGGATTTGCTCGACCGGCCTCCGGCCCGCACCGCCGGCTATTCCCCGGAGACGCTGGAACAGATGTCGCGGCGAGTGGAAACCCGACTCAAGGATTTCGGCATTGAAGTCAAAGTGGTAGCGGTGGAGCCGGGGCCGGTGATTACCCGTTTCGAGATCGATCCGGCTCCGGGCGTGAAAGTCAGCCAGATTAGCAACCTGTCCAAGGACTTGGCGCGCGGCCTGTCGGTCGTCAGTGTGCGGGTGGTGGAAATCATCCCCGGCAAGTCGGTCATCGGGCTGGAAATTCCCAACCGGCACCGCGAGGTCGTCTATTTGCGCGAGGTGTTGGAAGCGCCCATCTATACCCAGTCCGCATCGCCCCTGACGCTGGCCTTGGGCAAGGATATCGGCGGTAATCCGGTGGTCGCCAACCTGGGGAAAATGCCGCATCTGCTGGTGGCCGGCACCACCGGTTCCGGCAAATCGGTGGCGATCAACGCCATGCTGCTCAGCCTGCTGTATAAAGCGCCCCCCCGCGAGGTGCGACTGATTCTGGTGGATCCGAAGATGTTGGAACTGTCCATGTACGAGGATATCCCGCATCTGCTGACTCCGGTGGTCACTGATATGAAGGAGGCGGCCAATGCCTTGCGCTGGTGCGTGGGCGAGATGGAGCGCCGCTACCGGCTGATGGCGGCGCTGAAGGTGCGCAACATCGCCGGTTTCAACCGCAAGCTCAGCGATGCGCAAGCGGTGGGGGAGGGGATCAGCGACCCGTTCTGGAAGCCGGGCGACGCGGGGGCATGGAGCGCCGCACCGTTGCTGGAACCGCTGCCGTTCATTGTGGTGGTGATTGATGAACTGGCCGACATGATGATGGTGGTCGGCAAGAAGGTGGAGGAGCTGATCGCTCGGCTGGCGCAGAAGGCGCGCGCCGCCGGCATCCATCTGATCCTTGCGACCCAGCGACCGTCAGTAGACGTAATCACCGGCCTGATCAAGGCCAATATTCCCACCCGGATCGCGTTCCAGGTGTCGTCGCGGGTGGATTCCCGCACCATCCTGGACCAGATGGGCGCGGAGCAGTTGCTGGGCCATGGCGACATGCTGTATCTGCCGCCCGGCACCGGCTTGCCGCAACGGGCGCACGGCGCGTTTGTGGACGATCACGAAGTGACGTGCGTGGTGGATTATCTGCGGCAAACGGGCGCGCCGGATTACATGGACGAGGTGCTGGCCGGACCCAGCGAGGACAGCAGTGACGGCGGGGATGAGGCCGAGAACGGCGGGGGACGCGGCGGCGAGAGCGACCCGCTGTACGATGAAGCGGTGCGCATCGTGACCGAATCGCGGCGGGCTTCGGTGTCCGGGGTGCAACGCCGGTTGCGGATTGGTTACAACCGGGCGGCGCGGCTGGTCGAGGAGATGGAAACGGCGGGCGTGGTGGGATCAGTGCAACCCAATGGCAGCCGCGAGGTCTTGGCGCCGCCGCCGTGAGTCGAGCTTTTCTGCATGGCGCCGGGCAAGGCCGGGATTTTGCGTCGCTGCATCCCGGCCTTGCCCCGATCCGGTCTTAGTGGCTGACTGCGACCTTCGCACCCTTGGGTTGCCCAATGGCCGCCAGCATTTCGGTGAACCAGGGGGTATCAATATCGAAGGGTTTGCCGCCCTTGATACGCGGGAATTCGATGGCGCGCAGGACGCCGCCGCGATCTTCATCATGGCCGATGACGCCGGATTCACGGCGGAAGGCGCATTCGACAGCGAGATCGGCGCAGGATTTGATCAGGCGGATGTCCTCGACATTGGCGGCGGAGGCGCGGGCGAAATAGCCCGATTTCTGCACCAGGGTTTTTTCCGCACCGATCATCTGGGCGAACTGCTCGCCGAACCATTTGCCGGGGTTGATGGCGTCGAGCTTGATGTGGCCGAAGGCATCGCGCGGGACTTGCTCACCCTTGGCTTCCATTTGCGCCACGATTGCTTCCACGCCGGCGCCTTCGGAGACGAAGATGTTGATGCAGTCCACCTGGTCCATCACGGCGCGCAGGCGCTTGGCTTCGGCGACGAGGTCAATCTCCATCTCCGGGACGAACACGGCATGGACTTCAAAGGCGGCGCGGTCGAGACCGATGGCGGGGAGCCATTCGGCGCGGTCGAGGAGCTTGCGGTATTCCTGGGCGGTGGCGGCGGTGAGCCAGCCACAGTTGCGGCCCATCACTTCATGCACGATCAACATGCGCGGATTGGCGTTGTTTTCAGCCGCGACATTCTGAAAGTTGCGGGCGCCCTGTTCGGCGGCGGTCCAGGCGCCCAGCGATTGCCTGATCGGAAAAACATCGTTGTCAACGGTCTTGGGCAGGCCAATGACGGTGAGGCCGTAGTTGTTTTTGGCCAGGAAAGCGGCGAGATCGGCGGCGGCGGTGTTGGTGTCGTCGCCGCCGATGGTGTGGAGGATGTCGACGCCGTCCTTGATCAGTTGGTCGGCAGCGACTTTCTGCGGATCCTCGCCTTCCTTGACCAGGCCGCGCTTCACGCAGTCCTTGACGTTGGTCAGCTTGACCCGGCTGTTGCCGATGGGCGAGCCGCCGAAGCGATGCAGCAGCCCCGCTTTTGCGCGGATTTCGGGGGTAACTTTGTAGGAATCGCCGAGCAGCAGCCCTTTGTAGCCGCTGCGATAACAGATGATTTCAATGGTGGGATCGATCTCGGTGTAGCGCTCAATGAGGCTGCCGATAGCCGAGCTGAGGCAGGGGGCCAAACCGCCCGCNNGAGAATTTTCCGGCTGTCTCAAGGTTGGAAGCCGTGTTCCCGGACAGCAGGACGGCGGCAATCCTGTTACAGCTTAGCCGCTTTCAGCATTTTTTCCGGGGGTCATCGAAGTCTCGATGCCTTTTTTGGCAAGCGCCCGCAGGGCATCGGGTTCTTAAAAAAACTGTTGGTTATAGAGATTAAGACCACCGTAATAGGTTTGTCTGTCTTGGTTATTTTCAATAGGGACCTCGGTTCTTTATATTGCGCTGACCCTAGACATATGACGCGAACCTTTCGCTGGCGCAACCCAATCAGCGATAACGCCACGCATACCACCACTGTCCCAGCCATTCGTAGCCGGCATAATGAATCTCCGCGATGGCGGTGACTGACGGCAGCCAGGATTGGAAATCAAAGGGATGCGGCTGATCATTGAAGAACAGCGTAGGTGCAGGGATCACCACCAGCCCCTGCGCCTGAAACGCCGCCACGGCTCGCGGCAGATGTACCGCGTTGGTGACCAGCAGGATGGTGTTGATGTGGCGCTCACGCAGTAGCGCCGCGCTGTTGACGGCGTTTTCCCAAGTGTCCCGGCTGGTGGTTTCAGTCAGGACTTGCGGAATGCCGAATTCTCCCTCCAGGATGTCTTTCATCAACTCCGCTTCGCTGGGGTCCTCGTCCGCCTTGGGGCGACCACCGGCGGCCAGCACCGGCAAACCGGTTAATCGGGCCAAGCGGGCGGCGTAACGGACTCGGCCTAAAGTCCGGGCATGTACGGTCTTACCCTCTCCATACTCTGGCGCATCGGGGTGCAGTCCTCCTCCCAATACTACAATTGCACCGGGTTGCTGCAATTTCAGCACATGTTCCGTTGGCGGCAAATCCGGTTGCAGGGAGCGATTGAGCAGGCTGGCGGTGAAGGGAATGCTGAACCCGTAGCTCAACAAGGATCCGATGATGATCAGGCGCTGACCCGGTCGTGGACGCCATCGCAGCAGCGATATTCCCAGCAAACTGATCAAAAGCGGGCCGCCAGGGGGGATCAGCAGGGTTTTGGCAAGTGAAGCGAAGGAGGTGAGCGCGTCAATGATGAGAGTGACCTGTGCGAATGATCATCGTTGGGCTGGATCACAGGAGAAGCGACAACGGGCGTCGGCTCGATGATGCTGCCCGATGATGGCGATAGTGGTTTGATATCCTGAAATTCCAACTAAAATTCATCTGCCTGTAACAAACCATGATAGGAGAATCCCCGATGCTTGGAGAGAACCACGATCTGTTCCACGAGTTTCCCGAATACCGGGATCGTATTGCCGAGATGAAGGCTGCTGATCCCGGATTTGCAGCGTTATATGATGAATATCATGCAGTTAACGGTGAGGTGGAGCGGATCGAATTGCAAATTGAGACGCCTTCGGATCTATATACCGAGACTTTGAAGAAACGGCGTTTGCATCTGAAGGACGAGGTTTACGCCATTCTACGCAAGACCCGGACGCTGGATCGGGCCTGAAACTCATCTCACCGATTTGGAAACCTAGCTCTCCGACGGTGGCGTGGGTTGGCTGCGGCGGTGTCGGATGCGTTCGGCGGGCATCGCCGGTTCTGCGGGGGCGGCGGAGATCGGAGGGTGGGAAGCCGTCGGCAGATGGATGCCCGGCGCCGAACCGGCGCGCGCCCGGCGTAGCCAGTTCAGCACCCGGCGCTCCATCGCATCCTGATCAGACGATGACATATCCCGGAAAATCAGCGCCCCAACGCTGATCAGCAGGGTTAACCCACCCAGAAAGGTCATCAGCGGCTGCATGAAAGCAATCGCCAGCATGGCAAACAGCCCAAGCAGGATGTGCCGGATTTTCAAGAGAGTGTCTCCATCAGGTCGATCATGGCCGGCTCATTGCCGCGTGTTTGGCGATTTCCGGTGGGGCGGTCATTTCACCTTCTGCTAGACTAGACAATAATTCAAGCGACATGACGCTATCCTCCTAATTCTTGGAGCCATCCGGCGAACCCGTGGCTTATGGACATCGAAACCCGTTCTAAAGAACTAGCAGAAGCATACGCTGAAGGCCGACTGGACGAGGTGGAACTGGCGCGTCGTCAGGAAGCCCTGCTGGACGGCGCGGCGGACGCAAATATCCAGCCGGCGGCAGACAACCTGGCGCTCAGTATCGTGGAAAGCTCCGATCCTGAAATACGCGCTGGCGGCGAGGGCGCTGAGCTGGAAATCCTGGAGTCCGGCAAGGTGATTGGCCCCGCCGATCGGCGCGTCCGCCTGTTGCACGATCTCAGCGGCGAAAAGCGAATCTGGCTGGTGCGAGCGGTCGCGCCGATGCGCGATGAGAATGACAGAGCGGGGGAAGAATTCCAGGCCATCAAGATTTTTCTGCCCGGCGGTCATCCCACGATTACCCGAGAATCCAGGCGCGAAGAACGGGCGCAACGGGCTGATCTGATCGGGTTGCGCGCATATCTGGCCAGAGTCAGAGCGCGGGTCGAGCTGGCCACGAAGCTGGATCACCGGAATATCGCCTGCACCCGGGGTTGGCGGTACGGCGCTGACGGCTGGCCGTTCGCTGAGATGGAATACATCAACCCCCGCAACGGCTACACACTTGCGCAACAGTTGCGCGAGCAGGGTCGGGATGGCTTTCCCTGGGATATTGCCGTCACCTGGCTGCTGCCGGTCGCCGACGCGCTGGATTATGCCCGCCGGGAGCATCGGATCGCCCATCAACATCTTGACGCGGATACAGTTTTCGTCACCGATCAAGGCGAGATCAAGCTGCTGGGATTCGGTTTGGCCATTGAGCCGCGTGAACCACGCAGCGTACTGTTTGCCGGCGGTGGTCCGGCGGCTGGAGCGAATGCGGAAGGTTCAACCGATCCGGCTACCGCTGAAACGACCTTTCGCCGCGATGTATTCGCGCTGGCGTTGCTGATTTACCAATTATTGACCGGCAAAAACGTTTACGAGGTGCAGGGCCAGAAGCCGAACATGGCGCCGCGCCCGGACCGGTTGAATGATGATGCCTGGCGGGTGTTGCGGCGGGGTCTGGCCTATCCCAGCGAACTGTGTCCAACCGATGCCGGTCCGTTTCTGGCGGCGCTGGATGCAGCGCAAAGCCCTGGCGCGATGATCACGCACCGCCGTAATCCGATTCTGAAACGGAAATGGATGCTGGCGGCGGGGCTGAGTTTAGCGGTCATCCTGTCCATCTACTGGCTGACCACGCGGGTTGGCGAGACGCCTGAACCGGAACCCTCGGCGCAGATGGCTCAGTCCGGTGAGACGGCGCCAAGACTGGATGCAGCACCGACCACCAGCGGGAGTGGCTCCGCGCAAGCGGCGGAGCGCGAGGCCGACCTGCACGCATTTGAGGCGGCCCGGCGTGTGGATACGCAAGTGGCTTACCGGCTTTACCTGCAACGCTGCCCGCGCTGTGGTTACGAGCGGGAGGCGCGGGCCGCCGTTCAGCGGCTGGAAACTGCGGACAAAATCCGCGAGTTCAAGGCGGCCTTTGAGGTCGCAGCGCAAGCGCTGGAGCGCGAAGGCCGCGGCGACCGAGGTGATGCGGCGCGATCCCGCCTGGATGCTTTGGCGGCGCTGGCGCCCGACGATCCGCTGCTTACTGCCGGACGACTGCGGTTGGTGCTGGGCTGGGCTGCTCTGGCGCAAGCAAGTTTGGACAAACCGGATTTGGGCGAAGCCCGGCGCTGGTTGAAAAAGGCTGAATCCCTCCAGGTGGAACGCCCCGAACTGAAGGCGCTGGCCCAACGCCTCGAACAGGCTGAGGCAGGAGAGCGCATCAAGCGTCTGGATGCCGATGCGTTTACCGCTGTCCAGCGCGTCCACACCCGCAAGGCCTACTGGAGCTACCTCGAACGCTGCGCGCCGACCTGCAACCACCGTGCGGAAGCGGAGGCGGCGCTGGCCCGATTGGCGCCCGCCAACCCGGTGTTCCGGGATCGGCTGAGCGACGGCTCGCAAGGACCGGACATGGTGGTCATTCCATCCGGTGGATTTCTGATGGGATCGCCGCCCCAGGAAAAAGGTCGCTACAACGACGAAAAACTCCATCCGGCGCTGATTGAAACCTCGTTCGCAATCGGCAAGTATGAGGTGATGTTTCACGAATATGACCGGTTCGCGGCGGCGACCGGGCGCACGCTGCCCATTGACCAGGGTTGGGGGCGCGGACGGCGTCCGGTGATCAATGTGAGTTGGCAGGCTGCGGCGGACTATGCCCAATGGCTGTCTCAGCAAACCGGCCGTAGTTACCGTTTGCCGACCGAAGCGGAGTGGGAATATGCGGCGCGCGCCGGGGTGGCGGCCAGCCGTTACTGGGGTGACGATCCGGATCAGGGCTGCGCCTATGCGAACGCCGCCGATCTGGACGGCAAGCAGATGTTCGTAGGCTGGACGGTGATGAAGTGCCGCGATGGGTACATCTATACCGCGCCGGCTGGCAGCTACCGCAGCAACGATTTCGGTTTGCATGACATGCTTGGCAACGTCCTGGAGTGGACCTGCTCGCTGTACGANNTCCTGGAACGATGAGCCGCGCAACGTTCGCTCGGCGGAACGGCACCGCAGCCAGGCCAACTATCAGGATTATTTTCTGGGGTTCCGCCTAGTGCGGGAACTGCCGTAGAGCGCCGTTGCTGCCCCATAAGCGTGGCCGAATGGCGCGTTATGACTGAGGCATGGCTGCGGGCGTAAGGTTGGGTGTGCGTCCCGTCCCGGAACCGTTCGATTCCAGTGTGCGTTTGCGACCGGGAGGGCTAAAATCAGCAGCGCAGAGTAGCCTGATTCAGTGAGGCCGCCATCTGATTTTTTCCGGGTTTTTCGGAATGATCGTGCGACCCCGCCAGAGGCGCTCACCGACCTTATGACCAGGATGCCATGATCAAGAAACCCAATAACGCACTGCCCATCGGTTATCGCCTGCATCAGTACCGCATCGAATCGGTACTGGGCGCAGGTGGATTTGGAATCACCTACAAGGCCGTGCATGAGGCGTTGCAGACTAGGGCGGCCATCAAGGAGTACTTTCCGGTTGAGTGGTCCTATCGGGATCGCGACGAGGTCAATGTTCTGGCCAACACCCAGGGGGGCTTACCGACTTCGGAAGCGGGCGAGGATGCCTGCTATGGCTGGGGCTTGGAGCGGTTCCTCAACGAAGCCCAGATTCTGGCGAAAGTTAATCACCCCGGTGTAGTGCGGGTGCGGGATTTTTTCGAGGAGAATGGCACGGCCTACATCGTGATGGATTACGAGGATGGTGAACCGCTTAGCCAGGCGCTCCAGCGGGAAAAAACCCTGACCGAGGACCATATTCGCCGCCTGCTGGGCGATGTGCTGCCGGCCTTGGAGGCTGTGCATGCCCTGGGTTATCTGCACCGCGATATCAAGCCCGCCAATCTCTATCGTCGCGCCGACGGTCGAACCATCCTGATCGATTTCGGCGCGGCCCGCCAGGCGCTGGGCCGGCGCAGCAAGAGCGTCACCAGCGTCTTTTCGCCCGGCTACTCGCCGATTGAGCAATATCTGGTGGATGGCAAGGGATATGGACCCTGGACTGATATCTATGCGGTGGGATCGGTTTTGTATCACTGCGTGGCGGGCGCGGCACCGATTGAGGCGCCGGCGCGGGTGCTTGACGATCCATTGCGCCTGGCCGAGGAGTTGGCGTCCGGGCGCTATAGCCAGGTATTGCTGCGGCTGATTGATCGGGCCATGGCGGTTCGTCCAGAGAAGCGATTCCAAACGGTCGCACAGATGCGGACAGCGCTGGAGGCGCGGGCCGATGATGACGATGGCGAGCGCACGGTCAAGCTGGAGCTGCCGCTACGCTCGGATTTGCATCGCAGTGGCGAGAAGCTGCGCCTGTCCATCGCCGAGTCCCCCAAGGAACCCCCGAAATCCCGGCGATTGAACTGGCGATGGGGGGTTGGCATTCTGGCGGCGTTGGCGGTAGCCGGAGGAGGCGTCGCAATCTGGAAGGAGCAAATTCCGTCGAGCCCGGTTGAAGATAAAAATACGCCGCAACCACTCCATCCGCCCTCTCCGCCCAGACCATCCGGGCCTCCCGCTAACCCTCAACCCGGTCAGGCTTATTCCGATCCGGGTACGGGCCTGGATTTTGTCTGGATTCCGCCCGGCTGTTTCATCATGGGCAGTCCGGACACGGAAAAGGATCGCGGCGCCAACGAGGCGCCGCACCAAGTGTGCCTGAAGGGTTTCTGGATGGGCAGAACCGAGGTGACGAATGCCCAGTATCGGAAGATCGAGGCCGGCCACAATAGCGGCGCCTACGAATCCTACAGCCTGAACGAGCCTAATCAGCCGGTGGTTCGGGTCAGTTGGCACGAGGCGGTCGCCTATGCCGACAAGCTGTCTGGCAAATCCAGCCTGCGGTTTCGTCTGCCGACGGAGGCCGAGTGGGAATACGCAGCGCGTGCGGGCAAGACTAATTTCCGCACTTGGGGCGATGATCCGGGTCAGGCCTGCCGCTACGCGAACGTCTATGACGAAACCGCACGCAAGGCCACCAAATCCTTCAATTGGGACAATTACCCCTGCGAGGATAGACAAGTCGTGGCAGCTCCGGTCGGCCAGTATGCGGCCAACGCCTTTGGCCTCTACGATATGCTGGGCAATGTCGCGGAGTGGACCTGCTCCGAATACGACAGCGCATACGCCGGCGGCGAAACCCGTTGTGCGGATCGCAAGGCGGCGGCAGGCGGGAGCCGAGTATTGCGCGGCAGTTCATGGTCCGATTCTGCACGTCAGGGGCGTTTTGCCTATCGGCTTCCGTTCGTGCCGGAATTACGCAAGTTTGACTTGGGATTCCGGCTGGTGCTGGAACCATGAGCCGGTTCGCGATTTATGGCCGAGGAGGCGATATGGATAAAACCCTGCTGAAGGGGTTCGGGTTGATGCTGGCGCTGGTGATCGAACTGCTGACCGGACCGGCCTGGGCGGCGGATAACCCGCCGCCAGCGCGGATGACCGCGACGGTGGTCGAGTTCACGGTGCGCGGCGGCCTCGACGAGCAAGCCGGGGCCATTCTCGCCGACCTGATGATGTCGGCGATTGCGAATACCAGCCGCTTCACCCTGAAAGATCGGCTACCGTTGACGGCGGCGGCCAAGATTGCCAAATCCCAGGAACTGGGTTCGACCGGCCTGCTCGACCCCAAAACCGCCGCCGAGCTGGGGCGCTTGTACGGGGTGGATGCGGTGGTGACCGGCGGAGTTTCCAAGCTGGGCGATCTGATTACCGTCACCGCGCGGCTGATTGACACTAAGACCGCTTCCCTGCTGCGCAGCGGCCAGATCCAGGGCAAGGACATTGACAGCATCCAGATCAAGATCAATGAACTGGCGACGATGATCACGGCGCCGCCGGAGCCGCCAAAGACCTATGCGCTGACCGTGGTGGCCCAGCCGCCGGATGCCCAGATTCGGCTGCTTAACAACCCGGTCGCGTATCAGGCCGGAATCCGGCTGTCGCCCGGCGATTATGAAGTCGAGATCACCCGACCCGGCTATCTGGCGCACAAGGCCCCGGTGCGGATCGGTGATCGTGACCTGACAGTGACCGTGGCGCTGGATGCGGCCAAGTACGGCCTGACCGTCCGCCCGGAACCTGCGGACGCCCAAATCCGGTTGCTTGGCAGTTCGGTGGCCTATCAGCCGGGCGTTGCGCTCCCGCCGGGCAACTACGAGATCGAAGTGAGCCGGGACGGCTATGTAACCCGCAAATTCCCGGTTCGGATCGTGGACAGTGAAGTCACAGTGCCCATCGTTCTGGACAAGACCCCACCGCCGCTGTCGCCCTCTCCTCAGTACCGCTTGACGGTGCAAACCGATCCGCCACAAGCGGTCGTGCGTCTGTTAAACGTGAAGACGCCTTATCAACCTGGGGTGCGGTTGCCGCCGGGCGAGTATTCACTGGAGATTAGTCAATCGGGCTACCAATCGGTGCGGATGACGGCGAGGATTGTAGATAGCGATGTGCTGGCGCCGGTGAGGCTGGTCAGGCAGGCTGAACCGGAACAGCCAAAACGGTACCGGCTGACGGTGCGCGTCGATCCGCCGAGCGCCCAGGTTCGACTGCGTGGGGTCAAGACCGCTTACCAGCCCGGGATGCCCTTACCGCCGGGCAATTACACCGTCGAGGTTTCGCAAGCCGGCTATGAGACGAAGCAACTCCCGGTGCGAATCGCGGATAACGATGTGACCGTGTCGGCGGTGTTGGTCAAGCAGGCCGCGCCGGAACTGTACCGGCTGACGGTGCAGGCGGATCCACCGGATGCTCGAGTGCGGTTGCGCGGCGCCGGAACGGATTACCGGCCCGGAGTGCAGTTGCCGCCAGGCAGCTATACGATAGAAGCCGCCAAGCCGGGCTATGAAACCAAAAGTGCGACGGTTCGAATTACAAACAGCGATGTGGCGGTGCCGATAGCGCTGGTCAAGTCGCCGGAGATCGAGCAATACCGGCTGACGGTGCAGGCTACGCCGCCGAGCGCCCGGGTGCGGCTGGTCAATTCCGCGTTCACCTATCGCCCAGGGATACCATTGCCACCCGGCAATTATGTCGTCGAAGTGACCGGGCGCGGCTATGAAACCAAACGTCTAACCATACGGATCGCAGGTGACGATGTAACGCTGCCGGTCGAGCTTGAAAAGACCGCAGTTGCAACATCCTCCACGCCAACGGCTGCTCTTTCGCCCTTGCGGGCGGGCGAGTGGCGGATCGGCGCGGTGCAGGCGGACAGTTCGCTGGACAGCCAGGATCGCGCTGAGGTGCTGCGCATTTTTAACGGTTATGTCGGGCGAACCGTGACCCGCGACGCTTTGCTGGATGGCGCGCTGCGGGTCTATCAGTCCACCGGGGTGACGCTCAGTTTTACCGTGCGCGAAAGCGCTTCGGGCAGCGCTGAACTGTATGCGCACGCTGCCCGGCGGGTGCGGCGAACCTATGAAAGCAATATCCCCATCATGACCCGCAGCCAACTGGAAAATTCCGGTTTCGGGGTGTCGGTTCAGTGAGCTGGAGCGGCCCTTATATAGCAACCCTATACAGGTTGTTGACGTAGCACGGGCATCCTGCCCGTGTTTAGTTCACGGGCAGGATGCCCGTGCTACAACTTTATGAACTCCGCTTACTCATCCTTGGGGATAGCCAGGGTGGTCAATCATCGCGGTGTGATCGCCGCGAGTGATGGGCAGGTAGCGGGGTTTCCAGGACCGCGTCCGCAGATAGGTGTCGAGGTCGCGTCCCGCCAGTTCAGTCTTGCCGGCTACTCCTTCCTTTAACGCCTGTTCGATGACCCGCGCTCCGACCCGGATGCTGACTTCACGCAATTCGCGCACCGGCGGGTAAATCCGCCCGGATTTCAAATGGGCGGCGATGGTGTATTCGGCCAGCGCATAGGCCGCTTCCAGCACCATGCCGTCGGTGATCTCGTGGCATTCGGCCAGAATGGCGCCAAAACCCAGTCCAGGGAAGATAAAAGCGTTATTGCCCTGACCAATGTGATGCACCTGGCCGTTCCGAATTACATCCGGGAAGGGGCTGCCGGAGGCTACAATCGCCCGGCCTTCACTCCAGTCCAGAATGTCTTCCGGCAGCGCTTCGCAGGCTGAGGTCGGATTGGACAGCGGGAAAATGAGGGGATGGGTCGTGTTGCGCGCCATGGCTTGCACCACCGGATGATTGAACGCGCCGGTCTGACCGCTCAACCCAAGCAGGACCGTGGCCTGGGTGTATTCGATGACTTCCAGCAGGGTCGGGAT
>DEHY01000165.1 GCA_002352185.1 Competibacteraceae bacterium UBA2788
ATTTTGTGAACACGGCCTAGTAAGGTTAGCTCAAACTGATGGGTGGTAAGGGTTGCGAAACCCCCCAACCCCCCTTTGGCAAAGGGGGCGTGAGCGAAGCGAGCGGGGGGATTTGGCCCAGCCGGCGACGTTTCCACAACTCACTTGGGAGCGCTATAGTTTCGGCAAATCTCCATTACCTCAGGATAGCAACCCACCATGCCCACGCCTGCCGATCAACTCCGCGCCTTATTGACCCGACCCGGCCTCCTATTGATGCCCGGCTGCCACGACGCCATGTCCGCCAAACTGGTGGAGCAGGCCGGCTTCCCAATCGCATTCATGAGCGGCTTTGCGGTTTCCGCCGCCCGGCTGGGTTTGCCCGATGCCGGCTTGATCTCCTACGGCGAAATGGTGGAACAGGGCCGTAATATCTGCGGCGCGGTTTCGATTCCGCTAATTGGCGATGGCGACACCGGCTTCGGCAATCCGCTCAACGTGAAACGCACCGTTGAAGGCTACGCCCGCGCCGGGTTCGCCTGCATCATGATCGAGGATCAGGTGATGCCCAAACGCTGCGGTCACACCAAAGGCAAGGCGGTCATCGGGCGCGAAGAGGCGTTGCTGCGANNGCCGACATCACCTTTTTGGAAGCGCCGCTGAATGAAGCGGAGATGCGCCGCTATTGCAGCGAAGTGCCCGGCCCCAAGATGGCCAATCTGATCGAGTTCGGCAAGACTCCGCTACTGCCGCCTGCACAACTGGAAGCCATCGGCTACAAAATCGCCGTCTATCCGCTGACTTTGTTGAATGTATCCATCAAGGCCATGCAAACGGCATTGGCGCGCATCCAGCGGGGAGAAATTGCGGAGGTGCTGACTTTTACGGACTTGCAGGCGGCGGTTGGTTTCCCGGAATACTATGCGGGCGAGGAACGCTACAGAGCGCCATAGCCGCAGTGGGTATCGGTTGATCCTTTGGTTGCCAAATTGCAATCGGTCAGGGTCGCCGCTGTTGGCTGAAAAATCATCTTGCTTGATCCCTACTCTTCGTCTACCTTAGTAATGCGTGATGTTCAGGTAGTGAATGTGTTCGCTCGTTGCAACTCTTTCAGTCTGCAATTCCGTGCGTCATATCCTCTGCTTCGATTCTCGTGCGGCTTGTTTGGGTAGCAACCCAAATTTTCAATGTTCTTAAGTTTTCAGGAAGCTAGAATGTCTACTGGTACTGTGAAGTGGTTTAACGAATCAAAAGGTTTTGGTTTTATTTCGCCGGATGACGGTGGTGACGATCTGTTCGCGCATTTTTCCGCGATTCAGGCGCGGGGATTCAAGACGCTCAGGGAAAACCAGAAGGTTTCCTTCGACGTGACAACCGGCCCCAAGGGCAAGCAGGCGACCAATATTCGCCCGATAGACTAATCAAACAGGATTTCCGAAAGCCCGGCTTGCCGGGCTTTTTTATTTTCAGCAATGAACGGGGTTAGCCATCATTGCCCTCGTTTTCACCACTGGCGTTAAAGCGCTCAGGCGACGGTTTCAACCGTGCCGTCGAGATTCATCATCAGTGTCTCTGTTTCCAGTTGCGGATAGCGCTTGTGAATTTCTTTCGCCAGATCGCGCAGATATTTGCCATGGACACTGGTTTCCAGCGCTGGATTCTTGGAAAAATCCGCTTTCAGGATCACCTTGTAGGCACCGCAATCGCGATGATCCATCACAATGACCTTTTTGATGTGATGCAGATCGCTGGCAATCTTGAGATGTTCCCAGAAAGTCTTGTTCCAATCCTTGAAGGCGCCCGTCAGCGCGCCCAGCGAAGCGCCGGCCAGAACCACATGATCGTACTGGTTAGTCATGCCGCGACTGTCCATGTAGCGGACAATGTCGTCCACCAGCCGGTAATCCATGCAACTGAGCAGCAGGGCCTCGACGGTGTGCGCCGGGGCGGTGCCGGCTTTTTCGGCATTCGGCCCGGCTTCGGCTTGAGCCAGCCGCCAAGGCGTCGCCAGTCCCAGCAGCGCCGCGCCACCGCCCAGTGTGGCAAGCTGAATGAAACGGCGGCGGCCGATGTCAGCAGGCAAAGAGTGGCAATGGTTGCATGAATGGTGCGTGGTAGCCATGGACAAGTCTCCTCGGGTCTCAAACAGTATAATCTGATGGAAATGAACATTTCCTACTCATTTTATCGGCAACTTAGAGCAATTGTGAATCCCTATTTTACCAATGAATATATTTTATACACTGGATCGTCAGAACGCAGTGCTGGACTGTGCGCGGTTTTCGCCCCTGTGGGACAATAAACCGCCTTTTCAGCAACCCAGGTTCGCCGTTATCCATGTCCGCGCTTGTCGAGCAGCCCGCCCTGCCGAATTCTTTTCGACCCGTTCTGCCGCCTGATACCCGACATCCGATCCACTGGAGTCAGTTGCACGGCGCCAGTCCCGCCTTGCTGATTGCTGCCGCTGCCGCCCGTTATCGCGGCCTGGTGCTGGCGCTGGTTCCTGACAGTCAGAGTGCAGCGCGGCTGGAAACCGAACTGCGGATCTTCGGCGGAGCGGATTTATCCATTCTGGCGTTCCCGGACTGGGAGACGCTGCCCTACGATGTCTTTTCGCCGCATCAGGACATCGTGTCGCAGCGACTGGCGGCGCTGTACCGGTTGCCGCAGCAGCGGCGCGGGGTGCTGGTGGTGCCGGTGGCGACGCTGATGCAGCGGTTGGCACCGCGCGATTATCTGGACCGCTATGCGCTGCTGCTCAAGGTCGGCGAGCGGCTGCATCTGGAGCCGTTTCGCCAGCGGCTGGAAGCGTCCGGTTATATCTGCGTATCGCAAGTGGTTGAGCATGGCGAGTTCGCGGTGCGCGGTTCGATTCTCGATCTGTTCCCCATGGGCGGAGAGCGCCCGTACCGGATCGAACTGTTCGACGACGAAGTGGAGAGCATCCGCGATTTTGACCCGGACACCCAACTGTCCATCGCCAAGGTGCCGCAGATCGAATTATTGCCGGCGCGGGAATTTGCGCTGGACAAGGATACGATCACCCGCTTTCGTCAGTCCTGGCGGCGCCAGTTCGAGGGCGATCCGCAACGCAGCCCGATCTACCGCGAGGTGAGCGCGGGCAACGCGCCCGGCGGAGTTGAGTACTACCTGCCGCTGTTCTTCGAGCGGACCGCCACCCTGTTCGATCATCTGCCGGAGGCCACGCTGGTGATCCGGCTGGAGGGCGTGAGTGCGGCGCTGACGGCGTTTCAGGATCAACTGATGGATCGTTACGAGCAGCGCCGCCATGACGCGGAACGACCGCTGCTGCCGCCGCCCTTGCTGTTTCTGGACGCAGCCCAAGTGGACAGCGCGCTGACCCGTTACCTGCGGGTTGAACTGAATGTGGCCGGGGATGGCGGGACCCATTTTCCCACTGCGCCGCCGCCGGCGCTGCCGCTGGAACTGCGCGCTGAATATCCTGCCGCCGCGCTGCAACAATTTCTCAGGGAATTTCCGGGACGGGTGTTGTTCGCCGCCGAATCGGCGGGGCGCCGCGAGGTGTTGCGGGATACGCTGCACGGTTATGGTTTGCAACCGCAGAGTTGCGCAGGCTGGGCGGAATTTCTGGCGCGGGAGGATGTGCGGCTGGCGCTGACGGTCGCGCCGCTGGAACAGGGCCTGCTGCTGACGGAACCACCGTTGGCGATCATCGCCGAGTCGCAGCTTTACGGCGAACGGGTGCGGCAACAGCGCCAGCGCAGCGCCAGCCGCGATCCCGACGCCATTATCCGCAACCTGACCGATCTCAGTCTCGGTGCGCCCGTCGTCCACGAAGAATATGGCATCGGTCGCTACGCCGGGTTGCAACGGCTGAATGTGGCGGGGATTGATGGCGAGTTTGTGGTGGTGGAATACGCCGACGATGGTCGGCTGTATGTGCCGGTGGCGTTGCTGCATCTGCTCAGCCGCTATACCGGCGCGGCGCCGGACAGCGCGCCGCTGCACAAGCTCGGCAGCGGTCAGTGGGAGAAAGCCAGGCGCAAGGCCGCTGAAAAGGTCAACGACGCCGCAGCGGAATTGCTGGATGTGTATGCCCGCCGCGAGGCCCGGCCCGGCCACGCCTTCGACCTGAGCGCTGCCGATTACGCCGCCTTCGCCGCCGCTTTTCCATTCGAGGAAACGCCGGATCAACAGACCGCTATTGAGGCGGTGATCGCGGATATGCGCCAGGGTCGCCCAATGGACCGGGTGGTATGCGGCGATGTCGGCTTTGGCAAAACCGAAGTGGCGATGCGCGCCGCGTTCGTGGCGGTGCAGGACGGGCGACAGGTGGCGGTGCTGACGCCGACCACGCTGCTGGCCCAGCAGCATTATCAGAATTTTCTGGATCGCTTCGCCGACTGGCCGGTGCGAACCGAACTGCTGTCCCGGTTCCGCTCGGCGAAGCAGCAGACCGAAACGCTGAAGGCGCTGGCCGAAGGCGCGGTCGATATTCTCATCGGCACCCACAAACTGTTGCAGGACAGTGTGATCTTCAAGCGGCTGGGGCTGGTCATCATTGACGAGGAACACCGCTTCGGGGTGCGGCAGAAAGAGCGGCTGAAGGCATTGCGGGCCGAAGTCGATGTGCTGACGCTGACCGCGACGCCGATTCCGCGCACNNGAGGCGTGTCAACGCGAGTTGAAGCGCGGCGGGCAGATTTATTTCCTGCACAACGAAGTGGAGACGATTCAGCGGATGGCGGCGCAAGTGGCGGAGTTGGCGCCGGGGGCGCGGATTGCGGTCGCCCATGGTCAGATGCGCGAGCGGGAGTTGGAGCAGGTGATGCTGGATTTCTACCACCGCCGCTGCAACCTGCTGATCTGCACCACGATTATTGAATCGGGCATTGACGTGCCCAGCGCCAATACCATCATTATCAACCGTGCCGACAAGCTGGGGCTGGCGCAATTGCACCAGTTGCGCGGGCGGGTCGGGCGCTCGCACCATCGCGCCTATGCCTATCTGATTGTGCCGCCGCGTTCGGTGATGACAACAGATGCGGTCAAACGGATCGAGGCGATAGAGTCGCTGGAGGATTTGGGCGCGGGCTTCATGCTGGCCAGTCACGATCTGGAGATTCGCGGCGCGGGCGAGTTGCTGGGCGAAGAGCAGAGCGGCCAGATTCACGAGGTCGGTTTCACTCTGTACATGGATCTGCTGGAGCGGGCGGTGGCGGCGCTGAAAGCCGGGCGGACGCCGGAACTGGATCGACCGCTGGATCATGGCCCGGAGGTGGATTTGCAAAGCCCGGCGCTGATTCCCGATGACTATTTGCCCGATGTTCACACCCGGCTGATTCTGTACAAGCGCATCGCCAGCGCCCGCGATGGTGGGGAATTGCGGGAATTGCAGGTTGAGATGATTGACCGCTTCGGGTTGTTGCCGGCGCCGCTCAAGACCTTGTTCCGGGTCACTGAACTGAAGCTGCGGGCAACGCCGATTGGGGTAAGGAAGATTGAAGCCGGGCCGAAAGGCGGGCGCATCGTTTTCGGCGCGCAGCCGAAGGTGGATCCGGTCAAGCTGGTACAGTTGATTCAGCANNCGCCGAGGCCAGGGCGGGTGAGGTGGAGGGATTGCTGAAAGAGATTGGGCCGTTGCGCGGCTGGTGAATGCCCGGATGTTGCCGATCTGGCGGAGATATAGCGCTCCTGGCTGAGTTGTGGAAACACCTTGAGCCAAATCCCCCCGCTCGCTGCGCTCACGCCCCCCTTTGGCAAAGGGGGGTTGGGGGGGATTTCGCAGACACCGCCATAACCCATTTAGGATGGCTATAGTCTGGTCGGCCCTTGACGGCGATAACAGTATCTACGGCCCCATGTTACACTTTTCTGCGCCGCCCGGCGGGATAACCAATATGACCGACAATGCTGAAACCATTGCTTCCTGACGGCGAGTCGCTGCGCCGAGCGTTTCAGTGGCTCGCCGAACAGGGGCCTTGCACCCGCAAGACCGTTGAACAAGCCAGCCTGCGCTTCGATCTGGCACCCTGTGACGAAGAATTCCTGCTGCGGCAATTTGTTGACCACCGGGGCGCGGCCAGCGACGCCCTCAAATCAGAGCGATAGCGGATGGCCCGTCAGCCGCCGGGCGAAATCAACCAGCATGGCGGCGGTCGCCCCCCAGATATGGCGATCCTGGTAAGGGATGACGTAATAGCGACGCTGCTGGCCCTTGTAGAACATGCTGCGATATTCGTGGTTGCCCGGATCGAGAATAAACTCCAGCGGCACTTCAAACGCCTCAGCCACCTCGAAAGCGTCCAGACGCAAATCGAACGGCGGTTCGACGAAGCCCACCACGGGCGTAACCAGAAAGCCGGTCACGGTCTGATACAGATCCAGAAAGCCGGCGATTTCCACCACATGCCGGCGCTGTAACCCGATCTCCTCTTCCGCCTCGCGCAGGGCGGTATGCACCGGGCTGGCGTCCTCATCCTCGGCCCGACCGCCGGGAAAGCTGATTTGGCCGGCATGATGCTCCAGATGAGCGGTGCGCTGGGTCAGCAGCACCGTATAGCCCCCGGATCGCTCGACCAGCGGCACCAGCACCGCCGCCGGCGTCAGGGTCCGTTCCTCGCGCTCCATCCCGGCTACGGCAAAATCGCCGGTGATCGCCTCCAGATCATGGCTTGGATGCAAACAGCGGCGAATGCGCTCGCGCAGTTCCGAACGGTTCATCTTGTCGCCTGCGCGCCGAACAGTCGGCAATAATTGGCCGTTGTGACCGCCGCCACCTGCGCCAGCGACTCGCCGCGCAATTGGGCCACGAATTCCGCTACATGCCGCACCCAGGCCGGATGGTTGGGTTTGCCGCGATGCGGCGCCGGCGCCAGATAGGGCGAATCGGTTTCCACCAGCAGCCGCTCCATCGGCACCCGCCGGGCCGCATCCTGAATCGGTTTAGCGTTTTTGAAGGTCACGATGCCGGAAAAGGAGATGTGAAAATTCAGCGCCAGCGCCCGTTCCGCCATTGCCCAATCCTCAGTGAAGCAGTGCAGCACGCCGCCGACTTCCGCCGCGCCCTCCTGTTCCAGAATGCGCAACGTGTCCTCGCGGGCATCGCGGGTATGCACAATCAGTGGTTTGCCGAGTTCGCGGGCGGCGGCGATGTGAATGCGGAACCCGTCCTGCTGGTGGGCGATGCTGTCGCGGCCATAGTAATAATCCAGCCCGGTTTCGCCGATAGCGACGATGCGCGGCTCGGCTCGGCTCAACGCGACCAGTTCCGCCACGGTGGGCGCTCGACCTTTATCCTCACTGGGATGGACTCCCACCGATAGCGCGATTTGCGGATACGGCTCGGTCATCCGGGCCAGCGCCGGCCAGCTTTCCAAATCCACCGCTACGCTGAGCAGACGCGTCACGCCATGGGTTGCAGCGATTTCCAGCACCCCCGCCAGACTGCCGCCGAAAGGCGCAAGATTCAGTCGGTCCAGATGACAGTGGGAATCAGCCAACATGGCGTATCCAGCAGAAAACTACATGGTATTCGTGGGTTGATCGGCGCGGGTGTAGCCGGCGATCAGGGACTCGATCTTTTTCTGGAGGTTGGCGCCTTCAATGCCGCCAAACTGGATGCCCACCCCCATCGCCCGACCGCCAGGCGTGGTCCGGCCATTGATCCAGACCACCTTGCCGGTGATNNAAGGGCATGTTATTGGCGTGCAGCATGGCTTTGTCCTTGATAGCCAGGGAAATGACGCCTTGCCGTGGGGCTGCCATAGGGTTCAACCTTCTGTGATGTCAGTCTGCGGGAAAGACGGATTCATCGCCCGTCCGCGCCGTCGCTCAAAAATACTTCCAGCAGCCACTGCGCGTTGACCTGGGTGGTGGCGCAGAGCGTATACAGCCGAACTGCCGCATCCAACCGCTCGAACAGAGTGCGCGGCGCTTGCCGATCAGCCCAGCGCCACAGCACGGAACGCAGATCAGGGTTGCTCAGGCGGGGAGGATCGGAATTCATCTTAAGCCGGATCAGGTCGGTATGCCAACCGATGAGCCAGCGCAGGTTCTCGGCCAGATCGCCCTGCATCCAGTCCTCCGCCGCCCGCACCGGGTCGGCCTGGCCCGCCAGCACCTGATCGTAGCATTCGACCAGCTCCCGGCGGCGGCGCCAGCGTTCGCCATCCGCATAGGTCAATGCGGTCAGCGGCGCTCCGCCTGCGCTGTTCAGCAGCGCCTCCGGCTGTATATCGCCTTTCAGTTGCGCAATGTGCGCAGCCAGCCAGGCGACGGCAACATCCGTCGCAGGCCGCTCAAAGCGGATGCGCTGGCAGCGACTGCGCACCGTGGCGGGCAAGCGCGCCGGCTGGGCAGTCACCAGCAGCAACAGGCTCTTGCCGGGCGGTTCCTCCAGCGTTTTCAGCAGGCTGTTGGCGGCGTTGAGGTTCAGACGATCCGCCGGTTCCAGCAGCGCGATTTTGTAGCCGCCGTATTGCGGGGTATAGCTGAGAAAGGCGCACAGATCGCGGATTTGCTCGATCTTGATGACCGTACTCTTCTTTTTTTTCCCGCCGGTTTCCCCAATGTCGCCGGCCAGCGGGTCGCTCTCGCCGAGCCTTTTATCCTCTTCCGATTGCACCATAGCGTAATCGGGGTGAGTGCCGGCCTGAAACAGCCGGCAACTTCGACAGTGGCCGCACGCCTCGCCCTCGGAGATGGGCGCTGCACACAATAGCGCCCGCGCCAACCGCCGGGCGAACAGCCCTTTGCCCAGTCCCGCAGGTCCCGCCAGCAACAGGGCGTGCGGCATCCGGTCGGCGTTCCGACGCTGCTGAAATTGTTGCCACAGGGGTTGATGCCAGGGTAAGCGCTCGTCCATCAGCCGCGCTCCAGCCATTCGGCGAGAATGCATTCCACCTCGGCCCGAACCTCCGCTATCGGGCGGGTCGCGTCTACTTTCCGATAGCGGTCGGGATGGCGCCGGGCGCGTTGCAGATAGGCGGCGCGCACCCGCTCGAAAAAAGCCTTTTCTTCCTGCTCGAAGCGATCCGCCGCACTCCGCCGCGCCGCCCTTTCCAGGCCCATCTCGACCGGCACGTCAAACAGCAGTGTGAGATCAGGCCGTAAATCGCCTTGCACCCAGTCTTCCAGGACCGCGATGTGTGCCAGCGCCAAACCGCGTCCGCCGCCCTGATAAGCGTAGGTCGCATCAGTAAAGCGGTCGCACAGCACCCAATGCCCCGCTGCCAGCGCCGGACGAATGACCCGTTCCAGATGCTCGGCGCGGGCGGCGAACATCAACAGGGTTTCGGTCGTCAGCGCCATGCCTTCGTGCCGATGGCCCAACAGCAGGGCGCGAATTTCCTCGCCCAGCACGGTGCCTCCCGGTTCGCGGGTCAGCGCCACGCTCAAGCCGGCCCGTTGCAGATAGTCGCCTATGAACGCGATCTGGGTGGTTTTGCCGGCGCCTTCGCCGCCTTCGACAGTGATAAAGCGACCCGGAGACACGTTATTGCTCCTGACGCTGAGAGTGCCTGACGGCTTGATTATGTTGGTCAAGCGTCCGGGAAAAAACATGGCCGCCCTTACCGTTAGCCACGAAATACAGCGCATCGCCCGGCGCTGGATGAACCGCCGCCGCCAGCGCCGCCGCGCCGGGCAAGGCTATCGGCGTGGGTGGCAAGCCTTTGCGGGTATAGGTGTTGTACGGGGTATCAGCGACCAAATCCTGCTTGCGCAGATTACCGTCGAAGGCTGCGCCCAGCCCGTAGATCACGGTCGGATCGGTCTGCAACAGCATCCCGTTCCGCAAGCGCCGCACCAATACGCCGGCAATTTCCGCCCGTTCCGCCGCCAGCGCGGTCTCCTTTTCCACTATCGAGGCCAGGATCAGCGCCTGATAGGCATCGTGCAGCGGCAGGTTCGGGGAACGGTCGCCCCAGGCTTCAGCCAGTCGCTGATCCATCGCCGCCAGCGCCCGCTTTAAAAAAGCCACATCCGTGGCGCCGGCGGGAAAATGATAGGTATCCGGGAAGAATCGCCCTTCGGGATGCTCGCCGGGTCGGCCCAGTCGCGCCATGATCTCGGCGTCGCCGGCCTCGCGCAGGGTCTGCGCGATTTTGGGATGCGCCGCCAGCGCGTGCCGCAACTGCTGGAAGGTCCAGCCCTCCACCACCGTTAGCGCATGCTGGAGGACGCGACCGGCGACGAGCTGATCGATCAGGCTGCGCGGCGTAATTCCCGGCGCGATGGCGTATTCGCCGACTTTGAGCCGGGACGCCAATCCGCTTAACCGGGCGTAGGTTTGCAGATACCACGCTGATCGCAGCAAACCGGGTTGTCGCCGCAACTCTCTGGTCAGATCGGCGATGCCCATGCCGGGCTTGATTTCCAGCGTCAGACCGCCAGCGGGCACGCCAAGAGGAGTGTCGAGGAAGCGATGGTAATCGGCGTAGACGATATACAGCGCCGGTCCGAAAATCAGCGCGAGCGCCGCCAACGCCAGCAGCAACCGTCGAAGCCGCATGGGAACAATCATCCCTTACCTTCAATCCCTCTGCCGCCAACGGGCGTGGGGAGAGAACGGGAACGCCGGGTTCAGTCCAGGGCGCGGAAAATCACCGAGCCGTTGGTGCCGCCGAAACCGAAGGAATTGGACAGCGCCACCTTGATCCGCCGTTCCTGGGCCATGTGCGGCACATAGTTCAGATCGCAACCCGATTCCGGCTGATCCAGGTTAATCGTCGGCGGCGCGACCTGATCGCGGATCGCCAGCACCGAGAAGATCGCTTCGACTCCGCCCGCCGCGCCCAGCAAATGGCCGGTCATGGATTTGGTGGAGCTCATCGCCAACTGATAGGCATGATCGCCGAATACGATTTTGGCCGCCTCGCTCTCGATCTTGTCGCCGGCTGGCGTGGAGGTGCCGTGAGCATTGATGTAATCCATGGCGTCAGGATTGATTTCCGCGTCGCGCAGCGCGTTCAGCATCGCCCGGCGCGCGCCGTCGCCGTCTGGCGGCGGCAGGGTCATGTGGTAGGCGTCGCCGCTCATGCCGAAGCCGATCAGTTCGGCGTAAATCCGCGCGCCGCGCTGTTTGGCGTATTCGTATTCCTCCAGCACCAGCACTCCGGCGCCGTCGCTCAGCACGAAACCGTCGCGGTCCTGATCCCACGGACGGCTGGCCTTCTCCGGCTCGTCGTTGCGGGTGGACAGCGCCCGCGCCGCCGCAAAACCGCACAGCCCGGTGGGGGTGGTCGCCATTTCCGCGCCACCGGCGATCATCACGTCGGCATCGCCATAGGCGATTAATCGGCCCGCCAGCCCGATGCTGTGGGTGCCGGTCGTGCAGGCCGTGACCACCGACAGATTCGGGCCTTTAATTCCGTACATCACCGACAGGTTGCCGGATACCATGTTGATGATGCTGCGGGGTACGAAGAACGGCGTCAGTTTGCGCGGCCCGCCTTTCAGGAAGGCCGCATGGCCTTCTTCAATGCCCGGCAAGCCGCCGATGCCGGAACCGATGAAGCTCCCGATTCGCTCGGCATTGGCCTCGGTGATCTCCAGCCCGGAATCCTGGATCGCCTGCACCGCTGCCCCGATGCCGTAGTGGATGAAGGTGTCCATTTTCTTGGCTTCCTTCAGATTCAGGTAGCGTTCAACCTGAAAATCCTTCACCGATCCACCGATGCGCACTGGAAAATTGCCGACGTCGAAAGCGGTGATCGGCCCGATCCCGCTGCGGCCAGCCAGAATATGAGTCCAGGCGGTCTCCACGGTGCTGCCCACCGGGGACACGATGCCCATGCCCGTTACTACCACCCGCCGCTTGACCACGCGACTGCCCTCATTTGCATTACGCTGAAAAAAACAAGGCCGCGGCCCCCGGCGGCGGTCGCGGCGATTGATCCCGAACTGAGCAGGACGAACGCTCTCACCCCGAATGCGACATGATGTAATCAATCGCCTGTTGCACGGTGGTGATTTTTTCGGCGTCTTCGTCAGGGATTTCCAGCTCGAATTCCTCTTCCAGGGCCATCACCAGTTCCACGGTGTCCAGGGAATCAGCGCCAAGATCCTCAACAAAAGAGGCTTCGTTGGTGACCTGTTCTTCCTTTACACCCAACTGCTCGATGATGATTTTCTTGACGCGGGCTTCGATGTTGCTGATGTCGGTCATGGTCGTTTGTTTCCTCGTTGTGAACCTGAACCACCGCAATACGGCTGCGGGGCATTGTATGGAAAACCGGGGCGCCAATCTATCGGCTCCAGGATCGCAAGCAGGCGTAAATCACGGAAGATCCGCAACGCCTCCCACTTGCGGCGACGCGCGGAACCGGCAACCGTCAGGCCATATACATCCCGCCATTGACGTGCAAGGTCTCGCCGGTGATATAGGCTGCCGCCGGCGAGACCAGAAAAGCGACGGCATGAGCAATATCCTGCGCTTCGCCCAGCCGTTGCAGGGGAATCGCCCCGATCAGCGCCTGACGTTGCGCTTCCGGTAATTCACGGGTCATGTCGGTGGCGATCAAACCGGGCGCGACGGCATTCACGGTGATGTTGCGCGAGCCGATTTCACGCGCCAGCGATTTGGTGAAGCCGATAATGCCGGCCTTGGCTGCCGCATAGTTGGCCTGGCCGGGATTGCCGGTGGCGCCCACCACCGAGGTGATGCTGACGATGCGCCCGCGCTGGGCTTTCATCATGCCCCGCAACACGGCCTTGCTCAGCCGGAAGACCGAAGACAGGTTGGTGTTGAGGATCGTGAGCCATTCTTCTTCCTTCATCCGCAACAGCAGGTTGTCACGGGTGATGCCGGCATTGTTGATCAGAATGGTCGGCGCGCCGAATTCCTGAGTCACGGTACTGACCGCCGCGTCCACTGAAACGGGATCGGTCACATTCAGCCGCAGGCCGCGTCCCTTGCACTTGCGGTCGTGCAAATCCTGGGTAATCGCCTCTGCGCCGGCATCGGTGGTCGCAGTGCCGATCACGGTCGCGCTCCATCGTCCCAGTTCGCGGGCGATGGCCTGACCAATGCCGCGACTGGCCCCAGTCACCAGGGCGATTTCGCCATCCAGCGTTGTCATCGTGAAATCTCCTTCGCCTTCAATCTCAATACTTCAGCAGCACCGCACCCCAGGTGAAGCCGCCGCCGAAGCCCACCAGCAGCAGCGTATCGCCGCGCTGGATGCGACCATCGCGCACCGCTACATCCAGAGCCAGCGGCACCGACGCCGCCGAAGTGTTGCCGTGAATCCGCACGCAATCCACCATTTTCGCTTCCGGCAGACCGAGTCGCTTGGCGGTGGCGGCGAGAATCCGCCGATTGGCCTGGTGCGGGATCAGCCAGTCCACATCGGCGACCGTCATATGGTTTGCGGCCAGAATCTGTTCGGCGATGTCCTTGAGCGTAGTCACCGCGACCTTGAACACTTCGCTGCCGCGCATNNGGCGCGTCCGCCGCCTCCAGCACCACCGCGCCGGCGCCGTCGCCGAACAGGATGCAGGTGCCGCGATCCTGCCAGTTGATGATGCGGGTGAAGGTGTCGGCGCCCACCACCAGCGCCCGGCGGGACGCGCCGGTGCGGATGAAACGACTGGCGATATCCATGGCGTAGACGAAGCCGGTACAGACCGCCTGCACGTCAAAAGCCGGGCCGCCATAACAGCCCAAACGATGCTGCAACTGAGTGGCGACGCTGGGGAATACGTGATCGGGCGTGGTGGTGCCAAGGATGATCAGATCGACATCGCCCGGTTCAAGGCCCGCCGCTTTCAGCGCCCGGCGGGACGCCTGTTCGGCCAGATCGCAGGTGGTTTCGCCGGGCGCGGCGATGTGGCGCTCCTCGACTCCAGTCCGCTCGACGATCCAGTCCGCCGTAGTCTCGATCCGTTGTTCAAGCTCGGCGTTGGTCAGTACGTTCTCCGGCAGATAGCCGCCGGTTCCGATGATTCGGGCATGGTTCAAAGCGCTTGCCTCGCGGCGTGAAGGACGGCCAGATGGGCATCAATGCGTTGGGTCACTGCCTGCTCGACTTCCAGCATCGCAACCTGAATCGCATTCGCAAAAGCCAGGGCGTCGGCGCTGCCGTGACTCTTGATCACGATGCCCTGTAACCCCAGCAGGCTGGCGCCATTATAACGGCGCGGATCGATCCGGCGGCTGAAGGCGCGCAACACCGGCAAGGCGATCAGCCCGGCGCAGCGGGTCAGCAGATTGTGCTTGAATTCCTGGGTCATGTAATGGCGGATCAGCTTGGCCACGCCCTCGCTGCTCTTGAGCGCGATGTTGCCGACGAAGCCGTCGCAGACCACAACGTCGACGTCGTCCAGGTAGATGCCGTCGCCTTCGATGAAGCCAATGTAGTTGAGATCGCTGGCAGCCAGCAGGCGGGCGGCGTCCTTGACCTGCTCGTTGCCCTTGATGTCTTCCTCGCCGATATTGAGCAGGCCGACCCGGGGTTGCGGGATGCCGTTGACCTCCGCCAGCACCGACCCCATCACCGCAAATTGCAACAGATGCTCGCCCTTGCTGTCCACGTTGGCGCCCAAATCCAGGACGCGGGTCTGACCGCGCACGGTCGGCAACGTGGTGCAGATCGCGGGCCGATCAATACCGGGCAGGGTTTTGAGCACGAAGCGGGAAGTGGCCATCAGCGCGCCGGTGTTGCCGGCGCTGACGCAGGCGTCGGCTTCGCCCTGCTTGACCAGGTTGATCGCCACCCGCATCGAAGAATCCTTTTTGACCCGCAGCGCCTGCGCGGGCGATTCATCCATATTGACCAGTTGCGAGGCATGGCGGATGACGATTTGCGGATGCCCCTTAGCCTTGTGCTTGGCGAGCTGGGCGGACAGCACGTCCTCCTGACCGACCAGAATCAGGCGCACGGCGGCGCCGGCAGCGTTCAGTACGCGCAGCGCGGCGGGCACGACCATATGGGGGCCGATATCGCCACCCATGCCATCCAGGGCGATAGTGAGCGGCTTGGTCATGCGGGCGGGAAATCGCTCATGGCGGGGTCGGAACGGCGGATGAATGCGGGGCGACAGAGGGCGGTCAGCCCTCGCTGTTGTCGTCGGCTACCGGTTTGGTGATGACTTGACGGCCACGGTAGAAACCGTTCGGAGTCATGTGGTGGCGCAGGTGCAGTTCACCAGAAACCGGGTCTGTGGACAGGGTGGGTCCGGTCAAACGGTCATGGGCGCGGCGCATATCACGTTTGGAGGGACTCTTGCGGCTTTTTTGCACAGCCATGTTCAATGACTCCTTTTAGCAGATAACAGGGAGGCCAGCGTCGCGAAGGGCTGGACGGATTCGGTATGGGGCGCCGGTTCGCTGGACGGCGCTCGATAAGCATTGGTCTTGCATTCCTGCGCATTGACGTGTCGGGGAATCTGCGGCAAGGCCAGCAATAATTCGTCTTCCACTAAATCGGCGACGCGGATGAAGCCGTCAGGAACCAGCAGCGGCTCGTATTCATCGGGCAGACGGTCGGCGGCGGCTTCGTTGTGAGCCAGCCCCAGACTGACGGTGATGTTCAGCGGCCATCGCAGCGGCTCCAGACAACGCTGGCAAACAAGTTCGATCTCGGTTCGCAAACTGCCGGTAATGGAGCGAATGCCGTGTGGATCGACGCCGGCTGCCAGTGACACGCTCACCTCACCATCGGGATGATCCAATACAGCGGCCAATCGTGGCAGCACCGCTAACGTCAGCACACCCTCCAGCCGCCCGCTTTCAGCGGCCAGTCGCCAGGGATCAATCTTGTCAGGGAGTGGAAGCGACGGAGTCTGCATAAGGCGCGGAATAATATAGGCACGTCGGATTGCTGTCAAAATAAAGCCGGATTCCGCACAATTACCGCTATTTCCAGCTATTCGCCGAGTGTTTGCCATGACCGAAATCCTGCCTGGCGGTCGCCGTCTGGTGCTGGCGTCGACCTCACCGTTCCGCCGCGAACTGCTGGCGCGGCTGGGGCTGCCGTTCGCCGTGCAGGCCCCGGATACCGATGAATCCCGCCTGCCCGGCGAAGACGCGCCGACCCTGGTGGCGCGGCTGGCGCAGCGAAAAGCTCAGGCCGTCGTCCGGCATGATCCGATGGCGCTCATCATCGGTTCGGATCAAGTGGCGGTGCTGGATGATGAGATCATCGGCAAACCGGGTCATCACGAACGGGCGGTGGCGCAATTGCAGCGGGCTTCTGGTCGAACGGTCATTTTTTACACCGGACTGTGCCTGCTGGACCGCGCCAGTGGTCAGCAGCAGATAGCGGTGGAGCCGTTTCGGGTCCTATTTCGCCAACTGACGCCGGAGATGATCGAAAACTATCTGCGGCGGGAGCAACCCTATCACTGTGCGGGAAGCTTCAAATCCGAAGGTTTGGGCATTGCGTTGTTCGAGCGACTGGAGGGTGACGATCCCAGCAGTTTGATCGGTCTGCCGCTGATTCAGCTCACGCGGATGCTGGAAGCAGCAGGGGTGAAGGTGTTGTAGCGGGTTGGGTGTGATCGCCCTTCACAGCCGCGCCAGCATCGGTGTTCCCACGGCGGAAACGGCGGCCAGTCGGCAGACGCGACCCTCGTCGGCATAATCGAGCGTGACTTCCAAATCCGCCGTTGGCAGTGCGCCATGCCCGCGTTCCGGCCATTCGATNNGTCAGCCGGTACAAATCCCAGTGAAACAGCCGCCACGCCCCGATCTGATACGGTTCCACCAGGGTGTAGGTCGGGCTTTTCACGATGCCGGAGTGGCCGAGGCCATGCAGCAGACCACGCGCCAGCGTCGTTTTGCCGGCGCCCAGATCGCCCCGCAGATAGAGGATGCAACCGGGCGTCAGCGCCTGGGCCAGCCGCACGCCGATCTTTTCGGTGGCGGCGGCGGAATCGGAATACAGTTCCAGCATAAACTCTCACCCTCACCCTCTCTGCCGCACCGGCCAGAGAGAGCCATTCAGGGATTGACCAATTGCCGCAGAAAGGGCAGTAAATCGGTGGCGAGCAGCCCGCGTTCGCCACCGGTTTGCGCGGCCTGATCACCGGCCCGTCCGTGCAGATAAACGCCCGTTTTGGCGGCTGCGAACAGCGGCAAACCCTGCGCAACGAGAGCGGCAATCACCCCGGTGAGCACATCGCCCATGCCGCCGCTGGCCATACCCGGATTGCCGGTCGCACACAGTGTCACCACACCGTCCTCCCTGCTGGCGATGAGCGAGCCGGCGCCTTTAAGCACCGCTACGCCGCCGAAGCGCAACGCCAGATCCTCAACCGCGATGAAACGGTCGGCTTCGACCTGAGCCGGAGTCATCTTCAGCAAGCGGGCGGCTTCGCCGGGATGCGGGGTTAAAATCCAGTCATTGCGATAACCCGGTACCGCCGCCAGCAGGTTCAGCGCATCGGCGTCCATCACCAGCGGCTTGTCGCTGGCGAGCGCGGCGCGGAACAGCGCCCGGCCCCATTCGCCGCGCCCCAGGCCGGGGCCGATAGCGATCACCGTGGCCCGGTTCAGCAAGGGGGCAAGTTCGTCCGGGGTTTCGATCCCGTGGAACATTAACTCCGGTCGAACCGCCGCCTGCAAACCGGCGTGAGCGCTCCGGGTCGCAACGCTGACCAGTCCTGCTCCGCAGCGGGCGGCGGCTTCTGCGCTCATCCGCGCCGCGCCGGCCAGCCCCAGATCGCCGCCGATCACCAGAACATGGCCGAAATGGCCTTTGTGGGCGCTGCGCGAGCGGCGTGGCAGCAGCGCCGACAGATCGGCGCCGACATAGCGCCAGCAGGCCGGATGTAGCGCACGATAGATGTCGGGAGGCACGCCGAGAGCGGCAAAATGCACCTCGCCGCAGCAGGCCGGTCCCTGGCCGGTGAATAGCCCTGGTTTGAGGCCGATAAAGGTGAGGGTGGCTGCTGCCTGAATTGCTGCTCCCAGCGCCGCACCGGTGTCGGCGTGCAGACCGGAGGGAATATCAAGCGCAAGAACAGCGGCGGGATGAGCGTTCATGGCTTCAATCGCCTCCCGCCACAGACCGCTGACTTCCCGTTCTAGGCCGGTGCCAAGAATGGCGTCCACCAGCAGATCAGCCTCGGCCAGACGGGCGGCGTCGAAGGCGGTGATCGGCACCTCGACCGTGCGAGCTTCCTGCGCGGCGGTCAGGGCGTCGCCGCGCAGGCTCTCCGGGTCGGCGAGCGTCATGATCCGTGCATCCAGACCGGCCAGGCGGGCCAGGCGGGCCACGACATAACCGTCGCCGCCATTGTTGCCGCCGCCGCAGATCACCTCGATCCGCCACGCTTTCGGCCAGCGTTGGCGCAGNNCGCTCCTCGATGGCGATGCGGTCCAATTCCCGCACCTGGGCGGCGCGGTACAGTTCAACCGGCAGGGTACGCATAGGCATGGAACTTCTCCTTAGCTACGATGGCTTAGGGCACAATACGCCTGTGATTTTGTCAATTCCAGCCAGCGCAACATTTTCAGGACTTTCGCTTGTGGCAACGTAGAACGGGCTTCCAGCCCGTTTGATTACGGGCTGGAAGCCCGTTCTACGTCAGATTCTCTAAATGCATTATCGCCGGGAACTGAGGAAAAACCGATGAAGATTGTAGCCCTGATTCTATTGTCCACCCTGGCTGCGCCAGTTGCCGTGGGGCAAACCGTGTACAAGTGCCCGCAACCGGATGGGAGAGCGGGTTATCAGCAGCAGCCCTGCACGATCACGGGCGAGGGTGAGAAGGTGAAGATTGATGCGCCCAAGGCCGGCGGGGAGGGTAGTTTACGGGAAGGCGAAAAGGATGCGGCGCTGAACAGTGACCCTGGCCTTGCCAAATCCGCATCGGAGAAAAATTGAGTTGATTTCCGGCGTAAAGGGCCAGACTGCTGCGGCAAAAAAAATCTGACGCAAATCCAGCCGCCGTGACTGTCACCCTCTCCACTTCCCAACTCGCCTCATTCGCCGCTGCTCTCAAAATATGGGGGCGGGAACTGGGATTCGGGCAGGTCGGCATCGCCGACATTGACCTCGCTGCTCACGAAGCGCGGCTGCTCGACTGGCTGGCGGCGGGATTCCACGGCGAGATGGAGTACATGACCCGGCACGGGGTCAAGCGCAGTCGTCCGGCGGAACTGGTCCCCGGCACGGTGCGGGTGATCGCGGCGCGGATGGACTATCTGCCGCCGGACGCCGCTGAGCCGTGGAGCGTGCTGAACCGCCCGGAACTCGGTTACGTGTCACGCTACGCACTGGGTCGGGATTATCACAAGGTATTGCGGCAACGCCTGCAACGACTGGCCGAGCGCATCGCCGCCGCGATTGGCCCGTTTGGTTATCGGGTGTTCGTGGACAGTGCTCCGGTGCTGGAAAAGGCGCTGGCGGAACAAGCCGGGTTGGGCTGGATCGGCAAACACAGCACGCTGCTGGATCGAAAAGCAGGCTCGTGGTTTTTCCTCGGCGAGATTTACGTGGATGCGCCATTACCGCCAGATAAGCCGGCGACTGCGCATTGCGGACGCTGCACCGCCTGTCTGGACATCTGCCCGACTCAGGCCATTATCGCGCCCTATCGGGTGGATGCCCGCCGTTGCATTTCCTACCACACCATTGAATTGCATGGGCCGATTCCGCTGGAATTCCGCCGCGTGATCGGCAACCGGACTTACGGCTGCGACGACTGCCAACTGGTCTGCCCATGGAACCGCTTTGCAAAACCGACCGTCGAGCCGGATTTTCGCGCCCGGCATGGACTGGACGCGCCGGGATTGATTGAACTGTTCGGCTGGGATGAGGCGGAATTTCTACGGCGCACGGAAGGCAACGCCATTCGCCGGATCGGCTATGAGCGCTGGTTGCGCAATGTCGCGGTCGCATTGGGCAATGCGCCGCCTTCACGGTGCGTGGTTGATGCATTGCGGGCGCGGCTGGGGCATCCCTCCGCGCTGGTGCGGGAGCATGTGGAATGGGCGCTGGCGGCGCAGGAGCGTGCGCCGTCGAAAGACCCTCCGTAGTCGCCCGTTGTCAGTGATTGCACAGAGGCGCGCTCAATCCTCGTCGCTGATCCGATATTCCTTGAGGCGGCGTTTCAATGTGGACAGCGGAATCCCCAGCTCGCGTGCGACGGCGGCCTTGTTGTGCTGCATTCGCGCCAGAGCGTCCAGAATCATCTGCCGTTCCATGTCCTTGAGATGAGTGCGGGCATCGGCTGCACTGGGTTTAGGGATCGAGACGGGTTCGATGGGCTTGTTGGGCATGGGCGCGGGCGCCTGAACCACTGGCGCAGGCTGCGCCTCAGACAAGCGTATTTCCCTGGGCAGCCGTAAATCCTCCGGGCGGATTTCCCGGTCGCCGCACATGACTGCCGCCCGTTCCAGGACGTTGCGCAATTCCCGCACGTTGCCGGGCCATGCGTACTCCTGCAGCGCGGTGATGGCCGCCGCCGACATCCGGCAATTCAGTTGCAACCGCTGGCACAGGTGGCGGGCGATCAGCGGAATGTCCTCACGCATCTCCCGCAGCGCCGGCACATCAATCGGCACCACCGACAGCCGATAGAACAAATCAGCCCGAAAGGCGCCGGTTTTCACCATCGCTTCCAGATTGCGGTGGGTAGCGGTGATGACCCGCACGTCCACCCGGCTCGCCTTGTCGGAGCCAATCGGCGTCACTTCGCGGGTTTCCAGCACCCGCAACAGGCGCGGCTGCAAATCCAGCGGCAGTTCGCCGATCTCATCAATGAACAGCGTGCCGGTGTGCGCTTGGCGGAACGCCCCCTCGCGCGAGCCGGTCGCGCCGGTGAACGCGCCCTTGATATGGCCGAACAGGTCGTTGCGCACCATCTCCGGGTCGGCCACCGAGGCGTCGAACACCACCAGCGGCCCGGTCCTGCCGGAGAAGGTATGCAGCGTGCGTGCGACCAATTCCTTGCCGGCGCCGGATTCGCCGTGCAAATGCACTGTGGTCGGCGTCGGCGCCACGGCCCGGATCAGGCCGTACAGCTCGCGCATCCGTTCGCTCGATCCCACCAGTTCGCCCAGGTGATCCTGGCGCGGCACCGCCACCTTGCGCTCTTCGGTGTGCTGGCGGATCAGCAAGTGCGAGTAACCAAGCCGGCATTCGGCGTCCGCCGGCACATAGGCTTCGGTGATGCGCACATCGTTGATGAAGGTGCCATTGGTGGAACCCAGATCGCGCAGCANNAGTACCACATCGTTGTCCGGCGCGGTGCCGATGCGCACGGTGGGCAGACCGAAGCTTGCCTCCAGTCCGGCGTCCAGCCCGGTGAGTACGCGCAGTTCAATGGCTTCAAACTGAACCCGCAACTGGGACTGGGAGGAGGTGACGATGATTTCAGTGCCATCGCTGGCTGGAACGGATGAGGACATTTCAACCACCGCAGGAATTGTTGACTTGTTCATAGTAGATCAATTGTCGTCGGCCATGATCCATCCGGGAAGCGGTTTGGCGACAACAGAGCGCCATATCCGGTAAATTTTCCGGTGAAGGCGCTGAACAGGCATCCCAGCCCGGATTTACCGACTTGACGGAAGGATCAATCAAACCGGTTTTATGAATTCAATGGCTTTCCCGATCCAGTCGCGCCGCGAGTTCCCGTAGTTCGGGAGCGATATCCACTGAATAGGGCAGCGCGGGCGCATTGGCGCGCAGATCGACGGGCAGCGCCGCCAGTTGCGCCTGCGCCCGGTCGCGGATGACGGCCAGTGATTCGGAGGGGTGCAGACGCCGTCCGCGCTCCATCACCTTGGTTAGCAGCGGTGCGCCGGGTTGCGGCTGATCCTCCAGCCCCAGACAGTCGCCGGCGAAAGCGCCGTCCGCCGTCATCTGCCGATAAACCTGTTTGCGGCCCGGCCAGGTGGCCTTGCCCTCGGAACGCTTGCGCCGTGGCCGTCCCGCGTACTCTTGCAGCTTATAAACCAACTCCAGGGTCGGCGCGTCGGTGGAGGCGTCCAGTCGGGTGCCGATGCCGAAACCGTCGAACGGCGCTCCGTCGGCCAGCAACTCACGCAGCCGGTGTTCATCCAGATCGCCGCTGCCGAAAAGAGTCACCTGGGGCAGATCGCCGGCGTCAAGGATGCGCCGCACCTGCCGGGCATGTTCGGCCAAATCGCCGCTGTCAATGCGCACCCCCTTGATCGCAATGCCGTATTCCCGCAGGCGCGGCGCCAGCTTGACCAGTTTATGCGCGGCGGCTTCGGTATCGTAGGTATCGAGCAACAGCACCACGTTGCCGGGCTGGGCGATGGCGAAGCGCTCGAAGGCGTCCTCCTCGCGGTCATGCGCCTGAATCAGCGAGTGCGCCATGGTGCCGAACAGCGGAATGCCGAATTTCATTCCGGCCAACACCGTGGCGGTGCCGGCAAAACCGGCCAGCCAGGCCGCCCGTGCGGCCAATAACGCCGCCTCAGCGCCGTGAGCGCGGCGCATCCCGAAATCCACCAGCAGCTTGTCGGGCGCCGCCAGCACACAGCGGGCTGCCTTGGACGCGATCAGGGTCTGGAAGTGAATCAGATTGATTAGTCGGCTTTCCACCAGTTGGGCCTGCGACAATGGAGCGGTGATCCGCAGCATCGGTTCGTTGGCGAAAAAGACCGTTCCTTCCGGTAGCGCATGGACAGTTCCAGTGAAGCGGAATGCCGCCAGCGCCGCTACGAAATCGGGGCCGAAGCGCCCGCAATCAGCCAGCCAGTCCAGTTCTTTAGCGGTGAAATGCAGGTTTTCCAGATAGTCCAGCGCCTGCTCCAGCCCGGCGGCAATCAGGAAATTCCGTTCCGGGGGCAGCCGGCGGATGAAGAGTTCGAATACAGCCGTTTCATGCATGCGCTCGACATGGTAAGTCTGGAGCATGGTGAGCTGATACAAATCGGTCAGCAGCGCGCTGTCAGTGGTGATCATGGATGCTCCCCAAGTCGAGGTTGCGGCAGGTGCTGCCGCCGTTTTTATAGGCCGATGCATCGCTGTCAGGCAAGAGTTTAGCGAAACTATCGGGGCGAACTTCAAACAGCAGGGTGAGGGTGGAGCAATGGCGGAGATCAAGATTCGAGAGATTCTAATGGAATGCCGGGATGGGGTGATGCTGATTCACATCCATCGTCCTGACCGGAAAAATGCCCTGACGCTTTCCATGTACACCGCCCTGACGGCGGCTTTGGAGTCGGCGGCGGGAGATCCGGAGGTGCGGGTGGCGGTGTTGACGGGCAGCGGCGACAGTTTCACCAGCGGCAACGACATCGCCGACTTCCTGGCGGCGCCGCCGACCGGCGAGGACAGCCCGGTGTTCCGGTTTCTGGCGGCGCTGCGCCAGTTTGAGAAGCCGTTGATCGCGGCGGTGAACGGAATAGCGGTCGGCATTGGGGTGACGTTGCTGCTGCATTGCGATCTGGTATATGTCCGGGCCGGGGCCATGCTGCAACTGCCGTTCGTGAACCTCGGCCTGTGCCCGGAGGCAGCGTCCAGCCTGCTGCTGCCACGATTGATCGGCTATCCACGCGCCGCCGAATTGCTGTTGCTGGGCGAGCCGTTCAGCGCGGAACAAGCGCTGGACTGGGGGCTGATCAACGCGCTCGGCGCCGATGCCGATGCGACCCTGGAACAGGCGCTGGCGACGGCGCGACGGCTGGCCCGGCAACCGGCGGCGGCGGTGCGCCTGACCAAGGCGTTGCTGAAGCGGAGCGAAGCGGAAGCGGTGCGGGAAACCCTGGCGCTGGAGGGAAGGCATTTCAAGGAGCGACTGCGCTCGCCGGAGGCGATAGCGGCGTTGCAGGCGTTCGCGGGGCGGCGGCGTTCGGGCGCATAGCGAGCCGGTTCAAGGCCTCAGCTTGCGTCGTTCAGCAGCGCCAGCATTCGGATCAGATCCGATAGCGACTCCGCTTGCAGTTTTTCCATCACCCGCTTGCGATGAATCTCTACGGTGGAGAGGCTGATCCCCAGCTCGGCGGCGATGATCTTGTTGTACTGTCCCATCGCTACTCGATCCAGCACTTCCCGCTCGCGGGGCGACAACAGCGCCATCCGCGCCGCCGCATCGGCGCGCAGGGTTTGTCGGCGGCGCTCCTGGGCGTCGAATGCCAGCGCCTCCTGAATCCGCGCCCGCAGCGTCTCACCCTGAAACGGTTTTTCAATAAAATCGAAAGCGCCGGCTTTCATCGCCCGGATTGCCATCGGGACATCGCCGTGGCCGGTTATGAAAATGATCGGAATTCGATATCCCTGAGTCTGTAGCTGCTTTTGCAGATCCAGGCCGCTCATGCCGGGCATTCGCACGTCCAGCACCACACAGCCGGGCTGCCGGGCGGCGGCGGCGGCGAGAAATTCGGCGGCGCTGGCGAAGGTGTCCACGCTGAGTCCGCCCGCACGCAGCAGCAAACCAATGGCGTCGCGCACCGCTGGATCGTCGTCAATGATAAAAACCGTGGGAGGGTTGCTCATGTGGAGGATGGTCCGGGAGGATGGTTGTGGATCGGTAGCGTGAACTGGAACGACATGCCGCGATCAGGTTCGGGATTCGGCGTCGCCCACAGTTTCCCGCCCTGGGATTCGATGATCGAGCGGCTGACCGACAACCCCAGACCCATGCCGCCGGGCTTGGTGGTAAAGAAGGGTTGGAAGATCAGTTCGGGTTCTTCCGCGCCGAGTCCTTGCCCAGTGTCATGCACCGTGACCAGCACCGTGTCGGTATTCAGCAGCGCCGTGCGCAGGGTCAATTCACGCAGTCTGTCGTTGGTTTCGTTCATCGCCTCAATAGCATTGCGTATCAGATAAAGCACTACCAACTGAATTTGCAGGTCATCGGCCAGGATCGCCGGCAGCGTTTCCGCCAGTTCCAGCCGCACCATGACCTGGGCCTGATGCAGTTCCAGTTGAGCGTAATGGACAATCGTGCCGATCAGGGCGTTGAGATCGAGCGCGCTCTGGGCCGAGGGATGCTTGCGCACCAGATCGCGCAGGTGGCGGATGATCTCGCCGGCTCGCAACCCCTGGTTGACAACCGCTTCGAGGGTAGCGGTCAACTCGCGCGGATCGGTCCGATCCTGACGCAGCAGAGCCAGACACGCTTGGGTATAGGCCACAATCGCCGCCAGCGGTTGATTCAGTTCGTGGGCCAGATTCGACGCCAGCTCCACCGCCATGCTGAGCCGCGCCGTCTTGGCCAGTTCGACCTGCTGGCGCCGTAATTGATCCTCGGCCATTTTGCGTGCGGTAATGTCTTCGGCCAGCCCCACAATACGGTACACATAGCCGGATGGGTCGCGGATGGGAAAGCCCCGATCCCAGATCCAGCGCATCGTTCCATCCGGGCGGATAATGCGATATTCCTCATTCAGAACGCCCGATTCGAGCTTGGCGATATGCGCGGCGTGAACCTGCGGCTGGTCGTCGGGATGAACCGCCTCCATCCAGTCCAGAGGCCGTTCCAGAAAACTCTGCACCGGTCGCCCCCAAATCTCTTCATAAGCCGGGCTGACGTAGAGCAGCCGCTCTTCGGCGACGCCATGCACCCAGAACACTTCGCGGATGTGTTCAGCCAACTGGCGAAATTGCTCTTCACTATCACGGTGGGCCATTTCGGCCTGGACCCGAGCGGCGATTTGCCTTTCCAGGGTCTGGTTGATCGCGGTCAATTCGGCGGCTTGGGTGACGCGCTGCGCGGTGCGGGCATGAAAGCGCAGCAAGCCGTAGAACAATGCGCCGCTGGCGACGACGAAAAGGCCCGGCTTCAGCAGGTGGGGAAACGTCAGCGGATCGCCCGCCAGCAGCCAGATGAAGCCGCCGACGACATACAGCAAAGCCAGCAGGGCCGGAGGCATGGCCTGGATGCGGATCATCATCCGGTCGCCGTCTGACTGACCCTGATTTCGGCAGACGTGCGCTCCGGCGGGATGACGCAATGGGCGACGGGCAGGGTGAAGTGGAAAGTCACGCCGGGACCAGGGTTGGCGGTCGCCCACAGCCGTCCGCCGTGAGCCTCGATAATGGATTGGCTGATGGAAAGCCCCAGGCCCAGCCCATCGGGTTTGGTGGTGAAAAACGGGTGCAGCAATTGCCCAAGAATATCGGGCGCCAGTCCGGGGCCGGTGTCCTGAACGGTGATTTCGACCGTATCCTGACCCGGTTGGGCGGACACGGTGATCGTGCGCATCCCCTCGCTATCGCCGATAGCGTCCACCGCGTTGCGGACCAGATTGAGAATCACCTGCTGGATCTGGAGCGCATCGGCCAGTACCAGAGGCAGATTGGGGGCTATTTTATGGCGGATGCGGACCTGGTGACGCCGCGCTTCCAGTTTCAGGAAATCGGTGATGTCGCTGAGCAGTCCGTCGGCGCCGACAGCGGTGTACTGAGGCTTGCTCTGGCGGGCAAAGTGGCGGATATGCTGAATGATGGTTTGCACCCGGAGGCTTTGGGCGGCGATTTTTTCCAGGGCTTGTTGCAGCTCCGCCGGTTCA
>DEHY01000045.1 GCA_002352185.1 Competibacteraceae bacterium UBA2788
TGGGTGCAGATCATCAAGGCCATTCTGTTGCTCTCCGGCGCCACCATCATCGCCTTCGGCGCGCTGTACATCGCTTCCGGCGGCACTTTTAGTCTGGAGGCCATGTTCAAGAAGGCGACGGAAATTCATGCCAAGAAACAGGCTATCATGAGTCCGGGATCGATGGTCAGCGATCCGATTGAGGCGATCTCGCTCGGTCTGGCGCTGATGTTCGGCACCGCCGGCCTGCCGCACATCCTGATGCGGTTCTTCACGGTCAGCAACGCCACCGAAGCGCGCAAGTCGGTATTTTACGCCACCGGTTTCATCGGCTACTTCTACATCCTGACCTTCCTGATCGGTTTCGGCGCCATCGTGCTGCTGATGCCGCCCGACTCAGGGTTCATGGTGGCGGATCCCAAGACCGGCGTGCTGGCGCTCAAGGGCGGCCAGAACATGGCGGCGGTCAATTTGGCGGCGGCGGTGGGCGGCAATATGCTGCTTGGCTTCATCTCGGCGGTGGCTTTCGCCACCATTCTGGCGGTGGTTTCCGGCCTGACTTTGGCCGGCGCCTCGGCGATTTCGCATGACCTGTACGCCAACGTATTCGCGCACGGCAATGTGGACGAGCTGCAGGAAGTGCGGATTTCCAAGATGGCGACGGTGGCTTTGGGCGTTATCGCCATTCTGCTGGGCATCGCCTTCGAGAAGCAGAATATCGCCTTCATGGTTGGTCTGACCTTCTCGGTGGCGGCCAGCGCCAACTTCCCGCTGATCATCACCTCGGTCTACTTCTCGAAGATGACGACCAAGGGCGCACTGTTGGGCGGCTGGCTGGGCCTGGTCAGCGCCTCGGTGTTCGTGATTCTCGGTCCGACGGTGTGGAAGGATACTCTGGGCAATGCTGAGGCGATCTTCCCCTACAAGAACCCGGCGCTGTTCTCGATGACTATCGCTTTCCTGGGCATCTGGATTGGCTCGATCATGGACAGCAGCGAGCAGGGCAAGAAGGAATGCATCTCGTTTGAAGCGCAGGATTTGCGCTGCCAGACCGGCATTGGCGCGGAGGGCGCAGCGAGCCACTAAGCGGATCACGAGTGTCCGGGACGCGGATGGCCGCCCGGCCAACCGCCCCCGGATTTGTGCGAATCCTGCTACCATACCCTCACGCGGCCTTTGCCGCATGAGGGTTTTTCTTTGGCGCAACCGGACGGAACAGCCGTGACTATCCCGGATGATCTGGATCAAAAAGAATTGCTGGCCCGGCTGGCCCCATTCAACCAGCTGCCGGAACCGGAGCTGGAGCGCTTGGCTGCGACCCTGCGGATCGGCCACTTCCAGCCAAGTGAAATCCTGCTTGATGTCGGGGAGATACCGGCCTGTCTGTACATCGTCGTGGAGGGTGTGGTGCGGGAGCTGGATGGTGAAACGACCGTTTCGCTTTACACCGCCGATGATGTTTTCGATGCTCGTGCGCTGCTGGAAGGAAACAGTAAACGCAGATTCGTGGTGGACGAAGCGACCCGTTGCTTTCAGTTGCCGCGACCTTTATTCCTGGATACCGTCCAGACTTATCCACAACTGTTCAGTTTCTATAGTCAGAAAATTTCCCAGCGGCTGGCCGCCATGGGCGAAGCCGGCGAAAGCCAGGAAAGGGCTGCGTTCACAGTGGCCAAAATCCACGACGCCTACATTCATCCGCCGGTGTTCGTAACCGCCGAGACTTCCATTCACGAAGCCGCACTGGCGATGAAAGCGAATAAAATCAACTCACTGCTGGTCAAGCGCGACGATGAGATCGGGATCATCACCGCCACCGATCTGCGGGAGGCCGCCATCATCCAGCGGCAGTCGGTGGATGCGCCGGTCGGATCGTTGGCCACCTATGAATTAATCGGCATGGCGCCGAACGACTTTTTGTTCAACGCCCTGCTGCGGATGACGCGCCACAATATCAACCGGCTGGTGATCCGCGAAGGCAGCGCCATTCATGGCATTCTCGAACAGATGGATCTGCTGAGCTATCTCTCCAACCACTCGCACCTGATCGCGTTGCAGATCGAGCGGGCCATGTCCAAGGATGACCTGAAGTGGGCCAGCCACGATCTGGTCAACGTCATCCGTGACCTGCATGCCAAGGGCATCAAGATTCGCTCCATCATGCAACTGGTGTCGGAGCTGAACAAGAAGCTGCTGCGCAAGCTGTTCGACCTGTTGGCGCCGCCCGATCTGCTGGCGCATTCCTGCCTGCTGGTGCTGGGCAGCGAAGGCCGCGAAGAGCAGGTGCTGAAGACCGACCAGGACAATGCCTTGATCCTGCGCGACGGTTTCGACCAGCGCGACCTGGAGCGGATCACCGGGGAGTTCACCCAAGGTCTGCTCGAATTCGGCTATCCGCGCTGCCCCGGCAATATCATGGTGTCGAACCCGTATTGGGCTAAATCCGTCACGGCCTTCAAGGACGAGTTGTTCCAGTGGATCGTTTATCCCAAGCGCGATTCCTTTTTGCAATTCGCCATTTTCTGCGACGCCATGGCGGTGGCTGGAGATGAGAATCTGCTGAAGCATGTCAAGGATCGGATGTATCACCTGCTGAGCGACCACCAATCCTTCTACAGCCAGTTTGCCAAAGCCACGGTGGCGTTTGAGACGCCATTGAGCTTCTTCACCAATTTCGTGCTGGAGAAAAATCGCGACGAACTGGATTTGAAAAAGGGCGGCATCTTTCCCATCGTGCATGGCGTGCGCAGCCTGGCGCTGGAATACCGGCTGCCGCAGACCAATACCGTGGATCGCATTACCGCACTAAGCCAGCGTAACCTGTTTCAGCCGTCGTTCAGCACCGAATTGATCGAAGCGTTCACCTATATGTCCACCTTGCGGATCAAGGCCGGCCTGCAAAAAACCATGCAGGGTTTGCCGCAGGACAATTACCTGAACCCCAAGGAACTGAACAAGCTGGAGCGAGAACTGTTGCGCGACTCGTTCAAGATCGTCAATGAATTCAAGAAATTCATCACCTATCATTTCAAACTCGGGATGATCAGTTGAGTTAATTGGAAGATCCCACCGAGAGGCGTTCTCTTGAAATCACACTTGCATACTCTTCTCACCCAGGCTCTCGACCGCCTGCGCCAGGATGGGCTGTTGTCCGTCGCCGCACCCGTCGATATTCCGCTGGAGCGCAGCCGCGACCGGACTCACGGTGATTTCGCCAGCAGCCTTGCGCTGGTCCTGGCGAAAACCGCCCTCTGCAAACCGCGCGAACTGGCCGAGCGCATTGTTGCGGCGCTGCCTGCCTCCGACCACCTGGCCAAAGTTGAAATCGCAGGTCCCGGCTTTATCAACTTCTTTCTGACCCCCACCGCCTATCACGCCACGGTGGGCGAGATTCTCGAACGGGGCGATGCCTTCGGGCGCAGCGCGGTGGGCGGCGGGCGGCGGGTGCAGGTGGAATTTGTTTCCGCCAATCCCACCGGCCCGCTGCACGTCGGTCACGGGCGCGGAGCGGCCTTCGGCGCAACCGTCGCCAACCTGCTGGAAGCGGTGGGCTACCAGGTTCACCGCGAGTATTACGTCAATGACGCCGGGCGGCAGATGAACATCCTTGCCGCCAGCGTTTGGCTGCGTTACCTGGAGCATTGCGGCGAGCAGTTCCGGTTTCCCAGCAACGGTTATCGGGGCGAGTATGTGCGCGCTATCGCCGCCCAGATCTACGCCGAACAGGGCAGCGCTTATGTGGTTCCTGCGGCGCGGGTGTTCGCGGATTTGCCGCCGGATGAAATCTGCGATGAGGCGGGCAATCTGATCGGCGCCGGCGACAAGGAAATTTATATTGACGCACTGGTGGAGCGCGCCAAGGCCCTGCTCGGCGATCATCACTATCGCTACCTGTTTGAGCGGGGGCTGAATACCATCCTCGACGATATTCGCGACGACTTGCGGGAATTTGGGGTGGTGTACGATGAGTGGTATTCAGAACGCACCCTGGAGGAACGCGGCGCAGTCAACAAGACCCTGCATCGGCTGCGCGCCGCCGGCTACGTCTATGAAAAAGACGGGGCGCTGTGGTTTCGCTCCAGCGCCTTTGGCGACGAAAAGGATCGGGTGGTCGAACGCGATAATGGCCAGACCACGTATTTCGCTTCCGACATCGCCTATCATCTGGAGAAATTCGAGCGCGGCTTCGATTGGGTGATTGACGTGTGGGGCGCGGATCATCACGGCTATATTCCCCGGGTCAAGGCGGCTTTGCAGGCGTTGGGCGAGGATCCTGACCGGCTGGACGTGTTGCTGGTGCAATTTGCCATTCTCTACCGCAACGGCGAGCGGGCGCAGATGTCCACCCGTTCCGGCGAATTCGTCACCTTGCGTGAATTGCGCCAGGAAGTGGGCAACGACGCCGCCCGGTTTTTTTACGTCATGCGCAAGAGCGAACAGCACCTGGATTTTGACCTCGATCTGGCCAAATCGCAGTCCAAGGACAACCCGGTGTACTATATTCAGTATGTCTACGCCCGGGTGTGCAGCGTGCTGCGGCAACTGCGTGAGAAGGGTTTTTCCCGCGACGAGCAGCGCGGCCTGGCCCATCTGTCCCAGTTGATCGAACTGCACGAAGAGGCCTTGCTGGTGGCCTTGTCCCGTTATCCTGAAGTCGTCGAGGCGGCAGCATTGAGCCACGAACCGCACCAGTTGGCGCACTACCTGCGGGAATTGGCGAATGCTTTCCACGCTTATTACAACGAACACCGGGTGCTGGTTTCTGATGATGCGCTACGCGACGCCCGGCTTAACCTGAGTCTGGCTACCCGCCAGGTGATTAAGAACGGCCTTGCCTTATTGGGCGTCTCGGCCCCGGAGGTTATGTGAGTATCCGCCGCGATTATAAGCACACCACGACCGGACAGCGCCGCAAGACGACCGTGCGCCGTCATGGTCTGCTGGTCGTTACGCTGATTCTGATGGGCCTGTTTGGCGGATTATTAGCCTATATCAAGGGTGGGAAAACCCCGCCGACATCAACCGCCGCTGCTTTCCCCGCCACCGCGCCAAGTCATGCCTCCAGCGCCCTAGCCGCGCCGCCGCCACCGGCCGCGCCAACCACTACTGCGCCCGTCACAGTGATGGAGCCGGCGTCGATTAAACCCAAGTACGATTTCTATACCGAATTGCCCAAACGGCAGATCGACATCCAGCACGAGGGCGCCGGCCCACGGAACAGCCCCCAGCCGCCCCCGGTTCGAACACAGCCTGCGGCCGAACCACTGCGCAAACCGGCGGTGCCGCACAAGATGGCTACGACGCCCACCGTCGCCGTCAAAAACCCCTGACGTTCGCTTTTTGCCTGGGATGGATTGCGCCTCTTCGCCCTATCGGTCGTTGCCGCGACCTGAGCCATCGCCATGAATCTTCCCGACAGTGTGCGGAATTACCTGGACGATCAGCAGGTTCCCTATCGGCTGATTACCTTTCCGTTTGGCGAACCCCTGAGCCGGATCGCCGAGCAGATCAATATCCCGGCCCGACAGATAGTGCGCATTGTCCTTTTGCACGATGCGTCCGGGATGGTGATGATCATTCTGCCTTGTAACCACATCCTGGATTTTTCCATTCTTTGCCAGTTATTGCGGCGTAGGCTGGAGCCGCTGCACGGAGCGGAAACGGCCCGCTTTTTCCAGGATTACGGCTGCAAGGCCGGTTCTTATCCTCCGTTGCCGGCAGCGTTCGGTGTGTCCGCTTTGGTGGACAACAGTCTGGTCGCCATGGCCGGCGACGCAGAGGTTTATTTTGATGGTGGTAGCGGTGATATGCTGGTTGCGATGCGGGGCGCTGATTTCCGGCGCTTGCTCGCCAATGCGCGCTGGGAGCATCTCGCGGTTCCGATTGATTATCTTGATTCTCTGATGAGCCATCGGACGCTGACTCCCGACAACTTGGCCAGTTTCGCCAACCGTTACACCCCCGCGCGATTGCGCGAGAGTATTGAAAGCATCACGGATCTGCCGGTCATGCCGCAGACTGCGCAATACATTCTGGCGCTACGGGCCAATCCGGACGCCACCGCTGGAGATATTCTCCGGATCGTCGAGCAGGATCCCAGCCTGGCCGCCCAAGTCGTGTATTGGGCGCGCTCACCCTTGCATGGCTATCAAGGCCCGGTGGATTCGCTGGAAACCGCCATCGAACAGGTGTTGGGGTTCGAAAACACGCTCAATCTGCTGCTGGGGTCCAGCATGAGCCGGACTTTCACCATCCCAGCCGATGGCCCGGTGGGCCTGCAGTCCTTTTGGCGGCATAGTATCTACTGTGCGTCCTTGGTCAGCGAGCTGGTCAAGCTGCTCCCTGCATCGGCAGCCGTCAAACCGGGTTTGGCTTATCTGAGCGGTCTGCTGCACGATTTCGGCTATCTGGTGTTGGGACATTTGTTTCCGGCCCGCTTTTTTTTGTTCAACCGTTTCCTGGCGGTCAACCGGCAGGTGCCGTTGAGCGCGATAGAAAGCTATGTCCTAGGCGCCGAACACTGGCACATCGGCGCCTGGCTGATGCAGGCCTGGTCCATGCCTGAAGAAGTGATCGCGGCGGTGCGCTGGCATCATAACGAGGATTGCACCCAGCCCTACGCCGAATATTCCAATCTGGTGCTGATCGCCAACCGGCTGCTGCATTACGTGGGTTTGGGCGAGGATAACAGCAACCGCCTGCCGGCGCTCGCGATGTTCACGCTCGGCATCACCCGCGAACAGGCAATGAGTGCACTGACGCGGGTGCAGGCCAGCATAGCGGATTTGGATACTCTGTCTGAGGCGCTGCGGTTGCCCAGCGAGGGTTGATCGATGCCAGCTCCCCAGCAGCGGCTGTGAAGGCATGGGCGAATCGGAGACTGGAAGACAGAGCGGGCAGCAGGGGGATTTAATTCGATTACTTGGAGGTAAGCTGCCAGTATGGATATTTCCCGAATGCCCCATCCAGACCACGAAAGGGGTCAAGGTGGCGGATGTGGTTTGATGTTCGGCGGATTTCATCTGCCGGTACAGTTTCACCACGCTCTATCCGCACGCGCCGGAATTGTGCATGGAAATCGCGTCGCCTTCCCATAGCCGACAGGAATTGGCGGAAAAAATCGTGCTGTATCTGGCCGCCGGGG
>DEHY01000141.1 GCA_002352185.1 Competibacteraceae bacterium UBA2788
ACAAACGTTAGGCCTCATGAAGCCCAGAATCGCTCTCGTCTCGGATTACGACGCCGTCTTAGCCCTCAACGAGGAGTCCGTGCGGTTTCTCAGCCCACTTGATCGGGCGAAGCTTGGCCATCTCCACTCCGAATCCGCCCTGCATCTGGTTCTTGAAGAAGAAGGTCGTGTCATCGCCTTCGTGCTTGCGTTCCGTGAAGGCGCCAACTACGACAGTGTCAACTACCGCTGGTTTGCAGAACGGTATCAGACATTTCTGTATGTCGACCGCGTCGTTGTGTCCGCCAGGTGCCAAGGCAAGGGCCTGGGGCGTATCCTTTACTCGGCGGTATTCGAACAGGCACGGGCCAACGGCGTTCCCCTTGTCACCTGCGAGTTCGATGTAGATCCACCGAACCCGGTTTCCGAGAGGTTCCATGCCTCCTTCGGCTTCAAAGAAGTCGGGCGGCAGCAGGTCGCTGCAAGAACAAAGTGGGTAACACTGCAAGCCGCTCTCGTAGCGAAGAGTGCGAAGTGAGGCCTAACAGGTCGTTCAACCGGNNCGTCCAGCCGTCGTCGCCCGGTTAACTCTGCGTTAGGCACATCGAATAAAGAGCAAGAGCGCGTCGGGCAGCAGAGTTCACGGCGATATTGGGTCGTGGCTGTGAGGAAGGAAAACACCCGTTTGCACCACGCAGTTTTTTCCAACGCGGTAAGGCGCAATTCGGCGCAATACGCTTTGCTATTGCGCCCTTACGAGATGAGAAGGGCATGCATCCAGATCGGTGTCCTTGACACCTTCCGTACCTCATGCAAAGACTATCTCGCATTCGTCGCAGTCGAAGATGGCGCGGTTGTTGGCCACTTACTGTTTACTCCGGCCACAGTTGATGATTTCAGCGTAGTGGGCATGGGTTTGGCGCCAATGGCAGTAGTGCCTTCCCATCAGAGAAAAGGCATTGGATATAGAACTTTCGCTTAGCGTTTTAAAAGGTCAATATTTTGATACAATCTGGACATGATAACCAAACAATGACCCCTGTAGAGTGATTATCTCCAGAACGAGTTACGAAATCCCCGCATTTGAGCTTATCAGCCAGCTTAAGCGAAAGTCCTGTTTATAAAACTCCAGGCGAAAGTCCTGATACAGCCAGTTACGCCTCGCCTTTTTCCCGCCCATAGGCATCGTCGTAGCGGACGATATCGTCCTCGCCCAGATAGCTGCCGGATTGCACCTCAACCATTTCCAGCGGAATCTTGCCGGGATTCTCCAGCCGATGACGAACCCCGACCGGGATGTAGGTGGATTGATTCTCGGTCAACAGGAACGTCTCTTCGCCACGGGTNNAGATCGATGGAGTCATAACTGCCCCAGGGCCGATAGACCTTGCGGTGGTTGCGACCTTCCGGGCGCCGGCTGGCCTTGAGCTGATCCACCACCGCCTTAACCTCCTGCACCCGATCCTTGGTGGCGACCAGCACCGCATCGCTGGTTTCGACTACCACCAGATGCTCGACCCCCACGGTCGCGACCAGCCGGGAGGTAGCATCCACATAGGAATCATGAGTATCCACGCTGATCACGTCACCCCGGCTGATATTGCCGGTCGCGTCGCGTTCGCCCACCTCCCACAGCGCCGACCAGGAGCCGATATCATTCCAGCCGACCGTCAGCGGCATCACCACTGCATGATCGGTCTTCTCCATCACCGCATAGTCAATGGAATCCTTGGGGCAGGCGGTAAACGCCGAGCGGCTCAGCCACAGGAAATCCGGATCAGCCCGGCCAGCGGCCAGCGCCTGCTGGCAGGCGGCCAGCATCGCCGGAGCCAGCCGTTCCAGTTCCGCCAGAAACACCGAAGCGCGAAACATGAACATGCCGCTGTTCCAGTAATAACCCCCGGATTGCAGGTAACTCTGGGCGGTGGCGAGGTCGGGTTTTTCGACGAAGCGATTCACGGCGCACACGCCGGATTCGTCCAGCGCCGCGCCGGCCTTGATGTAGCCGTAACCGGTTTCCGGGGCAGTCGGGACGATGCCGAAGGTGATCAGCCGACCGGCTTCAGCATGAGGCGCAACCTGGCGCACTGCGGCGCGGAAGCCTTCAACATCGGCGATGACATGATCCGCCGACAGGATCAGCAGGATTGGATCGGCGCCCGCATTTTGGGCGTGCAGCGCCGCGACTGCGACCGCCGGCCCGGTGTTGCGCCCGATGGGTTCCAGAATCACCGCCGCCGGATGAATGCCTACCGCACGCAACTGCTCGGCGACCATGAAACGGTGATCCTCGTTGCACACCACCATGGGCGCGGTCACGTCGCTCATCCCTGCAATCCGCAACGCGGTGTTCTGCACCATGGTCCGCTCGTCCACCATGGGCAGAAATTGTTTGGGATACGTTTCGCGTGACAGCGGCCACAACCGGGCGCCGCTGCCGCCGGACAGAATGATGGGGATGATCATGCAGTTTGGCCTCTGCCAATGGCGTGGTAGACAAATCCGAGTTCGTGCAGGTATTCGGGATCATAAAGGTTGCGACCGTCGAAGATCACCGGCTGCTTGAGGGTTTGGCGGATCGCGTCGAAATCCGGGCTGCGGAACAGACTCCATTCGGTGACAATCACCAGGGCGTCAGCGCCATCCAGAGCGGCCATCGGTTGATCGCACAACTGGAAATCGGGCCGTTCCCCGTAAATGCGGCGGGCCTCATTCATCGCCGCCGGATCGTAAGCCCGCACCGTGCAGCCGGCCTGCCACAGCGCCTCCAGCAGATTGCGGCTGGGCGCTTCCCGCATGTCATCGGTGCCGGGCTTGAACGCCAATCCCCACACGGCAAAGGTTCGGCCACGCAATGCGGCGCCAAAATGGCGCTGAATCTTGGCGAACAGCACATGCTTCTGCCGTTCGTTGACCGCTTCCACGGCCTTCAACAGCGTGGCGTCGTAGTCCGCCGACCGGGCGGTGTATTCCAGCGCTTTCACATCCTTGGGGAAGCAGGAACCGCCATAACCGCAGCCCGGATAGATGAAGTGATAGCCGATGCGCGGATCGGCGCCGATGCCGACCCGCACCTTCTCAATGTCCGCTCCCAATCGCTCAGCTAAATTGGCGATTTCATTCATGAAGCTGATCTTGGTGGCGAGCATGGCGTTGGCGGCATATTTGGTCAGTTCCGCCGAGCGCACGTCCATCTCGATCAGCCGGTCGCGGTTGCGATTGAACGGCGCATACAGGTTGCGCAGCAACACGGTAGCCCGGCGGTCGTCGCAGCCGACGATGATGCGGTCGGGCCGCATGAAATCCGGCACCGCTGCGCCTTCCTTGAGGAATTCCGGATTGGAAACCACCGCAAAGGGCACGTCCCGCCCGCGTTCGGCGAGAACTTCAGCAATAGTGGCGCGCACCACATCGACGGTGCCCACCGGCACGGTGGACTTGTTGACCACCACCCGATAGCCGTCAAGGTGTTCGCCAATGGAACGGGCGACGGCGCGCACATGCTGGAGATCGGCGGAACCGTCTTCGTCGGGCGGGGTGCCGACCGCGATGAACTGGAACAGGCCATGAGCAACGCCTTCCGCCAGGTCGGTGGTGAAACGCAACCGGCTGCTGGCGCCGTTGCGCTTGACCACCTCATCGAGTCCGGGTTCGTGAATCGGGATTTCGCCGCGCTTGAGCATCTCCACCTTGCGCTGATCGACATCTACGCACAGCACGTCGTTACCGACCTCGGCGAAGCAGGCGCCGGTCACCAGTCCAACATAGCCGGAGCCAAAAACCGTGATTTTCATGGTTACAGTACGTTAGAGGATGTGGCACGGGCATCCTGCCNNGGATGCCCGTGCTACGACAAATTTCACCACTCAAATCGGAGCGCTATATAGCAATCCTCTTTGAGTTATGGAAGCGTTGCCGGCTGAGCCAAATCCCCCCGCTCGCTTCACTCGCGCCCCCCTTTGCCAACGGGGGGCAGGGGGGATCCCACCGCCAGACACCGCCACAACCCATTTAGGATGGCTATATCGTCGCTCTTGTCTGGCCGTAAATTTAACACACTGCCCCGTCTCGGCGGTTTTGCTAGAATCGCCGCCCATGGACGTATCCTGGATTCTCGATGATCTCAACGACCCCCAGCGCGAAGCGGTTACTGCGCCGCTGGGGCCTCTCCGTATTCTGGCCGGAGCCGGCAGCGGCAAAACTCGGGTGTTGACCCGGCGCATCGCCTGGNNCCGGGTCGAGGCGATGCTGGATCAGCCGCTGGCCGGACTGTGGATCGGCACCTTTCACGGCATCGCCCACCGCCTGTTGCGCCAGCACTGGCAGGAGGCCCGGCTGCCTCGCGCCTTCCAGATTCTCGATAGCGACGATCAGAACCGGCTCCTGAAAAAGGTGCTGCGCGGACTGAATCTGGACGAGAAAAAATGGCCGCCGCAAGCCGCCGCCAGCTTTATTAACCGCTGCAAGGACGAAGGCCAGCGCTTCGCTGATCTGGCCGACGACGGCGATCCGGTCAAGCGCCAAAACCAGCACATCTACGCCATCTATCAGCAGCACTGCGAGCGCAGCGGGCTGGTGGATTTCGGCGAACTGCTGCTGCGCGCCTGCCAACTCTGGCGCGACAACCCGGATTTGCTGGCGCATTACCGCGAGCGGTTTCGCCATGTGCTGGTGGACGAATTTCAGGACACCAACACCATTCAGTACCAATGGGTGCGATGGCTGAGCAGCGGTCAGAATGATGTATTGATTGTCGGCGACGATGATCAGTGCGTGTACGGCTGGCGCGGCTCCAAGGTCGAAAATATCCAGCGTTTTGCCGAAGACTTTCCCGGTACAAAAACCATCCGGCTGGAACAGAACTACCGCTCCACGCACAACATCCTCAAGGCGGCGAACGCGCTCATCGCCCACAACACCGGACGGTTGGGCAAAACCCTGTGGACTGCGGACGGCGACGGCGAACCGATCCAGCTTTACAACGCCTTCACCGAAGCGGACGAAGCGCGCTTTGTGGTCGAACGCATCCGCCAGTGGATCGCGAACGGCGGGCGATGCAGCGATGCGGCGATTCTCTACCGTTCCAACGCCCAGTCGCGGCTGTTTGAAGAAAATCTGATTGCGGCAGCGCTGCCGTACCGGATTTACGGCGGACTGCGTTTCTTCGAGCGGGCTGAAATCAAGGATGCCCTGGCTTACTTGCGACTGGTCGCCCACCGCGACGATGATCCGGCCTTCGAGCGGGTGGTCAACACTCCGCCACGGGCTATCGGCGACCGCACCGTTGAAATCCTGCGGGAAACGGCGCGAGGTCAAGGGAGTTCGCTGTGGCAGGCCGCGCTGCAACTGCTTGCGACCGGCGGGCTGAGCGGGCGCGCCGCCAGCGCGGTGCGCGGCTTCCTGAATCTGATCGAGGCGCTGGATCATGAAAGCCGCGACCGGCCACTGCCGGAACGGGTCGATCAGGTTATTCACCAAAGCGGNNGAACTGGTCAACGCCAGCGGCGATTTCACTCTCCATGCCGATCCAATCATCGTCGGCGCAGACCCGGACCAACCGGATTGGCTGAACGCCTTTCTGTCCCATGCCGTGCTGGAATCCGGCCAGGGCCAGGGCGCCGCCAGCGAGGACTGTGTGCAACTGATGACGCTGCATATGGCCAAGGGCCTGGAATTCCCGCTGGTGTTCCTGGTGGGGCTGGAAGAAGGGCTGTTCCCGCACAGCCGTTCGGATGCGGAAGCGGGCCGAATGGAAGAAGAACGGCGGCTGGCCTATGTCGGCATCACCCGCGCCCGCCGTCAGTTGTATGTGAGCTATGCCGAAAAACGCAGCCTGTACGGGCGCGAAAATTACCCGGCGCCTTCGCGCTTCGTCGCTGAAATCCCCGCTGAATTAACCCATGCAGTGCGCGTCCGCGCCGGTCATCGCGCCAGGACGCCGCTGCCGACCCGGCCCGTTGCCGTGTCAACCGCGCCGCCCACGCCCTTACCCATCGGACTGCGACCCCGCCAGCGGGTGCGCCATTCACAATTTGGCGAGGGCACGGTGCTGGAAGTCGAAGGCGCCGGCTATCACGCCCGAGCGCGGGTTGATTTCCCCAAGGCGGGCGGTTCCAAGTGGCTGGTCGTGGCTTACGCCAAGCTGGAAACGCTGTGAATCCGTCGATGCTCGCCGCTCCAGGCATTCATCCCCCTTTGGGCGGCGGCGCTGATCTCCGTTCCAGCCCTGCATCCCGACCGCGCCAGCCCGAACACCGGCTGACCGTCAAGGAAGTGCTGGATGAACTGGTCGCCGATGGTCTGCTGGATCGAGCCGAGATTGAACGGGCCGGGGTCGGTTCCCACCCGGATCGCGGCGAGCTTCATCCCCTGGTGGTCGTCGCCAACAAGCAGTTGCGCCATCTTCAAGCGCCGCATCCGGCGCTGAGCCTGGAGTGGCTGACGGAATGGCTGGCNNTACGCCGCTCGCTATCAGATCCTGCCGGTTGCAGCAGATGAACGCCAGGTCGTATTCGCCACCGCCGAACCTTATCTCACCGGCTGGCAGGATGTATTACGGCAGGCTCTGCGCCGGGAGATCCAGCGGGTCATCGCCAACCCGCTGGATCTCAACCGCTACCAGTTGGAATTTTATGGCGTGTCGCGCTCAGTGCGCGGCGCCCTCAAAGGATCGCTGGAACCGGTCTCAAGCATCCTCAACTTCGAGCAGTTGCTGGAACTGGGCCGACGCGGCGAACTGAGCGCCGACGAACGGCCCATCGTGCAAATCGTGGACTGGCTGCTGCAATACGCCTTCGCCCAGCGCGCCAGTGACATTCATCTGGAACCGCGCCGCGAACAGGGCCAGATCCGCTTTCGCATTGACGGGGTGCTGAACGCGATTTATCAATTGCCGCCACCGGTGATGAGCGCAGTCACCAGCCGGATCAAAATTCTGGGCCGGATGGACGTGGCTGAAAAGCGCCGCCCGCAGGATGGCCGGATCAAAACCCGCACCCCGGCTGGACGGGAAATCGAACTCCGCCTGTCCACGATGCCGACCGCCTTCGGCGAAAAGTGCGTACTGCGTATTTTCGACCCGGACACGGTCGCCAAAAACTTCGGCCAGTTGGGGTTTGCGCCCGCCGAGGAAGCGATTTGGCGAACCATGATTGTTCGTCCGCATGGGATTGTGCTGGTGACCGGCCCCACCGGATCCGGCAAGACCACCACCCTCTACACCACGCTCAAGCATTTGGCGAATCCGGAGGTTAATGTCTGCACGGTCGAAGATCCCATCGAGATGGTCGTGCCGGAACTCAATCAGATGCAGGTTCACCCCGCGATTGATCTGACCTTCGCCCAAGGCATTCGCACTCTGCTGCGGCAGGACCCGGACATCATCATGGTGGGCGAGATCCGGGATCTGGAAGCCGCGCAGATGGCGGTGCAGGCGGCATTGACCGGGCATCTGGTGCTCTCCACCCTGCACACCAACGATGCCGCCTCGGCAGTGACCCGGCTGCTCGATCTGGGCATACCCCACTATCTGATTCAGAACGTGTTGATCGGGGTGATGGCGCAGCGGCTGGTGCGCACCCTGTGCCCGCATTGCAAGAGTGAAGGCCAACTGGATCCAGCGCTGTGGGATGCGCTGATTCGACCGTGGCCGCTACCGAAACCCGCCGCCATCCGGGAGCCGCGCGGCTGTACGGAATGCCGCAACACCGGCTACCTGGGCCGCGTCGGTCTGTATGAGCTGCTGACCGTCACGCCGGAACTGCGCCGGCTGCTGCGACCCGATATGGATGCGACCGACCTCCGCCGTCGCGCCTGTGAACGGGGTATGCGCCCGCTGCGGGTGAGCGCCGCCCTGCAGATCGCCGCCGGGCTGACCACCTTTGAAGAGATCATTCAGGTGTTGCCGCCGCTGGAAGAGGAGTAGCGCAGCCCACTATTGCGCTAAAGATACACATTTATTATTTTTGACTGTTTTGTGGGAAATAGTACACAATAGTTTTGCGTGAATACCGCACTTCGATTCTTCAACCCACTGAAAAAATAGAGCGATCTTTGAGGAGTAAACCATGTCCATGAAATTCACCAAAAGCGCTTTGGCGGCGGCTCTGACGGGCAGTCTGCTGGCGGGAGTCGCCCAAGCCTACGAGGCGGGTAACTGGATCGGTCGGGTCGGCGCGTGGGGCATATTCCCGAAATCCGACAACCTGAATACTCCACTGGGAACCATCGATGTGGACAACGGTTACAGCCTGGGTCTCAACCTCACCTACATGGCTACGCCGAACATCGGTATTGAACTGATTGCCGCCCTGCCATTCAAGCACGACATCACCCTATCGGGCACCAAGGTCGGCAGCACTTCACAATTGCCCCCGACGCTCTTTCTACAGTATCACTTCATCCCAAGCGGCACCGTTCGTCCATATGCCGGCGTGGGCCTGAACTACACCTTNNTCCTGGGGCCTGGCGGGAGAATTAGGCGTCGATGTCGACGTAGCGCCCAACTGGTTCGTGAACGCCGTCGTCAGCTATATGGATATCGACACCAAGGCCAAGGTGAACGGCGCGGCCCTCGGCACCGTGAATATCGACCCGATTGTCGTGGGTCTCAACATCGGCATGCGTTTCTAAGCCTTGAATGGCGGGCGCGGGGCCGACGATCTTCCGGCTCCCGCGTCTGGCTCTGACTGACGCCGCTCAGTGCGCCTTCTCGGGATAGCCCAACGCCTTCAGTCCCGCGCTCAATTCCGCCCGGATGTCGGTTTCGACTTCAACTGTGACCCGGCCAGCCGGCACATCCACGGCGACATCCAGAACCTGGGCATTCTGGCGCAGGCCGGCCTGAATTGTGCTGGCGCAGCCGCCACACTTGACGTTTTGAACGGTAAATTCGAGTTTCATGCTCTGCTCTCCACTTCAGTGCTTTCGCAAAGACGGCAGTATAAGCCGTCCGTCCAGTGGGGATAACCGCCGGAACACGCAATGTAGAAGCACTAAAGTAGTGCAAACCCTTCCCTTTATGCACTCAATTGGACTAAAAAGGGTGCGCCTATGCACCCCAAAGCTGCACGGTTTACGGCCATTGCTGGAAAATTGCCCGTGGCACGGTTCCTGCTAAAACGCGATGGGCAAAGTGCGTTGCCATTCACCATCGTCGGCAACCCTACTAACAACTGACACTCTCCAAACCCGAGGAATCAATGACGATGAATGCTGCTGATGTGATGACGCTGATCGAAGAAAAGGGCATCAAGTTCGTGGACTACCGCTTCACGGACACCCGTGGCAAGGAGCAGCACGTTACCGTGCCGATCAGCGCCATGGACGAGGACGTATTCGAGGACGGCAAGATGTTCGACGGCTCGTCCATTGCCGGCTGGAAGGGCATCCAGGAATCGGACATGATCCTGATGCCCGATCCCGCCACCGCCTGCGTCGATCCCTTCTTCGAGGAGCCGACCCTGCTGTTGACCTGCGATGTCATTGAACCCAACACCATGCAGGGTTACGAGCGTGATCCGCGTTCGGTGGCGCGGCGGGCTGAAGCCTATCTGAAATCCACGGGCATTGCCGATACCGCCTATTTCGGCCCGGAAAATGAGTTCTTCATCTTCGATGATGTGCGCTGGGGCGCCAACATCAGCGGCTGTTCCTACAAAATCGATTCCTCCGAGGCCGGCTGGAATTCCGAGCGCGCCTACGAAGGCGGCAACTTCGGCCACCGCCCCGGCATCAAGGGCGGCTATTTCCCGGTGCCGCCGGTGGATTCCCTGCACGACATCCGTGGCGCGATGTGCCTGGCGCTGGAGCAGATGGGCCATACCGTCGAGGTGCATCACCACGAAGTCGCCACCGCCGGCCAGTGCGAGATCGGCGTCCAGTTCAACACCCTGGTGCGCAAGGCCGACGAGGTGCAGTCGCTGAAGTACGTGATCCAGAACGTCGCCCAGAGTTATGGCAAGACCGCGACCTTCATGCCCAAGCCGCTGGTCGGCGATAACGGCAGCGGGATGCACGTTCACCAGTCGCTGTCGAAGGATGGCGTCAACCTGTTCTCCGGGGATTTGTACGCCGGTCTGTCGGAAACGGCGCTGTATTACATCGGCGGCATCATCAAGCACGCCAAGGCGCTGAACGCTTTCACCAATGCGTCCACCAACAGCTACAAGCGGCTGGTGCCCGGTTTTGAAGCGCCGGTGATGCTGGCCTACTCGGCCCGCAATCGTTCCGCCTCGATCCGCATTCCGCATGTCCAGAATCCGAAGGGCCGCCGCATCGAGGTGCGCTTCCCCGATTCGACCGCTAATCCGTATCTGGCCTTCGCCGCGATGATGATGGCCGGTCTGGACGGCATCCAGAACAAAATCCATCCGGGCGAGCCGATGGATAAGGATCTCTACGACCTGCCGCCGGAGGAAGAAAAAGTCATTCCCAAGGTTTGCTTCTACTTCGACGAGGCGTTGGCCGCGCTGGACGCCGATCATGCCTTCCTGACCAAGGGCGGCGTGTTCACCGACGACCTGATCCAGGCCTATATCACCCTGAAGAACGAGGAAGTGACCCGCTTGCGGATGACCACGCACCCGGTCGAATTTGACATGTACTACAGCCTGTAGCAGCCATGGGCGCGGCGACGCAAAAGCCGCGCACCCTTGTCCATTTGCAATGACGCCCCCGGTTGGGGGCATTTTTATGTGAGGTCATTGCACTAATAAGGTGCAAAAAGGTCAACCCTACGGGCGAGCCGCACACGCATAACGCGGCGGTATGCGCTGAAGGGGCGCGGCGCAAGCGGTATTGAACAGCACCGATCGCAATTTACCCAGTTGGTTTGGTTCTTGCTCTATCGGCGCCGGCAACCGGAAAACGAGGCGAACGTGTATAGAGAGTACTGCCGCCGGGTGGTGGAAGGTCTGAGCATCGCGGTACTGGTGCTGGATCAGCAGTTACGGCTGCTGCTTATGAATCCTGCAGCGGAGACCTTATTCGAGCTGAGTTTCCGCAAGGCGCACCAACTGGCGCTGCCAGATCTGATCGTCGGCGCCGAATCGTTCATTGCCGGATTGCGGCGCTGTCTGGAAAGCGGCCATCCCTACATCGAGCGGGAACTGCAACTGACCCTGGCCCCGGATCGAACCGTGACCGTGGATTGCACCGCCGCACCGCTGCTGGAGCGCGATCCGCCCACCGGCTTGTTACTGGAGCTGCGGCAAGTGGACTGGCGGCTGCGGATCAGCCGCGAGGAACATATCCTGGCCCAGCACCACACNNCTGCCGGACCCGGCGCTGCGCGAGTACACCGGCATCATCATCGGCGAGGCGGACCGGTTGCGCAACCTGGTGGATCGGATGCTCGGTCCCAACCAGCTTCCCATCCACAGCGATGTCAGCATCCACGAAATTATGGAGCGGGTGTGCGGGCTGGTCGGGGCCGAAGCGCCGCCCGGCATCCGGATCGAGCGCGACTACGACCCCAGCATTCCGCTGCTGTGGGGCGACGCCGACCGGCTGATCCAGGCGATGCTCAATGTGGTGCGCAACGCGGTGCAGGCCCTGGGTCAGCGTGGCGTCATCACCCTGCGCAGCCGGGTCCAGCGCCAGTACACCATCGGGGCCAAGCGCCACAAGCTGGTGGCGCGGCTGGACATCGTGGATGACGGTCCCGGCATTCCACCCGATCAGCAGGAACAGATTTTCTATCCGATGATTAGCGGTCGGCCCGACGGCACCGGACTGGGCCTGTCCATCGCCCAGAACATCGTCAATCAGCATGGAGGCTTGATCGAATGCGCCAGCCGGCCCGGCGAGACCGTTTTCACGCTGTTGCTGCCCTTGGGAAAACCGGAATGACCCGCAAAGAACAGATTTGGGTGATTGACGACGACCACGCCATCCGCTGGGTGCTGGAAAAGGCCCTGCAACGTGAAGAGATGGCGGTCAAGTCCTTCGACAGCGCGATGGGCGTCATTGAGGCGCTGCGCCAGGGGCGACCGGACGCGATCATCGCCGATATCCGCATGCCCGGGATGAGCGGCCTGGAACTGCTGGCCCGGCTGCGGGAGCGGGCGCCGGATTTGCCGGTCATCATTATGACCGCCCATTCCGATCTGGACAGCGCAGTGTCGGCCTATCAGGGCGGAGCGTTCGAGTATCTGCCCAAACCGTTTGACGTAGACGAAGCCGTGGCCCTGGTCCGCCGCGCCTGCCAGATGCATCGCCAGCAAACCGACCCGCCGGAGCAGAGCGAAAAGCTGCCGGAGATCGTCGGCGAAGGGCCGGCGATGCAGGAGGTGTTTCGCGCCATTGGCCGCCTGTCGCACTCCAATATCACGGTGCTGATCACCGGCGAATCCGGCACCGGTAAGGAACTGGTGGCCCGCGCTCTGCACCGCCACAGTCCACGCGCCGACAAGCCCTTCATCGCGATTAACACCGCCGCCATTCCCCGCGATCTGCTGGAATCGGAGCTGTTCGGCCATGAGCGCGGCGCTTTTACCGGCGCGCAAACCGCCCGCCAGGGGCGTTTCGAGCAAGCCAACAGCGGCACCCTGTTTCTGGACGAGATCGGCGACATGCCGGCAGAGTTGCAAACCCGGCTGCTGCGGGTGCTGGCCGAGGGCGAGTTTTACCGGGTCGGCGGCCATACCCCGACTCGAGTCGATGTGCGCGTCATCGCCGCGACGCATCAAAATCTGGAGCAGCGGGTGCGCGACGGGCTGTTCCGCGACGACCTCTACCATCGGCTGAATGTCATTCGCATTCAGTTGCCGGCGCTGAGTCGGCGCCGCGAGGATATTCCGTTGCTGACCCGGCGTTTTTTGGGGCAGGTAGCGCGGGAATTGGGGGTTGAGGCGAAAATTCTGCGCCCGGAAACCGAAACCTATCTGAGTCGGCTGGACTGGCCCGGCAATGTCCGCCAGTTGGAAAATCTGTGCCGCTGGCTGACGGTGATGGCTTCGGGTCGGGAAATCCACCTGGAAGATTTGCCGATGGAATTGCGGGAGCGCAGTCCAGCGGCGAACGACAACGGCCATGACTGGGAGACGGCGTTGCGGCTGTGGGCGAGCCAGAGCCTGGGGCGCGGCGAGCAGAGCCTGCTGGAAACGGCGCTGCCGAACTTCGAGCGGGTGCTGATTCAGGTGGCGCTGGAGCAGACCGGCGGCCACCGCCAGGATGCCGCCCGGTTGCTGGGCTGGGGCCGGAATACCCTGACCCGCAAGATCAAGGAACTGCACCTCGAATGACTGAGCAGACGCGGCGGCCCCGGTAGCCATGTTCGACGTGGTGCTGTTCGAGCCGGAAATCCCTCCCAACACCGGCAATATCATCCGGCTGTGCGCCAACACCGGTGCGCGGCTGCATCTGATCCGCCCGCTGGGGTTTCAACTGGACGATCGGTTGTTGCGACGGGCCGGACTGGATTATCACGAGTGGGCCACGGTAAAGCTGCATCGCAATCTGGCGGCGTTTCTTGCTGAAGCACGACCGCCGCGCCTGTTCGCCCTGACCACCAAGGGCGCGCACCCTTATCATTCGGTCGCCTATCAACCTGACGACGCCTTGCTGTTCGGGCCGGAAACGCGGGGATTGCCCGCTCAGATACTGGCCGACCTTGCGCCGGAACAGCGGTTGCACATCCCGATGCAAACCGAAGCGCGCAGCCTGAATTTATCCAACGCCGTCGCCATTGTCGTCTATGAAGCGTGGCGGCAATGTGGTTTTCCGATTTCCAACTCTGGAACGTTGCATGAATAAATCCACCCTGCGGGTCGGCGTCGGCGGGCCGGTCGGTTCCGGCAAGACCGCTCTGGTCGAAGCCCTGTGCAAGGCGCTGCGCGACCGCTATCAAATTGCGGTCGTCACCAATGATATTTACACCTGCGAGGATGCCCAGTTTTTGACTCGCGCTGAGGCGCTGGAAGCGGATCGCATCGTCGGCGTGGAAACCGGCGGTTGCCCGCACACCGCGATTCGGGAAGATGCGTCAATGAATCTGGCGGCGGTGGCGCAACTTTGCGAGCGCTTTCCCAACCTGGATCTGGTGCTGGTGGAATCCGGCGGCGACAACCTGAGCGCCACGTTTAGCCCGGAATTGTCGGATCTGACGATTTACGTGATCGATGTGGCCGCTGGCGACAAGATTCCGCGCAAGGGCGGTCCCGGTATCACCCGCTCTGATTTGCTGGTGATCAATAAAATTGATCTTGCGCCCCATGTCGGCGCGTCGCTGGAAGTTATGGAACGTGATGCCCGTAAAATGCGCAACGAGCGGCCCTTCGTGTTCACCAATCTCAAAACCCGGCAGGGACTGGAAGCGGTGATTCACTTTATCGTCGAACATGGGATGCTGCGAGCCGACGGCGGAACGACTTGAAGATCGAGACGATTGAAATTCACGCAAACTTCACCACTCCCATTCATGCCGTTGTTCGGCTGATGCTCGACGATTTCATTGATGAACATGGCTACTGTGCGCAACACGGCAAGGAGGGGCGAAATCATTTGCCCGCATCGTCAGCATACACTCCACCGTGGAACGTCAAATCCTGATCGTGATCTTGAATTCGGTTGAATTCAATCCCATCCAATAGGCCAGCCACTGACACGCACAGGATTCAACCCTCTCAATGGAGGATTCGGTCACCGTTGTCTTAACGATGAAATGCTCATTGTTGCGATTCATAAATTCGACTCGGTATATGTTCATTGGTGATTCCCCTGGTCGATGCACTTTGAGAATGAGTTATGCATGTTTTAGACCATGAGCTACAACACGGGCTATATATCTCAATCTATCGGCTGTTTTGCGTAATTTATAAGCCCGTTCCGTAATCATTGGGTGAATTAAGCACGTTGCATTTCACAATACGAAATTTTGCGCTTTTATCATCAACACCGAGCAATCTACGGGCGATGCGGGGATCGTCAAAATGGCCCGTTTATTACAGCGACAGCCGCGAACCAAACCGAATCCTGGCAAATTCTTGACCGCCGCCGCCACATCAAAATTTCGATCTTTCCAGATATGCGCTCTCAATCCGATCCGGTGTCGGGTGGTTTTATCCCCGCACAGAGACGCGCCATTTTAGCGCATCATGCATACGCGCCTCTCCGAGGTTGCCCCATCTTGCATCACACCTCCAAAGCCTCGCACCATCGCAAAGCGCACAGTCTCTGTCCTGCGGCAAAGGATTCTTTCAACAAACTGAAAAATATAACTATTATCTCTTGGCACAGTCCTTGATCAACCTGTCCCCAAGTTCGCGCATGACGCGGACGGATCGATCACAACACTGAGGACTGCGCATGACGAAGAACCTGTCGAAACTTCCCCATTGGCTGCTGGCCAGCGCGCTGACGCTGGGGGCTACGCTGGCCCATGCCGCCGACACCATCAAGGTCGGTGTCCTGCATTCCCTGTCCGGCACCATGGCGATCAGCGAAACCACGCTGAAAGACACCGTGTTGATGCTGATTGACGCCCAGAACAAGAAGGGTGGCCTGCTCGGCAAGAAGCTGGAAGCGGTGGTCGTTGATCCGGCCTCGAACTGGCCGCTGTTTGCCGAAAAGGCGCGTGAACTGCTGCAAAAGGATAAGGTGGCGGCGGTCTTTGGCTGCTGGACTTCGGTCTCGCGCAAGTCGGTATTGCCGGTATTCGAGGAATTGAACGGCATCCTGTTCTATCCGGTGCAGTATGAGGGTGAAGAATCGTCCAGGAATGTGTTTTATACCGGCGCAGCCCCGAATCAACAGGCGATCCCGGCGGTGGATTATCTGATGAAGGATTTAGGCGTGAAGCGCTGGGTATTGGCCGGCACCGATTACGTCTATCCCCGCACCACCAACAAGAT
>DEHY01000164.1 GCA_002352185.1 Competibacteraceae bacterium UBA2788
TACAAGCAACAGTTAAAAACCCCTCGCCCGCTGGGCCAGGGGCTGGGGTGAGGGAATATTCAGTGAATCGCATGATCCGTCGCTGCACCGGGCGCAGGCGGGCGACGACCATCCAGCGGCAGCGGCTCCAGCGTCGCCACGGTCAGCCGGTCATCGGTCAAATAGTTGCGGGCCACTTCGCGCACCTGCTCCGGCGTCACGGCTTGAATCCGCTGCACATAGTCATCAAGCCGGTTCCAGCCCAGCCCGACCGTTTCCAGAATGCCCAGCCGCATCCCCTGATAAAACATCGAATCCTGCTGGTAGACATCGGCGGCGACCACCTGGGCGATCACTCGCGCCAGCTCGTCGGCGCTGATCAGTTCTTCACGCAGTCGCGCCACTTCGGCGCGCAGCGCCCGTTCCAGTTCGGCGCTGGTGCGGCCCGGCGCGGGATTTCCGGCCAGCATGAACAGTTCATCCAGCCGCGAAGTCGGGCTATAGCTCGTACCCACAGCAGCCGCAATCTGGGAACCGCGCACCAGATTGCGGCTCAGGCGGGCGCTGCTGCCGGCGTCGAGAATGCCATCCAGCACCGCCAGCGCGTAGGGTTCCCACGCCTGGGCAGCCGTCTTCAGCGTCGGCGCTTTGTAACCGAGCGCGATATAGGGCAATTCTGCGGGCGTCTTCACCACGATCCGCCGCTCGCCCAATTGCGGCGGTTCCACGGTCGGCCTGGGCGGAACCAGATCGCTGGGCGGCAGCGGGCCGAAGTGCTTTTCCGCCAGATCGCGGACTTTGGCCGGGTCAACATCGCCGACGACTACCAGTGTCGCGTTGTTCGGCGCATACCATTGCTGATACCAGCGGCGCAAATCCTCCGGGGTGATGGCCTGGATATCCTGCATCCAGCCGATGACCGGATGGCGATAGGGGCTGGTGACGTAGGCGGCGGCCAGGAATTGCTCCTGAGTCAGCGCTTCAGGTTGATCCTCGGTGCGCAGCCGGCGCTCCTCGATCACCACCTGGGTCTCTTTGGTCACGTCCTCCGGCTTTAACAGCAAATGGCGCATTCGATCCGCTTCCAGCCGGAAGCTGAGTTCCAGCCGGTCTTTTTCCAGCGTTTGAAAATAGGCGGTGTAATCGCGGCTGGTGAAAGCGTTTTCGTCCCCGCCGTTGGCGGCGATGAGGCGGGAAAACTCGCCGCCCGGCGCCTCCGGCGTGCCCTTGAACATCAGGTGTTCCAGCAGGTGGGAAATGCCGGTCAGGCCGCTGGGTTCGTAGCTGGATCCCACTTTGTACCAGACTTGCGAGACTACCACGGGAGCGCGATGATCCTCGCGCACCAGCACCTTCAAGCCGTTGGCCAGCGTGAATTCATGGACGGGCGTCGCGGCGAAGGTCGCGGGGGCCAGCGCCAGCCAGAGTATTGTGATGATCAGGCGACTGCTTGACATGAGTTCTCCGGGTTCGATGGGTTCCGAGTTTCGATTCCGGTCGTTGGGCAGCGGGCGGGGGCAAGGGTTCAGCGCGGCGGCAACAGGGCGTCGGGGTCGCCCGGCAGTCGTGCGGCCAGTTGGGCAAAGTCGAGAACGGCCAGGCCGGGGTATTCGCGTCAAAGATCAACGCATTAACATCAATGCTTCGGACTGTTTTGTTGATCACAATCAACAGGTTAACTTTCATAGGCATCATTAAATTCAGATCGGGACTTGACCGGAGTTCGATAAACGGAGCGCTTGTCAATCACTGCTTTTTACAGGATTACCCTTTCAATATCTCAGTAGGGAGGCCGCTGTGTCCGCATCCAATCCAGGGCATCAGAATCTTTACGAATTAGCCGCGCAGGTGAGCGTCGCCTTGCGCACCCGCAACCGAACCCTGTCCACCGCCGAATCCTGCACTGGCGGCTGGATCGCCAAGGTCGTTACCGACGTGCCCGGCAGTTCCGGCTGGTTTGACCGGGGTTTTGTCTCTTACAGCAATGCCGCCAAGAGTGATCAGCTGGGAGTAAGCGCCGCAACCATCGCCAGCTACGGCGCAGTCAGCGCCGAGGTCGTAGCTGAAATGGCAGCCGGCGCGCTGGAGCGCAGCCGCGCCGATGTGACCCTGGCGGTCAGCGGGATTGCCGGCCCCGACGGCGGCAGTCCGGACAAGCCGGTGGGCACGGTATACCTGGCCTGGGCATTGCGGGAGGGTCCGATTCGCACCGAACGCCGGCATTTTGCCGGCAGCCGCGACGAAGTCCGCCTGGCGTCGGTCGCCGCTGCTCTGCAAGGGGTGCTGGATGTCTTCGCCCTCTACCACTGACCATCGACGGCGGCTGTTTCTGGCGTTGTGGCCGGAGAACGCCGAACGCCGGCAAATAGCCGAACTGGCGGCAAGCGTTGCCGGAGGGCGGCGGGTGCGCGACGCCCATCTGCATCTAACGCTGGTGTTTCTGGGCGCTACCGACAGCGCCCGCCTGGCCGCTTACGAGGCGGCGCTGGCGGACCTGGCGGTGCCGACGCTGGACTTGATCCTGGATCGCTACGGCTATTGGCCGCAGCCACGCATTCTGTGGCTGGGCTCCAGCCACACCCCGCCAGAACTGTACGAACTGGTGGCCGATTTGAACCAGCGGTTGCGCGGCTGCGGATTTGTTCCCGAACGGCGAGCGTTCCAGGCGCATGTCACCCTCGCCCGCAAGTATCCCGGCCCAGCCCCGATGCAACCGCCAATCACGCCGGTGCGTTGGCGCATCGGGGCAGTGGCCTTGGTCGAATCGCTCCGGGAAGCAGACGGATCGTGCTATCAGGTTCTGCGCCGCTGGCCGGATTGAGCATCGAGCATCACCCCGGGCCATGCCGCTCCCAACCCGCATAGGCCGCCTCGCGATAAAACACCCCTGCGCAATGCTCGCAGCCACGCTCGCGGCGCTCGCCCTTGATCGGCGGCTTGGGTGGAACCGGTGGCAGGAGATGTGGAACTTCAGAGACTGTCAATAAATTTGGTTCTTCGAGAGTTCTTGTGGAAAGCGGGGGTCAGCTCCCTATATATGTAACCTATAGTTGATGCTATATAAGAAAATTATGAACTTATTGTGTATAAAAATTGATAATTTCTGTGATCGTCCTTCCAACTTGCCTGGCCTCCACAGAAATCGTCGAAGGATTGGGAATCCTACAACATCCATATTTAAGACACTATCTCCCTACAACCAATTGATTCAATAGAGTTTAGTCTCGCCGGGCGGTCGCGTCTTGAAGCGCTTGTAGGCCCACAGATACTGTGTCGGCAGTGTGCGAACCGCCCCTTCTACGCCCCGGTTCATGGCCGCCACCGACGCTTCCAGTGAGGTTGCGCCGGTCACTTCCGGCAACAGCCGCAGATGCAGCGCGAAGCCCCGGCCCAGCGGCAACCGTTCGGCCCAGGTCAGAAATACCGGGACCCCGGTTTTCAGCGCCAGCCGCGATACGAGGGTCATGGTGCTGGCGGTGATGCCGAAAAATGGCGCAAATATCCCGTTGCTATCCCCGCTGCCACCGGGATCCTGATCGGGGAGAATGCCCAGCACTTCACCCTTGCGCAGCGCCGCCAGCAAGGCACGCACGCCGCTGGCGTCGGTGGCGACCACCTTGCCGCCCAGTCGCCCACGCCCGTAGCGGCTGAGCGCATCGAGTTCCAGCCGGCTGGGACGGTAGAGGATGGTCAGCGGATAACGGCTGGAATAATACAGGCCGGCCATTTCCCAGGCGCCCAGGTGCGGCGTGATCAGGATCGCCCCCTGCTTCTGGCGCACGGCGGAGGTCAATGCTTCTTCGCCGACAACCGATCCCTGAACCAGATCCAGCACTCGCTCGCCGCGCCACAGCCACAGCGGCCCCAGTTCCAGCATCAGCTTGCCGGTTTCCCGCAGATTCCGCCGCAACAGACGCTTGCGGTCGGCAGCGGGCAGTTCAGGAAACGCCAGGGCCAGATTGCGGTCGGCGATTCGGCACACATCGTTGGGAAACCACCCCAGCAACCCGCTGAGCGTTGCGCCGACGGCATGCACCCACGGCAACGGCAGCAGGGCGGTCAGACGCAACAAGCCGGTGAGCCAGAACTGCCGGTTCATGGCAACAGCGGGTTGTCCGGATCCGCTTCGGATTCAAGCTCCGGTTTAGGCGGATTGCCGTCGTAAACCAGATTGCGCCGCATTTGCAAATAGGCGCTGCGCCGGAACGAGTAGGGATCAATCTGGGCGTCGGCGAAGGCCCGTTCGACCCGCAACAGTCCAGCCCGCCGGTTGATGAAGTCCAGCCCCCACAGACTCCACGTAATCGCTTCAGAATCCGTCGCCCAGGTTATCGGGTTGGTGTAGAAATTTCCGACCAGCCCGAAGGCGTCGCGCACCGTGCTCGATCCCAGGAACGGCAGCACCACGTAGTAACCTTCGCCGACCCCCCAATAGCCCAGCGTCTGGCCGAAATCCTCAGTGTGCTTGGGCAGTTTCATCCGGCTGGCGACATCAAACAGGCCAGCGATGCCGAAGGTGGTGTTAAACACGATCCGGCTGCTGTCCATTGCAGCCTGATGGAATTTGAATTGCAGCAGATCGTTAATCAGCACGACTACATCGTTAATATTACTGAAAAAATTGCCAACGCCGGCAATGACCGGATCGGGCAGAATCGCCTGATAGGCTTGGGCAGCCGGCTTGAAAATCGCTTTGTCCACTGCGTCGTTGAACGCAAACATGGCGCGGTTATAACTTTCCAAAGCATCAGCGTCATCGTGCGCCGGTTCGCCCGTCGAGGCGCAGCCAACCAGCAGAGCGGCGACGGCAGTGGTTAGAAAACAGCGGCGGAACGTGTTCATAAGGCTCAAACTGGGAAGGCGCTGGCGAAATTGCCTGAGCGGATTTTACTCCAACCGCAACTGCCGCGCATGGCGCGCCCGCACCTGCGGTCGTGCGGTTGGCGCTGAATTCAACCGCAGGATGGCGTGATGGCCGCGCAATCCATCGCCCGCCGTCAAATCCCGAGGATCCCTTTTGAGGCGCGACTATAATACAAACACTCTATAATTCACCTTTCCCTGCCTGGGAATGAGGATGATCCATGTACCTCTTCCATTCCAGTGATTTGTTGCAATGCCTGGAACAGCTCAACCAGATTGGCATTGCGCTATCCAAAGAACGGGATACTCCGAAGTTATTGGAAACCATCCTGATCGCGGCCAAGAGCCTGCTGAATGCCGATGGTGGGACATTGTACCGGCTGAATGAGGTCACCCGGCAACTCCACTTCGAGGTCTTGCGTAACGACTCGCTCCAGCTTTACATGGGTGGAACCACGGATGCGGCGATTTCGTTTCCGCCGATCCCGCTCTACGATGAGACGGGCCGGCCCAAAACGGGCATGGTCGTGACTTATGCGGTGCTGCACGACGAGACGGTCGTGATTGATGACGCTTACGCCGACCAGAATTTCGATTTTTCGGGAACCCGGCGTTTCGATCAGAAGACCGGCTATCGTTCCCGCTCCTTTTTGACCGTGCCGATGAAGAATCACGAAAACCAGATCATCGGCGTGTTCCAGCTGATCAACGCCCTTGATCCTGAAAGCGGAAAGGTTCGCACCTTCTCGCCGGCTGACCGGCAACTGGCGGAATCGCTGGCTTCCCAGGCGGCTATCGCTTTAACCAATCACCACTTGATCAGCCAGCTTCAGACCTTGTTCGAGGCGCTGATCGAACTGATCAACACCGCCATCGATCACAAATCGCCCTACACCGGCGCGCACTGTCAGCGGGTGCCGGTTTTGACCATGATGATCGCTGAGGCGGCCCGTCGCTCCGAACGGGGTCGGCTGAAGGATTTTCATCCCACGCCTGATGAACTGTACGAACTGAAGATTGCCGGGCTGCTGCACGACTGCGGCAAGATCGCCACTCCGGTGCATGTGGTGGACAAGGCTACCAAGCTGGAAACCCTGTTCGACCGCATTCACCAGGTCGATACCCGCTTTGAAGTGCTTAAGCGCGATGCCGAAATTGACTGCCTCAAGGCTAGGCTGGCCGCAGTGGAACGCGGAGACAGGGCGGCGATTCCGGGTTTGGAGCAGCGCTTTTACGACCGGCTGGCGGAATTGGACGCGGCTCGCGATCATGTGCGCCGTTGCAATACCGGCGGAGAATTCATGTCGCCGGAGGCGCAGGAGCGGGTCCGGCAGATCGCCGCTTACCGCTGGGTCGGCCCGGAGGGTCAGGAACGCGATTTCCTGTCCGGGGATGAGGTCGCTAATCTCTGTATTGCCAAGGGCACTCTGAATCCTGACGAGCGTGCGATCATCGAGGAGCATGTGGCGCTGACCATGCGGATGCTGAAGACGCTGCCCTGGCCGAAAACCCTGCGCAATGTGCCTGAGTACGCCGGCAGCCATCATGAAAAACTCGACGGCGGCGGCTATCATCGCGGCCTGCGTGGGCCGGAATTGACCACGCAAGCCCGCATTATCTGTTTGGCTGATGTATTTGAAGCCCTGACCGCCCGCGACCGGCCTTACAAACCGGGTAAACCGCTCAGCGAAGTCCTCAACATTCTGGGTCGGATGGTGCAGGATCAGCAGATCGATCCTGATCTGTTCGACGTGTTCGTCCGCAATGGCCTCTGGCTGGACTATGCCCGGCAGTACTTGCAGCCGGAACAAATTGACGCAGTGGACGTTGACCGGATTCCCGGCTACACCCCGTAGTTGCCCTGCCCAGCCAGCAGCGGCCAGCGGTTTCCACAGGATATCCGACATGCAAATTTACAAGAGCGGCCCTGACTTGGGCGAAATGACCGACAAGTTTCGGCAAATCCCGTTTCTGAAAGCGTTTGGCGACCGCTATCTTCAGGAAATCCTGAACGCCAGCCGCATGATCATCTATGAACCCGACGATCTGATCATTCCCGAAGGCGCGTTCGGAGACCGGTTGTACGTGCTGATCAGCGGCAGGGTGCGCGTGGTCAAGCAAAAGAATCCCGTGGCCTCGCTGGATCAAGTTGGCGATTTATTCGGTGAACTTGCGGCGCTGGGCGATGAGACCCGCACCGCCTCGGTGTTCGCCACCACAACAACCTGGTGTCTGGAATTCAACTCCGGCCTTCTGAAAAAACTGCCGGCGACGGATCGGGACGCCTGTTACGCCTTGTTGTACCGGCATATCGCCGAAGTCGTTGCCGGGCGATTGAAGAAGACGACGGACGAACTGGTGCTGGCTGCTCGGGAGCTGGAGGTCACTCGCCGCAAGCTGGCCGAATTGCGGCGGAATTCCGGGCGGGAATCCTGGGATGACGAACTGGACCTGGCGATCAATCAACTGCGGCGCACCAAGGAGAAACTGGCGCTGCTGGGACGCACGCCCGCAGAAGCGCCCACGCAACCTGATACTCCACCGGAGTCGCCGTGAATGGTTAAGGTCATGCGCTATTGGTTTTCAGGATGTTCGCCGGTGGTGCTGTTGAGCGCGCTGCTGTGGTGGTCGCCGGCGTCGGCGATTAAGCCAGCCGCCACGCCGGTTCCCGATGAGTTCGTTGCACCATTACAGGCCACTGCCGCTACGCCGATGTACGCGCCGCCGAAGGGCGCGGGCCGGGTGCGCATGATCAAGGATGACAAGATTGGAATGCCCGTGTTGCAGGCTCGATCCGCCCAGGAGGCGATTGCGGCTGCGGTGGCTCAGCGCGCCGCCGGTTGTCGGATGCTGCGTTTCAGCAGCGACGGCTTCGGCTGGATCGCGACCGGGACGGCGGACTACGCTGCAACCGAGAACCCGGTGGCGGCCCGGCGCAGCCACCGGGAGGCGCGCTTCAAGGCGTTTGTAGATGCCCGAACCCGGCTGGCGGAGTGCCTGCGGAGGCTGCCGCCGGAAATCCGGCAGCAGATCAGCGAGCGCCTGGCGCAGGATGACGCCATCCGGCTGGCGTTGATTAATCTCGCCGCCAACGATGAGGAGCGCCGGGAACAGGCGTTGCGGATTCTGGCGCGTGGTTTCGTGGCTTACGCGGTTGATGATGATGCGGCGACGGTCCGCGTTCACCTGGTCGCCACTCCCAGAACCGCTACCCGGCTGACGCGCCCTACCCCCAACGCGGTTGAGGCGGTTTCGTTGCCGGAAGGGCTGAAACAGCTACTGGCCGAAGCCGGGGGCGGATTGATTCCGCCAGTGGGTAATCGGCTGATGGTGGTCAATTCCACCGGCGAACTGGCCCTGGTCGGCTATGCCATTAATCTCATCGGCGTGCATCCAGACCCGACGGCCCAAGGCAAGCTGCGCGCCGATGCCGAGAAAATCGCCACCCGCCACGCGACCGAAGCACTGGCGGGTTTGGCGATGGATGATGCGGGGGCATGGCAAAGCGGGCTGGATGAGGCCAGTCGGGATGAAATCCGGGCCGCCGCCAATGGCTACGAGGACAGCGAACCGAGCATGCGCCGCTTCGGGCAAATCCGCGATTTGATGATGACTTCAATCAAGGATGATCCGGGATTCCAAACCGTGCGCGAGGGTAGTCTGCCGTCGGCGACGACGATCAAGCGTTTCAGCAACGATGAGACGGTGGCTGTAGTCGTGATCTACACGCCTCTGGTCAAAAAGCGCGAGGTGATCCCGCCCGCCCAGCAACCGACTTCGCCCACCCCAGCGCCTGCACCCGCAAGTACCGTCGGCATTCCACCCGCACCTCTACCGAATTTACCCGCCACGCCGACTACGCCAGCCTCAGCCCCATCAGCGACCCAGTCAGCGCCGACGGAAACCCGCTAACACTGGCAGCATGGACAGTAATACGTCGCCCGCTGACCGACCCGGCAACGCTGGATCGGTTTACCGCAGGCGATGCAGGGTAGCGCGTAACGGTCATAAATCCGCAGGGACTGCTGAAAGTATCCCGGTTCGCCGTCGCCGCCGATGAAATCCCGTAGCGTAGTCCCGCCCTGCTGGATCGCCGCGCTGAGAATCTCCCGGATGGCCGCTGTCAGCCGCTCATATTCAGCCAGCGTGACCAGGCCCGCTGGCCGCAGCGGATTGATCCTGGCCGCGAACAGCGATTCGTTGGCGTAGATGTTGCCCACTCCCACGACGATGTGATTATCCATCACGAAGGTTTTGACTGCGGACCTTCGGCCTTGCGCCCGCTGATGAAGATAGGCGCTGGAAAAGGCGGCGTCGAACGGCTCCGGCCCCAGGGTTCGCAACAGCGGATGGCGTTCCGGCGGTTCCGGGGTCCACAGCAGCGCGCCGAATCGGCGGCTGTCGTTGAAGCGCAGGCAGTAGCCGTCAGCCAGCGCCAAATCCACATGATCGTGCTTTTGCAGCGGGGTATCGGTCGGCAGGATGCGTAGCCGGCCCGTCATTCCAAGATGCAGGATTGCCGTACCGGCGTCGGTGCGCAGCAGCAGGTACTTGGCCCGCCGTTCGACCCGCCGGATCATTTGCCCCGGCAGCCGTATCGCCAGTTCCTCCGGCACCGGCCAGCGCAGTTGGGGTTGCCGCACCACCACCTGGGTCACGATCTGACCGGTCAGATGCGGCGCGATGCCACGGCGGACGGTTTCGACTTCAGGCAATTCAGGCATTATTCGCGCCTCGTAGCGTTCACTGCCGGGAGTTCGACAGGCGACGCCAGGAAGCCGGCGGCGGCGCTGGTCAACAGCAGATAGGACCGGTCGGGACAGAGATAGACGGTGGCGCCGATTCGCAGGTAGCGCTGGCCGTCGGTCGGAGCCGTTGCGCCAAAGTGGATGCTCCGGTCATTCAAGCGCAACTGCAACTGGGATGGATCGAGGCCCAAGGGCTTTAAATCCAGTCCGGCAGTCGCGTATCGCAGCGGGCAGCGCGCTTCGGCCAGTTGCAGGATCGAGCGGATCAAAACCGGGTTGGCCGGTCCGTTATCCGGCTCGGTCATCCACCAGCGGCCAGCGCGCTGCTCGAACGCCAGGGCGTCCTGCCCCGGTCGCTCGACCGCGATTCGTTCGATGTGCGCGGGAGCCAAATCCAGGAGAGGCGAAATCAACGCCGGGTTTTCCCGGCCCGGATCAAACAGCGCCAGAGCCGCCAGGCCGCCGACCAGCCCCAGTAATCCCAGATTGAGCCAAGCGCGCTGGGCGAGTGCGTTCACAATCAGCGTCGCTGCCGGTAAAACCAGATCAGCCAGCCACCGGCCAGCAACGCTCCCGGCAACCCGATCAGAAATATCGCCGCGATCAACGCCAGCTCGTTTTCTGACAGATTCAGATTCGGGTCGGGAGCGGCCTTGGGGACAATGAGGATTGGGGTATCGTCCAGAGTCAGCCAGTGGATGATATTCAATCCCAGTTCCAGATTGGCGCCATTGCCCAGATAGGTGTTCGACAGAAAGTCGCCGTCACCCATAATGACGATCCGCTGCTCGTTCACGGCGAGCGGGTCGGCGGCGGCGGGCAGGCCAGGCCGGGGCCGGTACAGCGCCACGCCAACCGTTAGCGGCCCGGCCCGTTCGGCGCTGTCGGGATTGAATCGCAGCGTACCGTCGAGTGGACCGGTTTCGATCCAACTCCGGGATTGGCTTTCCAGCAACACGACAGCCTTCCAGCCGGCGGGCGGTTGAACCTCCAGCGCGACTGCTTGTGGCAGCAAAGCGGGGGAACGCAGCGATTGGGTAATGGGGTGTGGACCATAATCGGCGACAGCAATGAAAGCGGGGTTTTTAATGCCCAGAACCGACGTGTTCGCATCCACCACCGTTCCAGGCAACAGGGTCACGCCCAGCGCCGCCGCCAACGATTGCAACCCTGAAGGATCACCCGGTTCCAGCAGCCACAACAGCGCGCCGCCCTGCTTCACATATTCCAGAATCGCTGCAACCTCGCCCGGCGGCAGCGGCGTTTGCGGTCCGGCAATGACCAGCGCGGCGGTCGCAGCGGGAACGCGCATTTCCACCGCCAGATCGAGCGAGTAGGGCCGGATGCCGATTTTTTCCAGCTCCCGGACAAAGGTTCCCAGATCATAATTGGCGGCGCCGAGCGGTTTGCGTTCGCCATGACCGGCGAGGAATCGCACAACGGTCGTCTGCTGTCGGTTCAAGCGTTGCAGAGCCTGGGTCAACGCCTGTTCGCCCAGTTGCCGGAGCTTTTCACCACGCCCGCGATACTCCACATACAGTTCACCGTCCAAGGTGATGCCCAGTTCGCGCACCCGGTCGGGCAGCAGGTCGGGATTGACGAAATTCAGCGTCAGATTGGGTTTGTAGCGCTGATAGCGGCTAATCAGCCGGGTAATCGCGTCGCGCAGGGCCGGATTGTCGCGGGCGTAGGCGGTGACGTGGATCGGCCCGTCCAGATGGGTCAGCAGCATTTGACTGACCGGCGACAGGGTATTGCGGCCATTTGTGGTCCAGTCAGCCTGAATCGTGTAGCGGGCGCTCAGCCAGGCCAGCAGGCCCATCGCCAAGGCGAACAGGAGCGAGAACCATAGGTTTTGCCAGCCAAGCCGACGGCGCACGGAGCGATTGATCTGCATGGATCAGCCCCGCAAGCGGATATTGTCCAGCCGACGGATCGCCAGACCCAGGAACGCCGCGCTGAAGAGCAGGTAATAAGCCACATCCTTGCTTCTGAGCAGACCGAGCAGCAGGGCGTCACCATGGCGCGGCAGCGACAGGTAAGCAAACAGTGGGCTGATCGTGCCCTGGCTGGCGCCGACCGCATCCACAATCCAGAACGCCAGCAACAGCCCAAAGGTCGCCGCCGCAGCGACCGCCGGTTGCATGGTGAGGGCGGACAGATACAGACCGGCAGCGGCGAAGCTGGAGGCGAGCAGGGTCAGCCCCAGCACGCCAGCGGCCAGCTTGCCAAAATCGAGCGCCGCGCCGATTGACAACGTCAGTGGCATCAGCGCGACCAGTGCGATCAGTATCAGAAGAAACATCAGTACACCCAAATACTTGCCGAATACGATAGTGGAAATTCCCACCGGCGCTGAGAACAGCAGGTCGAGAGTGCCGGTCTGGCGCTCCTCGCTGAACAGGCGCATGGTGAGCAGCGGGGTCAGTAGCAGCAAACCCCAGGCGGCTACCCGAAACAGTGGCGCTGCAACCAGATCGGTCACGCCCGGCGCGTTTTCCAGGCCGGCCAGCCGCCCCTGTAAGTTCTGGAAATCACCCACCAGGATGATGAAAATCCACGCCAGCAACCCTTGCACTACCGCCAGCAACGTCCAGGCCAGAGGCGACAAAAATAAGCCGCGCAACTCGCGGGTCGCAATGGTGAGGATCATGCAACGGTCTCCTGTCCCAGCATCAGTTCGACGCAAATCTGTTCCAGCCCCGCAGATTCCGGCGTCATTTCCCACAAATCCCAGCCGCCAGCCTGAGCATGCTCGATCAACGCCTGGTGGGGCGCAACGCCAACGGCATGGTGAAGCCGGAACTGGCCGCCGCCGAGTTCCTCGACCTGCGTCACTGCGGGCAGTTGTGACAGTTCTGCGAGCGGCGGCGGCGCGTTCAATCCGATGCGCAAACGGCTGGATTGGCGCTGCCGGCTCAAGTCGGCCAGCGCGCCGATGTAAACCAGTCGCCCGTTTTGCATGATTTGGACATGGGTGCAGGTCGCCTGTACTTCCGCCAGCAGATGGGTGGATAAAATCACGCCACGATTCTGCCCCAGTTCACGGATGAGATCGCGGATTTCCCGCCCCTGAATCGGATCCAGGCCGACCGTCGGTTCGTCCAGAATCAGCACCGGCGGATCATGCAGCGTGGCTTGGGCAATGCCGACCCGTTGCCGGTAGCCCTTGGACAGATTGCCGATCAGGCGGCGGCCAGCATCCATCAGACCACAGCGTTCCTTAGCCCTTGCCACCGCCATGCGGCTGGCTATGCGGTCGAGTCGGTGCAGGCGGGCGCTGTAGCGGAGTTGCTCATCCACTGTCAGTTCGCGATAGAGCGGCGGTTGCTCGGGCAGATAGCCGATGGCCTGCCTGGCCCGGCGCGGCTGATCCAGCAAGTCGGCGCCGTTGATGATAATCCGCCCGGCGTCCGGCGCCAGAACGCCCGCCAACATCCGCAAGGTGGTGGATTTACCCGCGCCGTTAGGGCCGAGAAAGCCTAAGACCTGGCCGCGACTGAGCGTGAAGCTGGCTGCATCAACCACTTGGCTTTCACCATAGCAGCGGCTCAATCCTTCCACCTGCAACAGAATCTCGCCGGTCATGGCGTTTTCGCCAAGCATTGGATTTCAGGGAACGGTATCATGGCGGCAATGGTCAATCTGGACGCTCCGTCCCATTCACGACTAGAATCATCATGGAAAAATCTCCCAGTCAATCACCGATCCCCGATCATGATCCGGCAGAAGGACTCAATATCAGCGAAAGCGAGGAGCCTCTGATCCACTGGTTGCATGTCGCCATCCGTTTCTGTGTGCGGATCCTGGCGGTATTGATGACTCTGGTGATCATGTGGAGCGTTGCCGACGTAGCCTGGGTTCTCTACCAACGCGCAACGGCATCGCCTACGGTAGGATTGCTGAATATTGACGATATTCTGGTCTCGTTCGGCGCGTTCATGGTGACGCTGATCGCCATCGAAATTTTCCTGAACATTGTCCTGTATCTGCGTGACGACGTCTTGCATGTCAAGCTGGTGCTGGCTACAGCGTTGATGGCCATCGCCCGCAAGGTGATTGTAATGGATTATAAGACACTGGAACCCACCTATATCTGGTCGACGGCGGCAGTGATCTTCGCGCTCAGTATTGGATACTGGCTGGTAGCGAAAAAGACTCAATGAATCTCAATCGTTCGCTTTTGCTAATCACTTCTGCATAAAGGCGCCAAATTGAATTTCATATCTCATGGATTATTGAATCTGTCTGTTTGGGAACTGGCGCTGGCAATGTTGCTGATGACGCACATTACCATCGCTGCCGTCACGATTTTCCTGCATCGCACGCAGGCGCATCGCGCCCTGGATTTGCACCCGGTGGTCAGCCATTTTTTCCGGTTCTGGCTATGGCTAACCACCGGAATGGTAACCCGGCAGTGGGTCGCCATCCACCGAAAGCATCACGCCAAATGCGAGACTCCAGACGATCCGCACAGCCCACAGATCTTGGGAATCCGCAAGGTACTTTTGGAAGGGGCAGAGTTGTATCGTGTTGAGGCAAATAAGCCAGAGACGCTGGATCGCTATGGACATGGAACTCCCAACGATTGGCTGGAACATCATCTTTATGCCAGTCATGATCGACTGGGCATGATGTTCCTGCTCTTTATCAATCTGGCGTTATTTGGCGTACCGGGGCTGACGATTTGGGCCATACAACTGATCTGGATTCCTTTATGGGCCGCCGGAGTCATTAACGGTCTGGGTCACTATTGGGGTTATCGTAATTATGAGCCGCGAGACGCTTCCGCTAACCTTTCCCCGATAGGGCTGCTAATTGGCGGCGAAGAGCTGCACAATAATCATCATGCATTCCCCAGCTCCGCCAAACTGTCGAGTAAGTGGTGGGAATTCGATGTGGGCTGGCTGTATATCCGAACTCTGGAAATTCTACGCCTGGCGCATGTCAAGAAAATCGCGCCTGTACCCCAGCATCTACCAGATAAGGAGATTATTGATCTGGATACGCTGCGTGCGGTGATTCTAAATCGCTTTCATGTGATGGCTGATTTCAGTCGAGCAGTGGTGATACCTGTGCTGCGCGAGGAATTGCGGAAGGCGGATGATTCCAGGCGTCGGATGCTCAAGCGAACTCGATCCTTGCTGATCCGCGAGGATGTTCGTTTGGGCGCTGATGACCGTACCCGGTTAAGCCATGCGCTTGACATGAGCCAGAGCCTGCGGACTGTTTACGAATTTCGCTTGCGTTTGCAGGGCATCTGGAATCGCACAACCGCTAGCCATGAAAAGCTTGTAATCTCTTTGCAGGAATGGTGCGCACAAGCTGATGCCAGCGGCATTCAGTCGCTACGCGAGTTTTCCCAATCTCTGCGTGGTTATACGGTACATCCAGTCTGACCGGAAATATCCATAAAAAAACCCGCCGAATGATGGCGGGTTTTTTTATGGATGCCCAGCAAGGATCAGGTATTCACTTAATCTTGGCTTCTTTATACATAACGTGCTTGCGAACGACCGGATCGAACTTTTTCATTTCCAGCTTTTCCGGTGTCGTTCGCTTATTCTTCGTTGTGGTGTAAAAATGCCCCGTACCTGCACTGGAAACCAGTTTGATTTTGTCGCGCATGGCAATGACTCCTCAGAATTTTTCGCCCCGGGCACGTAGTTCGATGAGAACAACATCAATCCCTTTTTTATCAATGGCGCGCATACCTTGGGAGGACACGCGCAGCTTCACAAATCGCTGCTCGCTTTCGATCCAGAACCGATGCGTGTGCAGGTTTGGGAGAAACCGGCGGCGGGTTTTATTATTGGCGTGAGAGACATTATTTCCAGTGATCGGCCGCTTGCCCGTCACCTGACAGATTCTGGACATTGGATTTATCTCCAATCGGAAATGGCAACCCCCGCTCTTGTGAAAAAGCAGGGGTTAGTGATAAG
>DEHY01000082.1 GCA_002352185.1 Competibacteraceae bacterium UBA2788
GGCGGCATCAGCCCCGGCAAGGGCGGCACTACCCATCTCGGCAAGCCGGTGTTCAACACCGTGTACGAGGCGGTGGCCGCCACCGGCGCCGACGCCACCATGATCTACGTTCCGGCCGCCTTCGCCGGCGATGCGATCCTGGAGGCAGCCGACGCCGGCATCAAGGTCATCGCCTGCATCACCGAGGGCATTCCGGTGACGGACATGCTGAAGGTCAAAGCGGTGCTGACCAGCGCCTACCCGAGTACCTATCTGATCGGCCCCAACTGCCCGGGTGTGATCACCCCCGGCGGCTGCAAGATGGGCATCATGCCCGGCCACATTCACCTGCCCGGCAAGATCGGCATCGTGTCCCGCTCCGGCACGCTGACCTACGAGGCGGTCTATCAGACCACCCAGGCCGGCTTGGGCCAGAGTACCTGCATCGGCATCGGCGGCGACCCTATCCATGGCATGAGCTTCGTGGATGTGCTGACCCTGTTCAAGGACGATCCGCAGACCGAGGGCATCGTGATGGTCGGCGAAATCGGCGGCAGCGCCGAGGAAGAGGCCGCCGAATACATCAAGGCCAACATCAAGAAGCCGGTGGTCGCCTATATCGCGGGCGTCACTGCGCCTCCCGGCAAGCGCATGGGCCACGCCGGCGCCATCATCATGGGCGGCAAGGGCACGGCGGCTGACAAATTTGCAGCGCTGGAAGCAGCAGGCGCCACTATCGTCCGTTCACCCGCTGACATCGGCGCCGCGATGAAGAAGTTCTTTAGTTAAGCTGCTTATCGCTACTCCTCTTGTCGTAGGATGAGGAGTAGCGGATAAAAGCGTCATTGAAGACCGGGAACAGGCTCAAGGGCGGGTTAAGCATTCAGCGTAGCCTGCCTTTTCTTTTTTACCGTCAGATGTTGCTGAATTAAAGTATTAACCGAGTAACCGGTTCCATTTGGGCGAACTTCATGATTGCCGATTCCAATTCACTCCGGGTCGTTATAGCCCAGCTCGATTTTCTGGTCGGCGACATTCAGGGCAACACCGCCAAAATCATTACTGCCGCTCTGGACGCCCGCGACCGCCTGCGGGCTGACGTGATCGTATTTCCGGAACTGACCGTCACCGGCTATCCGCCGGAAGATTTATTACTGCGTCCCGGTTTCGTGCATCAGGTGGAACCGGCGCTGCGGCGGTTGTGCGTGGAGATTGCGGGCATTACCGCCGTGGTCGGCTATCCCGCTGTAACCCCGGAAGGACTGCGCAACTCGGCGGCAGTGATTGGCGACGGCGCAATCCAGGCGATTTATCACAAGCAGTTATTGCCTAATTACAGCGTATTCGATGAGAAGCGCTACTTTGTAGCGGGCGCGGAACCAACGGTAACAACCATTAAAGGCGTGCGAGTCGGCATTACGATTTGTGAAGATGTATGGCAGCCCGAACCCACACGAAAAGCCATCGCCGCCGGCGCGCAATTGCTGCTGAATCTTAATGCTTCGCCCTTCCACGCCGGCAAGGGTTCATTGCGATTGGACATTTTGCGCCGGCGCGTTGCGGAAAGCGGCATTCCCATTGTTTACGTCAACCTGGTCGGTGGGCAGGACGAACTGGTGTTTGACGGCCATTCGCAAGTTGTGAATGGACGCGGCGAACTGATCCAGCGCGCTCCATTTTGCGCCGAAGGCTTGTATCCGGTGGATTTCACCCTTGGCGTGACTGTGGAACCGATACCCGGCGAGATTGCCGATGAGCCGTCCGAGGAAGCCGCAATTTATCAGGCCATCGTGTTGGGCGTGCGCGATTACGTTGCCAAGAACGGTTTCCCCGGCGTGGTGCTGGGGTTGTCGGGCGGGATTGATTCGGCGCTGACTCTGGCGATGGCCGTAGACGCTCTGGGCGCGGATCGGGTCGAGGCGGTATTGATGCCGTCGCGCTATACCGCCGACATGAGCAATACCGATGCCGAAGAGGAGGCGCGGGCGTTGGGGGTGAAATACCGCCTGATGCCGATTGAGCCGGCGTTTCAGTCGTTTCTCGGTATTCTGCAACCGGTATTGGCCGGACTGCCGCCGGACAGTACCGAGGAGAACATACAGGCCCGCTGCCGGGGCGTATTACTTATGGCCATCTCCAACAAGACCGGCAAAATGGTCTTGACCACCGGCAACAAGAGCGAGACTGCGGTGGGTTACTCCACTCTGTATGGCGATATGGCCGGCGGGTTTGCGCCGATTAAGGATGTGCTGAAGACGATGGTCTACCGGCTGTCGGCCTATCGCAATCGCTTGACGCCGGTGATTCCACAACGGGTATTTGATCGTCCGCCATCGGCGGAATTGCGTCCCGACCAGACCGATCAGGACAGCCTGCCGCCCTATGAAACACTGGATGCGATCCTGCAAGGCTATGTGGAGGAAGACCGCTCGGTGGAAGAATTGATCGCGGCGGGTTTTGACCGGACGACGGTAGAACGAGTCGCCCGGCTGGTGATTGTCAACGAATACAAGCGTCGCCAGGCGGCGCCGGGCGTGCGGATTACGCCACGCGCTTTTGGGCGGGATCGGCGCTATCCGATTACCTCGGGTTTCCGGCGCTAACGGGCCAGCGCCGGCGTCAAGTGCGGCTGCATTTCCTGCAACAGCGCCTTGAACGCTTTGGGATTGCCGGCGACGACGTTGCCGGATTTCATGAAGCCATTGCCGCCGGCAAAGTCGCTGACCAAGCCGCCGGCTTCCTGCACCAGCAGCGCGCCGCCGGCGATGTCCCATTCCTTCAGCCCCAGCTCCCAGAAACCATCCAGCCGCCCAGCCGCGACGTAGGCCAAGTCCAGCGAGGCCGCGCCGGCGCGCCGGATTTCCAGGCACCGGCCAAATAGTCCATTGAAGATGTTGAGATAAGCCGGTTGGTGTTGGGCATGACGGAACGGAAAGCCGGTGCCCAGCAGAGCGTTTTCCAATGAAGTCACGTTGCTGACCCGGATGCGCCGATCATTGACCTGCGCGCTCTCGCCGCGCGAAGCGACGAACATCTCTTCCCGGATCGGATCGTAAACCAGAGCCGCTTCCAGCCGGTTTTTATGGCGAAAAGCAATCGAAATTGCGAAATGCGGGATGCCATGCAGGAAGTTGGTGGTGCCGTCCAGGGGATCAATGATCCATTGATACTCGTCCTGGCCCGGCTGTTCGCCGCTTTCCTCAGCGATGATGCCATGACTGGGATAGGTTTTGCGCAGAATCTGAATGATCTCCCGCTCGGCCTGCACATCCGCTTCGCTGACGAAATCGCTGCGCTGCTTGGCGGTAACCGTGAGCCGATCAAGGTGAACGAAATGGCGCAGCAGGATGCGGCTGGCGCTCAAGGCGGCGCGCTTGGCGATAGTCAGGACTGGGTTCATGGCGGGATCGGATCGTTGAGAGAACGGAGCCGGAATCTCCGGCGCGGGCGCAACATCATAGCAGAACGCGCTGTTTTTCCAGGCCGCCGGAATGCAAACCTGCTGGCCGGCGCATGAGGGCGCGTTCCATTCCGACGCAGCCCATCGCCAGGCGCTGGATTTTGATGCACTTCAGATGGGGCCGGATTTATGCTTCCAGCAGATCGACCTTGTCATAAATTTCCGCCAGCACTATCGCGCAGTCGATGGAATCCAGCCGCAATACGCGGTCCAGACCATTGCATTCCATCAACAGCCAGTGATGATCCGGCTGCCGCCGGTAGGATTCGATATGGGGGCGGTTTTGGGCGATCAGGACATATTCGGCCAGTGATTCCAGCTTGCGGTAGTGTTCGAACTTGCGTCCCCGGTCGTAAGCTTCAGTGGAATCCGACAGTACTTCGATGATCAAGGTGGGATTCAGCAAGGTGTCGAAATGAGTGTCGTCAAATTGCGCCTTGCCGCAGACCACCACTAAATCCGGGTAGGTGTACAGGCCCGTTGGATCGACCTTGACCCGCATGTCGTTAGCGTAGAGTTTGCAAGGACGCTTTTTAAGCTGAACGCTCAACTCGCGGGTTGCATTGGTGACGACCAGATTGTGCGGCTCGCTCGCGCCGGTCATGGCGAATATTTCGCCGTCGAAATATTCGCTCTTGAATTCGGCGCTGCGTTCGATAGCCAGATAGTCTTCGGGGGTCAGGCGGGGTTGGGATTGGGCTTGCGGATTCATGGCGGCGCCTTGAAAGTTGGGTGGATGAGGATCATTGTGCCACAGACCAAACCGCGGCCCACGCTCCGGCCCAGAGGGAGCTTAAAAAGCTGCGTATCGGATACGGTTCAACAGAGAATTCAGCCGTGCGCTTGTACGATATCGCCGAGTCGCCGCAGAAAACCGGGAGCGAAAATTTTTGCGCCCGCTTTAATTAAACACTGTTCATAAAAAATTCTCCTGATTATACTCACGCCACTCTTTCCCCTGTTACGATTGATTAGGAGACACTCATGGCCAATCTGTTCAAGCGCATCAGCGATGTACTCACCGCCAATCTCAACGATATGGTGGATCGGGTCGAGGACCCGGAGCGGATGATCAAGCAGCTCATCCGCGAGATGGAGGAAAACGTCAATAGCGCCCGCGAGAGCGTCATTGACGCGGTGGCGAGCGAGAAGCAATTAGCCAGGGAGCTGGATAATCAGCGTCGGCAGTCCGAGGAATGGCACAACCGGGCGCGGCGGGCGCTGGAAACCGGCAACGAAACCCTGGCGCGGGAAGCGCTGCTGCGCAAGAAGGAACACGACGGCATCGTTTCCAGTCTGCAAGCTTCCTGGGAGTCGGCCCGGCGCACCAGCGAGCGGCTCAAGGCGCAGTTGCGGGCACTGGAAACCAAGCTGGAAGAAGCGCGCCTGAAGAAGGGCAGCCTGGTGGCGCGGCAGCGGGCGGCCCAGGCGAGCGCGCAGATGAGCCGGGTGAACGATCATTTCCAGTCGGGTCTTGATCTCAACAACTCATTCGGGCGCATGGCGGACAAGGTCGGCGAAATGGAAGCGCGGATGGAGGCGCGGGCTGAACTGTACGGCGAGTTCAGCCCGGTCGAACGCGAATTTCTGAAGATGGAGGTGGACATCGAGATCGAGGCGGAGCTGGCGACGCTCAAACAGGACATTCGCAAGGCATAACTCCTCTGGCGGGCGGCGCAGCGAAGTTGGGCGAGTGGAGGGCGAAGCATGGAATGGGTGTTTTTGGGAGTGCTGGCGCTGGCGTGGCTGATTTCGCCGATTATCCTGCTGATTGCGCTCATCATCGCCCGCAGCCAACTGCGTGATTTACGGCAGCAGCCGGGCAGTCGCGGCGCTGATCAACGACTGGACCACCCAGCCGCGCCGATTCCACCCACGCCGATGTTGGGCGGTAACTGCCGTTACGCCCCAGCCGATCTGGAAAACCTGCTGCTGCTGCGACTGGATCTGCAACGGCTGCGCGAGTCCGGCGCTGTAGCCGAGGAGCGGTTTCAGCAACTGGCTGATGATCTGGATCGATTGTGGATACAGCATCTGCGCGCAGGCGGCGCGCAACCGGAAAACGGCGTCTGGCAATCACGGCGTGCGGTCGCCTGGAATCTGCTGGCGCAAGGAAGCGATGCGCCGTTGGGGTCGCCGCCGTGGCAATCTGCTGCGCCCGAATCGCCATCCATTCCGGGCATTGCCGCCGCGCCCAACAATTTGCCCACGTTCTCTTTAGTCGCAAAGGCCGATGATTTAGATGCACCATTAAATCCTCCTCTACTCCTCCCGCCTCCTCACGATTCCACGGAACAGCCTCCGTCTTTGCCGCCCTTTGCAATAGAGATGGTGGATAAGCCCGGTTCCAAGTGGGAGGAGCCTGGCCCCGCTGTTGCGGATGACTGGCGTCCAGCGGTTCCAGGCCCATTGGAGAAAGCGTTACAGGCGCTGTCCGGCTGGCCGAAATTGATCGCGCCGTTTCTGGCGCAGAACATCGGCTGGTTTATCGGCGGATTCTGTTTTATAGCGGGTGCGCTGTTCCTGATTGCCAACACCAGCGGCTTTATCAATGCGCTGGTGGTGTTCGCCAGCCTGTCCAGCGCCACGGCGTTCCTCGTCTGGGCCGGCTATCAGTTCCGTCGCAATCGCCCGGAACTGGTCATCGCCAGCAGCGTGCTATTGACGCTGGGCATGTTGCTGGCGCCGCTGGATTTGACGGTCGCGGTTCAACTGGCGTCCGCCAGCAGCGGCGATGGACTTTTGCTGACGGTCAGCCTGTTGATCGGAGCGGTGACGCTGGCGGCGTTCGCCTGGATCGCGACGCTGACCAGCGGCCTGATGGATCGGGCGCTGATGGGCCGCTATCCACGATTACTGACGGCGCTGGCGGCGGTGCAGTTGGCCGCGCCGCTGGCGCTGTTCGTTCCCGACTGGCGCGGCTTGGCGATGTTGCATCTGGCGCTGCTGGGACTGCTCGGTTACGCGCTGCGGACTTTTACCGGCGAGTGGTTGCGACGGCTGTTCATTGATGAGCGGCTGACGACGTACTACGCTGCCGGGCTGCTGGTTTACACCGCTGTGGTGTCCTTTGTTCACCTGACCTGGATTTGGCCGCAGCCGTTGCCCGCCGGATATGCGGGACCGTTCCTGATGGCGCTGTGCGGGCTGCTGTTCCCGGTGGATGCGGCGCTCAAGGACTGGGTCAATAAATATGCGTTTCTGTCCCAGTTCAGCTTTGCCTTGTACGGCCTGTCGGTAGTCGCCGTCGCGGTCGCGGTGCAAACCACGCCGACGGCGCTGGTGGCGCTGGCGCTGGGCGCGTTGCTGTACGGCTGGGTGACGTGGCGCTATCGCACCCTGCCGCCGCTGTATCTGCTGTTTGCCTGTGCGGCGGGACTGTACGGATTTGGCGTTTTGAATGCGCTGCCGCCCGCATGGCACGGACTCGTCAGCCTGCCGGGATTGCTGGCGCTGCTGGGCTTGTGCCATTGGACCCGTTCCCGCTCCCGCGCTATTGCGCTGCAATGTCTGATCGCCTTTGGGACGCTGCTGATCGGCCTGACGGTCTGGAGCCTGTTATGGACTGGGCCGGGCTGGGTCGGCTTTGCGACGGCGGCGACGGCGGCGCTGTTGAGTTATGGCGCGGTGCGGTTGGCGCTGACCTTGCCGGACGCGAACCCGCGCTGGGCTTATGGCGATGGCGCGGTGGTGGCCTTTGCGCTGGCGGCGGTCGCCTATGCGCCGGACGGGCTGCTGTTGCGTTGGGAACTGCGCAGTGCGTTTGGAACGCTGGCGCTGGCCGGGTTATGGATTGCGCTCGGTTTGCACGACCGGCGGCAATCTCCGGCAAGCCGCACGGTATTCATCGCCGGCGCATTGCTGAACATCGTGTTGGCGTTGGCGCTCGGCGCGATGGCGTTGTGGATGACAGCGCCGGTCCGGGTGNNTGTTCTACGGCGTTTTGGCGTGTGCGGGCGGTATCGGGGTGCTGGTCAAGCGCGGCTATTTCCCCGGCCCAAGCTCCGGGCTGGGTGAATTTGCGCTGGTTCTGGCCTTGTGGTGGCTGCTGTGGCGGCTGGCGTGGCGGTTGCGAATTGGCGCTGCGTTACACATCGATGCGGTTTCGGAAAACGGGCTGGAGGCGCGCCCGATCTCCGATTTGATCCGCGCCCCGCTGGAACAGGCCATGGCGCTGTTGTGGACGGTCGGGCTGGCGCACCTGAGTCTGCGCGTGCTGGAAGGCGGCCTGGCGTGGCATTGGCCGCTGACGACGGCGCTGGCGGTCGTCAGCGGGCTATTGCTGATCGGCCATTTCCATCGGTTCCGCTGGGTCGCGTTGCCGATGCTGTTGGGCCTGGCGGGACTGCTGGCTGGATTGGAACGGGTTGGAGTGACTTTGCCGTGGCTGGGCGCGGCGGCGGTGCTTTACGCGCTGCTGGCCTGGCGGTTAGCGATTGCGTTGCTCGCCAGACCGCCGGTTTGGCGCCTGGCGCAAGCGATGGGCTTTACCGTGCCGGGCGGCGTGGGCGGCGCTCAACAAATCGAGGGGAGTCTGCACGGTTGCGCGCTGTTGATTGCGGCGACGACGGTCGCGGCGAGTCCGGCATTCGTTCTGTTGGGCTGGCCGCTGGGATGGTCAACACCCGCGTTCATGCCGACGCTGGCGCTCAGTCTGCTGCTGTTCGTGTTGACCGGCTGGCATTATCGATCCAGTCCCCATGCTTACGCGGCGCTGATGACGCTGACGATGGGAGTCTGGCTGTCCGGGGCCTGGCTGACTTCCACCGCGCTGCTGGGTCTGGGTCAACCGCTGAGCAATGTGCTGTTGAGTCTGTCCATGGCGCTGGCGGCGGTTGGATTAGAGGCGGAGCAGGCGGCGCCGCTGGCCTATTGGCGCACACCGTTATATCGAATGAGCGGACTGCTGTATCTGCTGGCGCTGGCCGGCGTCGTGCTGGGATTTCTGGTCGCTGATCCCCGTTTGCCCGGATTGCTGGCGCTGCTGTGCATCGCTCTGTTCCCGGTAACGCGACCTCTGCCGCATGCGGCGGAATGGCGCGGTCTGGGGCTGGCGTTGCTGTTGAGCGGCTTGATTTGGAGGATGGCGGCGCGGTTCGGCTTCGATCTGCGGGATGGCGCAGGAATCGCCATGATTTGGGGTTATGCGCTCTGGTTCGGCGGCAATCTGCTGTTGCCGCGCTGGAACGCCCGCTGGCCCGATTGGGCCGCATCGGCGGCATTCTGGCCGCTGCTGGGATTGATCAGCGTGCTGGCCGGCGGCGCGGTTGGACTGATGACGCAGGAGTTGTCATCCGCCGCTGCGCTGGCCGGATTGGCGCTGTATCTGTTCCTGCTGCTGCGGAACACGGCGTGGCCGGGCATGGCGTGGCTGGCGGTAGCGACGCTGACGGCGAGCGGTTTGCTGGCTGCAACCGGTTGGGATGGACTGCTGGCGGGTCGCTGGCGCGAAGGAGCGGCTGCGCTGATCTGGCTGAATTTGCTGTTCCTGCTGATTCCGCTATGGCGGCGACATGGCCCGCTGCTGGCGCAGCGGATGCGCTGGCGGCAGAGTGAATTGGCGACGCCGCTGTTCTGGATACCCTTTGTTGCACTGATCCTGCTGCTTGCCCAGCGGTTAATGCTGGAATGGGCGCTGCTGTGGGCGTGGATGCCGGCGGCTAATTTAAGCGGGCTGCTGACCGGATCGACAGTGCTGCTGGCGGCGACAGCCGCCCATGCCTTCAAACGCTGTCCAGGAAAGTTATCGGCCCAGGTCCTGTTACTGGCGCTCGGCGCGGCGGTGGTTGCCGTTCTGCTGAATTTAGCTGTGCCGCTGGTTTGGCTGCCGCTGGCGGTAGCAGCGTGGCATGGCGCGTTGTTGCTGGCGTGGCGTTACGGATCGCGCCGGTCGGAAATTTGGGATGCGGCGCTGGAACTCTGGCTGCTGTTTTTACCGGCGACCAGCCTCGCGCTGCTGCTCGTCGCACCCGATTTCAGCGGGACGGCGATCACGGTCACGCTGCTGGCGCTGGCGGCAGTGACCGTGGCGCAAGGCGGGTGGCAGAGGCAACCGTTCTGGCTGAAAACGGGATTTTTTCTGGCGCTGACCGGCAGCTACACCGTCTGGCTGGCAGGTGCAACTGCATTCGCCTGGATGCCGTTGATCTGCGCAGCACCCTGGTATGCCGCGCAAACCGTCGTGCTGATGCTGGTGTTCATGCGGATCCGGCGGCGTCTGGCGCTTTGGCTGAGCGCCGCTGATCCCGAAGCCGATGCGGATCGCTTCAACGGCGGGTGCGAGGTTGAAGCCGTCATCGGCGGGCTGATTCCAGGGTTGCTGCTGCTCGGCGGATGCTGGCTGGCGCTGCACGGCTACGCGGTGCTGGCCTATCAGGCCGGTTGGGGCGCGTCGCCCTGGCGTTTCGGCATGGCCGCCGATGCGCTGGCGGCGGGCGCGGCGCTGCTGATGCTGGCCGGATTGACGCTGGCGCGAGCCTGGCGGCGACCGGAGGAGCCGAACTGGATTTACGCAACCGCATCGTTGCTCGGAGCGCTGGCGGGATACGGACGGCTGATCGTGCTGGGACTGACGCCGTTTACGGTCAGCGACACCGCTGCGCTGATGGCGGCGGGCTACGCCGCGTTCCTGCTGCACCAGTTTACCGGCGCGAAGCCGCTGTACCGTCTGGCGCTGCTGCTGCCGGTGCTGGCGCTGGCGACCGCGCCGTTGCAACTGGCTTCGCCGTGGGCGGGCGGGACGCTGCTGGCGGCGGCGGTGCTGTATCTGTCGCTGGCGGGTGCGCTGCGTAATCCGCTGCCGCTGTATCTGGGCGTATTGGCGCTGAATGGCGCCATTTATTTATGGGCGCCGCTGTGGGCGGCGCGCTATGGACTCTGGCAATTCATTATCGTGCCGGCGGCGGTATCCGTGCTGGCGCTGTTGCATCTGCACCGCCGGGAATTACGCCCGAAGGTGCTGAATGGGGCGCGGCTGGCGGCATTGAGCGCGCTTTATGCCGGGGCGGGGCTGGATGTGTTTCTGCGGCCGGAGTTGGGCGTATTTGTGCTGGCGCTGGGGCTGGCGCTCGGTGGGATTATTGTCGGCATCGCCTTGCGCATTCGCGCCTTTCTCTATGCCGGGGTCGCGTTTCTGGTGCTGAATGTCATCGGCCAACTGTTCCGCTTCTACCCCGAACAGAATCTAAGCCGAGCGCTGATTCTGCTGGGCCTGGGAACGGTCATTACCTTGGGCATGGTGATTTTTAATCTGAAACGGGAGACGATTCTGCAACGGATTCGCATCGTTCGCGCTGATTTGGCGGCGTGGGAGTAGAGCAGCGCGGGATTTCGGCCCGCGCCACACTTAGCCGCCTTGCCGGGCCTGGTGTTAGGGTCACTGTGAAGGAGGACTTTAGGGATCACTGGGTTTGAAAACCGGCAGTGACCCCCGGAAAGTGACCCCTGGCTTAGCGGGGATGCGGTCGGAAGACTATGGGCGGTTGCGGAATTAAAGGCGTGAAAAAACCCGCACTTGGCGGGCTTGAAACTCCGTGATGGAACGCTGCGGACGCGAATTTGGCGGAGAGAGAGGGATTCGAACCCTCGTTAGAGTTACCCCTAAACAGCATTTCCAGTGCTGCGCCTTCAACCGCTCGGCCACCTCTCCAAAATATCACCGCGCTCAATGCGGCGCGGCGGGTAAGACTATCCGAAGCGACCACGCCAAGGCAAGCGACCCCGGCAGGATGCTTCTGGACCTCAGAGACCCTTCATGCTCAGGCGGATACGACCCTGCTTGTCAATTTCCAGCACTTTGACCTTGACCACATCGCC
>DEHY01000170.1 GCA_002352185.1 Competibacteraceae bacterium UBA2788
AGCAGGTAGTCATCAGCTTGTCGCCCGCTTCCGACCTTTGGAGAACTTCGCCGCATGTCCAACGGCAACGAATTCACCCTGTTGAAGCAACGGCGTTTTCTGCCGTTCTTCATCACCCAGTTTTTGGGCGCGTTCAACGACAATGTGTTCAAGAACGCCCTGATTATCCTGATCGCCTTTCAGGCGGCAGCCAGTGATCCGGCGCGGGCCAACCTCCTGATTAACCTCTGCGCCGGATTGTTTGTACTGCCATTCTTCCTGTTTTCAGCCACCGCCGGCCAGCTCTCCGACAAGTACGAAAAGTCGCGCTACATCCGCTGGGTCAAGCTGCTGGAAATCGTCATCATGGCCGGTGCGGCGGTGGGGTTCGTGATCGGCAATGTGCCGTTGCTGGTGGGGCTACTGTTCCTGATGGGCTGGCAGTCCACCCTGTTCGGGCCGGTAAAGTACAGCATCATGCCGCAACATCTGAAGCCGGAGGAACTGGTCGGCGGCAATGCCTGGATCGAGATGGGCACCAATCTCGCCATTCTGTTGGGCACCATGCTCGGTGGCCTGCTGATCGCGCAGCAACAGGGCGCAGCCTGGGTAGCCGGCGCCGTGGTCGCGCTGGCGGTGCTGGGTTATCTCAGCAGCCGGGCGATTCCCCCAGCGCCGCCCGCCGCTCCGGATTTGAAAATCAACTGGAATCCGGCCACTGAGACCTGGCGCATTCTCAAGTTCACCTATCAGAACTTCACCGTGTTCCAGTCGGTGCTGGGGATTTCCTGGTTCTGGTTCGTGGGCAGCGTCTATCTGGCGCAGTTGCCCAACTTTACCAAGCTCACTTTGGGCGGCGGCGAACACGTCGTCACTCTGCTGCTGATGCTGTTCGCCATCGGCATTGGCATTGGTTCGCTGTTGTGCGAGCGGCTGTCCGGGCGGATGGTGGAAATCGGTCTGGTGCCGTTCGGCTCCATCGGCCTGACCGTGTTTGGAGTGGACCTGTTTTTCGCCACGCCCGCGCCGCCGCCCGCCGGCGCAGAGTTGCTGGGAATGCTGGCTTTTCTGGCGCAGGCGGGCAGTTGGCGAGTCGTGGCGGATATCGTGCTGATTGGCATTTTCGGCGGCATTTTCATTGTGCCGCTGTATGCGCTGGTGCAGCAGCGCAGCGATCCGGCGCACCTGTCGCGGGTGATCGCGGGCAATAATGTTCTCAACGCCATTTTCATGGTGGCGGCGGCGCTGATCGCGGTCCTGCTGCTGGATCAGGGCCTGGACATCCCGCAATTGTTGCTGGTGATGGCGATCTTCAATGCGGCGGTGGCGGTCTATATCTTCACCCTGGTCCCCGAATTCCTGATGCGCTTCATCGTCTGGATGCTGGTGAACATCGGCTATCGGTTGAAAGCGCACGGACTGGAGAACATTCCCGATGAGGGGCCGGCGGTCGTGGTGTGCAATCACGTGAGCTATATGGATGCGCTGGTGGTGATCGGCTGCTGCCGGCGACCGATCCGTTTCGTGATGGATCATCAGATTTTCAGAATTCCGCTGTTGAGCTTTGTGTTTCGCACCGCCGGCGCGGTGCCGATTGCGTCGGCGCGGGAGAATCCCGAAATTCTGGAGCGGGCCTATGACCGGGTTGCCCGCTATCTGGAAGAGGGTGAAGTGGTGGGCATCTTCCCGGAAGGCCGGTTAACCCAGGATGGCGCGGTTGGCCCGTTCAAAACCGGCATTGAACGAATCATTCAGCGCACCCCAGTACCCGTCGTGCCGATGGCGCTGCGCGGATTATGGGGCAGCTTCTTCAGCCGTCGCTATGGCAAGGTGATGGGTTCTTTCCCACGGCGGTTCTGGTCGCGGATCGAATTGGTCGTGGGCAAACCGGTGCCGCCGAAGCGGGCTACCTCGGCGCTGCTGCGCGAACGGGTGGTGGAATTGCGCGGCGATCAGCCATAGCGGGAGGACTTATGCAATACCCTGATTTACGCAAGGGCAGGCGCAGGCGGTCAAATCTGACCGGTGTGCAGCGACAAGCTGGCAAGGTGCGCATATGGGTGTTGATCATCCTGGGCATATTCAGCGGCTTGCTGATGTATTGGTACACGACGCCGCAGGAAGTGCCGTCCTGGGCGCGTAGCCGGCTGCCCGGATTGCCGGAATATACCGGGCCGCTTTACCGCTGGCGCGATGCGCAAGGCCGCGAGCAGGTGACGGATAAACCACCGCAAGGCCGACCCTATGAAACGGTCAGCTACCGCAGCGACGCCAACGTAGTGCCGTCCCGGAATGGCGGCGCAGCGCGGCCATAAAAAAACCGCCCCGGCGAATCCGGGGCGGCAGGGTGCAAAGCTCGAAGCGCCAGGCTCGATTAGGGCACGGATTTCTTCGGCGCGACGGACTGTTCAGTGATCTTGCTGAGTTCCTGCGGGGTCAGCTTGTCGTCGTAAATCCCGGCGGCGACCTGGATGTCCGGCTTGAATGAAACCTCGGCGCTGTGGACATAGGAAATTTTGCGCGAGGCTTTGCCTTCACCCGGCTTCGGCCACCAGTACTCAACCCAGCCGCCATCCTTGCCGGCGCCGGCCTTGCACATATCCTGAAACAGCGGATGGTCCTTGTCATCCTTCATGTGCAGGATCGGCTTGCCGACCAGATCAGGCCGCAGCGGGTGCGCGATCATCACGTTATCCCGGCAGCTATAGACGAACACATAGCTGTCCTTCCACACCCAGCGGGCGTCCTTGTTGTTGTTGAAGTCCGAGAAACCGGCCAGGCCCTTGTCGTTCAGGTACTGGACGGCTTCATGCACCTTGATGACCACTTCCTCAGCGCTGGCGGCGTTGGGATCGGCGGCCAGAGTGACGACGGGCGCGGCACCCAGGGCCAGAGTCAGGCCGGCCAAAGCAAGCGTTGTTTTCCGCATTATTGAATCCTCCTCGTATTCAAAGTGGTGAGTGCGCGGGAACCGGGCATTCAGGAAACCCAGGGCTTGAACGCCGGCAACAGTTCCTTGCCGTAGATCTCGTTCAGGATGATGCGGGCCATCATGTACCAGGCCGCCAGCGCGCAGACCATCAGTTCGTAGCCCGCCACCACGGTCAGGCCGGGATAGCCGAAATGCGCCAGATCGAGCAGGATGAAGCCGATCAGCAGCGTGGTGAAAGTGAACGCCATCGCGCCATGGATGCGCAGCGAGCCGACCCACAGGATCGCGGTGAACAGGGTCCAGGCCACCAGGAAATAGCCGACATCTTCGGTGCCGGCCTTGAACAGATCGTATTTGTTGCCCAGCAGCATGAAGCAAAGAGCAATCCAGAAGGCGCCGTAAGACGTGAAGGCGCAATAACCGAAATTGTTACCGGTCTTCATCTCCTGCAAACCGGCGATCAGTTGCGCCGTGCCGCCGAACATGAGGCCCAGCCAAACCACCGGCCCGATGCTGGGCATCCAGCCGACATTGTGGAATTGCAGCACCATTGTGGTCAGACCGAAGCCAGCCAGGCCAACTACTGCTGGATTACCGAGTTTTTGTTCTGCCATACGTTTAATCTCTCCCAGTGAAATGAAACGGGCTGTGGTTCGCGGCCCCCAGTCCGAAAAGCGCACGGCCCCCAACAGCCCCTGCCTAATATACAAAAAAAGTATCTGGTTCTTCGACTTTTCTGATGAAGCAGACCTAGCCCAGTGTAGGCTGTCCATTGCACGGACTGAACCATCGAAGAACCAGGCCCGTTGCAGAAAAGTCGCCAGGAATCGGCGGTGATTGCCGTTAGCCGCTCTGCCGCGCCGCCTTCTTGCGCTCGTGTTCCAGCAGCAGCTTCTTGCGCAGCCGGATGGATTTCGCGGGAATTCGCTTTAATTTCCGTCATTCCATCGAAGTTTAAGCCGCTCTATGGTGGGCCTCATGCCGGGACTTCCCCGGACAACCCCAGAGGGCATGAACATGAACGAACAATCCGTCAAGCAATTTAACAGCGATGAGATGGAAGAAGAGGGCTGTTGTCTTCGCTGTCGCTGGTGGCGGCGGTGCGTGAGGCGGCGCCGGCGCGAACTGGAAGACCTTGTGAGCCGCTTGCCGATTTTCGATGCGCTGAACGATGTGACTTACGACAGCGCCCAGCGGATGGTCGGCGGCTGAGAGGCTGTGCGAGAACCCCTCGCCCGCTTGCGGGAGAGGGGCAGGGGTGAGGTTTTTGTCAATCAGTTGGCCTGTGGGGGGTTGGAAAAATGAAGCGTTCGACGAAGGCGGAGAGATGGTTTGACGAGGGTGTTCAACATTACCAAGCCGGAGACCCGCAAAAGGCGCTCGACGCTTGGGAGCGAGCGGAATCGTTGTATCGGGATTTGATCAGCGACAACCAACCCCAATACCGCCCGAACCTGGCCGACACCCGGATGAACCAAGGCGTCGCCCTCCGCGCCCTGAATCGCCCCAAGGACGCCCGCGCCCGCTACGAAGAAGCCGCCGCGATCTACCAAGACCTGATCGCCGCCGGCCAGCCGCAATACCGCCCGGACCTGGCCCACACCTGGATGAGCCAAGGCAACGCCCTCAGCGCCCTGAATCGCCCCGAGGACGCCCGCGCCCGCTACGAAGAAGCCGCCGCGATCTACCAAGACCTGATCGCCGCCGGCCAGCCGCAATACCGCCCGAACCTGGTTAAAACGCTCGTCAATGCGGCGACAGTTTACGCGGATAGGACGGACGGGCTGGAAACCGCCATCGTCTACCTTGATCTCGCCCTGGAGGTTTGGGAGGGCGATGAAGCGATTCCGGCGGTTGCCATTAACGATGCGCCCCGCCTCGCTGCCCTGATTCATCAAACCCGGTCCACTGTCGGTTTGGCGGCGCGGGTCGAGCGGTTGGTGCGGCAGATCGCCAGCGCTCTGAGCGGCGTCACACCCGAAAATCTGGGGCAGTTCTATCCCTTGGCGGAACAGGCGTTTGCCCGCCTGTTCGGCGCCGCTCTCGACGAGAACGCATGGGATTTGGCCCTGACCGTGATCGGGACGGCGCGCGCCCAGCGCTTGGCAAAGTTGGCGCAGGCGGACCTGCTGCACCGCGCTGCCCGCGAAGACGATCCCGCCGAACTGGACAAGTACCGCAAGGCATTACGCCGTATCGCCGAACTGGAAATCCTGCTTAACGTCGGGACTGGACCCGGCGGGGGAGGGACCACGAGCGGTCGTGGCGGCGGAGAGGACGCAGGCAAGCAATACCAGACACTGTATAGCGAATACACCGCCAAGCGTCGTGAGCTCGACGGGCTGGAGCCGACGCTACGGCAACAGGGTCTCCTGCCCGATCTAGGCGCGGGCCTGTTCGACGGCGCTGGGCTGCGGAACAAGCTGCCGCCGCGAGCGGCGCTGCTGGTGCTGGTCGAAAGCGGCGAACCGCTCGCAAACCTCGTGGTCGTGCTGACCCGCGCCGGCGGCCACACGGTGCTGATGGAAGGAGGGTCGGCTTGGACCGTGCGGCTGGAGGGCATCACGGAAACTTTGAAAGGCCGAGGACGGATGCTGCGCGATGGCCCCGGTTTGGACACCCGGACCGCGAGCGCCGAAGCGAACGCCAGCGGCACACCGCAAGCGTCGGCGGACGCCCAAGCCAAGGCGTTGACCGAAACGCTGGCCGAGCAGTTCTGGAGACCGGTTCAAAGCGTCTTGGGCGACGAGATAGAAACCGTTTGGCTGCTCCCCACCGGCGATCTGCACGGCCTGCCCTGGCAGGCCAGCGCCCCGCCGGACTGGCGCTGCCGGCTCGCGCCCGCGCCCTGGTTCGTGCGCCAGGCGCTGGACCGGACGCCCGCCGCCGCGCCGCCCCGCTGGGCGCGCTGACCTACGCCGCGCCCCATAGCGATAAGGAACTGCTCCACATGGCCTTGGAGGAGCGCGGGATGCGGGCCATCTGGGAGGACGCCGCACGCGCCCTCGCCGGGCTGGACCAAGAATCCGAGCCGCCCCTCGCCTTCATCGCCCTCGGCGGGCACGGCAACAGCGACGCGGCCATTCCTGGCGCGGCGCGGATTTGGGTGGGGCGCGAGGGCGCCGAGCCACGCCATGTGGGGTTTGGCGAATTATGGAACGCCCCGCTTCCGGGCCTCCAGTCTCTCTACTTTTCCAGTTGCGTTGTAGGCAGAACCCGCGAAGTCAACGGCGAACCGCTGGGGCTGATCAGCGCCGGCCTGCTGCGCGGCGCGCGCTATCTGGTGGGGTGGAGCGTGCCGGTGGATGATTTGGGCGCGGCGCTGTTTGCGCTGCTGTATCACTCGATCTGGCGCGACTGCGCCGACCCCGAAGAGGCGCTGATCCGCGCCCGCAGCGCCTTTCTGACCGGCAACTGGCCCCCGTCCGCCGTGGAAGTGGCGCGGCCCCTGCTGGCCGCGCATCTGCGCGACTTGCTGGCGGATTGGATCAACATTCCCAGTCGCCAGGTCGCCCGCAAGGAGCGCCTGCGGAAAGTGCTGTGCGACCTGTACAAGGACTCCGGCGAGCCGCCCGCCGCACTCGAAAGCTGGAAAGCCCAGCTTAACGCTTGGCGGCTTCGGCAGAATTTGTCAGCCGCCCCAGCCGCCGCCGAGGCGCTCGCCGCCCGGATTCTCGACCGCCGCGCCGCGTTCCCGTTCCGCTACATCGGACACTTCGCCTTGGGCTTTGGGGCAACCGGCCATCCGCCCGCCGATGTTTAGCGGCTAGAATCAAAAAATCTTCACTTCACCGAACAGGAGAAATTGCTATGCCCACTGATTCCAACCTCCCCATCCTTGGCCGCATTGCCGCCGCGATCCATCCCGATCCGAACAACTACGCCAATGGACGCGATTACTACGGTTCGCCGGTTCACACGGCATTGGAGCGAGAGTTGAATGATCACTCGTGGCCGCATGTGCGGAAAGAGTATCTGTTCGATGATAAAGGCAATTTGACGGTGTTTCCGCACAAAAAGTGGCTGGATGATGCGGAGAAGCGTGATTTGCCCGCCACGTTTTTTTATGAAGTTATTCGACTTGCTCAATGTAAGAATATAGACAATGAAATTTTTCCAGCGCAATGCGTCAATTATTATAATTTTGAACATAAAGATAGAGCGGCTAAAATCATAAGAAACCATGCAAGAAGATGGTTTTTTTCATTGCTATGCGTTTGTTCTTGGCCAAGAAATTATTAAAAATAATGTCAAGGTGGAGGAATTAAGATCGGTTATTAACAATAACCCTTCAGGTAATAGTATTGGGGAAATTCAATATGGTTTTTATATCGATACCGCCTATCAGAAATATTGCAGTTCTTCAACGAAATTATTTGATGGCGATGCTGCCTTGCGATTCAAAGACCAGGGTCATAAAGGATTTAATAAAAATCCGATCCTGTATGGCCCACGGTTCATGACGAATTTTTTTGGGTTATCTTTCAGTTACACTTACGCTAACGCTAAAGAGGAGAAACCTAGAGCGACGCGCTTGAACATGGATACAGGCGTTGATTTTAAGAATCAAGATATTCTAAAGGAGATTAAAGAAACCGAGGAACTCGATTTTGAAAAAGGCGGCTGTAAAAATGCGGCCGTTCTTTTCATTTTCTGCGCGGAAGCGGAACGGGCGCTCTTGGAAAAAGAGTGTTGTAGTCCATTGAAAAAAGTGGAGGAACTCATTCGGGATACCCAAGATGTATCAAATTTTCTTTTGAGGAAAGCCATCATGCCAGACCTTCAACAAGTTCTTGTCGGAGTTGTGAAAGGGTTGAAAGAAGCCGTTCTTAATGAAACGAATAGCTCGACGACTCGCTTCCAGCCCAATGGTTTGTTCAATGAGATACGGGCTTTTATAAACGAAACAAATCCAGATGAACCCGATAGCATTTATGAGTTCAGGTCGTTGCACATCGTGATCCCAAACGAAATTAGTAGTTTGCCGGAGAACGTCATCGAATTAAAATTCCACTTCTTCGATATTCACGAAAAAGAACTTTCTTTTCATTACATCGAGTCTTATAGTTGCAATGATGAATATGAAAAGCCGTCCGATGGTTACTATAGTAATCCTTCTCAGGT
>DEHY01000145.1:0-15806 GCA_002352185.1 Competibacteraceae bacterium UBA2788
GCGAAAGTTCCGTCCATAATTTCGCAGCAGACTTAAGCCAAAGCGCCATTTCTGGCGTTCCCATGGCGTAAATCGCGGCAACTGATAACGATCAGTTTCAACCCGCGCCGCGCCCCACGCCGTAGACACCGCTGCGTCAAAGCCAAGCTTCTTTACCATCGCTGCATGTTCCGGCAAATAGTCATCGCCCGGTTTACCATTCGGATAAGCAAACAGCCGGATGGGTTCTCCAAGCACCGCTTCCAAATGCGCCTTGCTCTCGGCTATTTCCCGGTGAGCATTGACCGTATCCAGCCGTGCCAGAATCGGATGGTTAACCGTATGGGCGCCAATCCCCATGCCCGCTGCATGCAAGGCGCGCAACTGCGGGGTCGTCATCATTAGAACCGTAGGCAACTCGACTCCACACGCCTCCGCCACCGCCGCCACTGTTTCCGCCCGTTGTGCTGGATCCTGATATTTTATTTGTGGAAGCAGCGCGTTAATCGTTGCCCGCCTGGCGGCAATCGTATCGACCGTATGCCGGCCCAATCCGATAGCCGTCAAATCAATCTGTGCAGGTGGGGCGCTACGAATCGCCTCAATCACCGTGTCATTAAACATCCGCCCGCCATCCAAAAAGCCAGTGGCAATAAAAAACGTAGCGGTTAAGCCGTGGCGCCGGAGAATCGGCAAAGCGATATCATAATTATCAGCGTAACCATCATCAAAAGTGATCGCGGCGGCGGCAGCCGGCAAATTTCCATGTTTTAATCGTTCAACCGCCTCATGCAGCGGCAACACATTGAACCATTGTTTCACCCAACCCATTATTGCGTCGAACTGGCGACTGTCGACCTCGGTGGGAAAAAGCAGATCAGGTTCTGGTAAGACACGATGAAAGATCAGGCTGGAAAGACCCGCTCTCGGCCCTGCGGGGGAAGCCAGCAAGAATGCAGCGCTGAACACTCTTTTCATGCTCCACTGGCGGATCGGGAGGCTGTAGCGCCGGATGGGATTGCACTCGATGAGCGCCGCTTCAACCCGGCGTATTCCAAAAATGGCGCTTGCGGATCGCGCTCCCAACCCCGGTTTTCCACCCATTGTCTCGCCAATACCGCCATGACCATCATATTGTAGGGCAGATCAAAATAGGCGAGGCTGAGAAAGGCTCCTCCTGCCGCATAGCCAACCAGGCCAACTTGAATCATTGCGCCCAGATTTCCCGCCCATTTGGCTTCCGGGATGTCGCGGGCGTGCTTTCTGAGCCATCCGGCAGTATGGTAGGTGGTGAACCAAATGAACAGGAACAGGCCGAGTCCGATGAAACCATGGTTGCCGAGAACCTGAAAATAGATGCTGTGCGCGGCGCGCACCGTGGTTTCATAGGTGCCGTAAGCATAAAAAAACTCAGCATACTGATAGCTCATGCCACTACCAAAGAAATAGCGCGTGGCTACTTCCCAAGCCACAATCCAGGCATTAATCCTGCCTATAGCGGATCCATCTTCTTGGTAAGTTTCAATGGTCCCCATCCGGCTCCACCAGGATTCCGGCATCATTGGCGCCAAGGCCAACACTGCTACCACAATCAACACACTCATCAGTCCCTTGCGCGGGCTTCGCCACCAGAACATGGCTCCCATAGCGACTATTGCGAGCAGAGCGCCGCGAGAGTGGCTGCCAAGGGACGCGGCAACGCACAACAGCATAGTGGCGCTTATACCATGTCGAACCCATTTGTTCCGTGCCTGCAATTGCAGGAAATGCAGCAATGGAATGATCATGATCAGCGCCAATGCAAATTCATTATTGCCTTCGATAAATGAGCCGCTAGGCCCCCATACCCGATAACCGCCGCCCGTTATCACGGTAAAGAGACCGCCCTTGGCCCCCAGAATCGCCAGCGAACCCACCGTGACCCAGACAAAGGCCATAATGTGGTGCTTATTGTTCAACAGTGCGAGCGCCACGAAGGTCATTAGGAAAATCTTAATCGACCGATCCCAAAGCGCCTGATCGCCTGCTGGATCAACCCCCGCAAGCCATGAAATGGTCATCCAGACGACAAAAGCGGCCAGAAACCAGACCGGCGCACCCTTGAAGGGCGACTGGCGCTCCTGAGTAAACAGCAGACCGACCAAAGTCGAGAGAGCGGCGATCATTGCCACCGGCGCGCTGGCGGCGAAACCCCAAGCATAACGGTGCGGGTTCATGATGCTCAGCCAAGTCCACAGCATTATGCCAATCCAAGGCCGTTTGAGAGCCATTACCGCGCCCGCAGCCACTAGCATGATGATCAATAAATCACGCATGACTGATCCTGCGAAATAGTTCAATCTGTCCCTTGGTAGTCGCTTCCCAACTGAATCCTTCGGCATAGCGCCGCACCGCAGCCCGATCCGGATAGTTTTCGAGCAAGGCGCTAACCGCCTGGGCAAACGCCCTGCCCTCTCGCGTCTTAACCAGCCGACCGGCGACCGGATCACACACCACTTCCGGCATCCCCCCCCTGCAAGTGGCGACGACCGGCGTCCCGCACGCCATGCTTTCCAACAGGACGTTCGGCCAGCCTTCACGACTGGACGCTAAAATCAGAATATCGGCGGCACTGTACCAACGGGCGAGTTCAGTATTCGGGACGGCTCCAGCCAGCATCACTCGATCCATAACGCCCAGCACTCGCGCATGTTCCTTGATCCGGTCGCGTTCTTTGCCCTCGCCGATAATCACGAGATGTGCTTGTGGCAGTTGGGTAAGGATTTCGACCGCAATGTGGTGGCCTTTCAGTTCCACTAAATGCCCCACTGAAAGCAACAAAATTCCAGGCGGCAATCCCAGTGATACTCGCGCAGCAGACGGTGGCAGCGGATGAAAGCGCTCAAGGTCCACGCCATTGCGCATGATATGCAATTTTGACGGCTCCACTCCCAAATTATGCAGCACATCCATTAATGCCGCACAGACTCCGATAGAGGCGGCAGCTTGCTGCGCCGCCCACAAAATCATGCGGCGCGGTAATGGATAAGAAGAAATGAGATTCAAATCCGTGCCGCGAGCAGTAATAACGACCGGTTTATGAAACCATTTCGCCAGCAGTGCTGCCGCTACTCCATCAGGATAGTAATAATGGGCATCAATAAGATCAAAATCGAAGCCTTCACGAATCAGCCGTGCGACCGTCGCCCGCGCACCCAGCGCCAACATTAATGGAGCAATATGCATCCCGACCTTTGGCGGAATAAAATAGCGGGGATGCCGGATTTCAATGCCATTGCGGAATTCATGGCGAGGCGTTGCCGCCATTTTGGCCCATTCGCCAAATCGCTGATTCGAGAAAGGAAACCAGGGAACAGGAGCAATAACTTGAGTCTGAACTTGACCCGACTGCAATAGATGGCGCAACCGCGTTTCCACAAAAATACCGTGCGTTGGCCGTACCGTGCTGGGATAAAGCGTGGAAAATAGCAGGGTGCGAATAGAGCGATTGGCGTTCAAGATATTAATTCATGGCATCATGGGTTTTCATAACCTATCAAGCATCCCTACTGCCTCACCAAGCCGTGCCAGCCAAACCGCGCCATCCGGGCAATCCAGAAGCAATTCCCCTAACTCCTCAAACTGTTCTGGTTGTTGAATCTGCGCCAGCAATGGCGTTCTTTGTTCCGCTATTGGAGCGCCAAAGCGCCTGTAGGCTTGGCGCAGCAGCAACCGGCGCTCCGCTTGCAAGCCCTGCTGCAAGCCCTGTTGCAAGCCCTGTTGCAAGCCCTGTTGCAAGCCCTGTTGCAAGCCATCCTGCTTCCATTGTTCCGTCCACTCCACCACTCGTTCCGCCAACATCGCCTGCATCTCCTCTAAATCATGCAACTCCGGTAACTCGATTCCCGGCAACCGCGCCTTGAGAAACGCCTGTTTGAGCCAGATCAGAAAAGCCTGTCGCAGGTCCCGCTGTTCCGGGGCGCGCAGCCAGTCGGCTAACGCCACTAATACTTCCTGCACCTGCGTTGGGCCACGACTCCGCTCCAACCGGAACAGCGCCGCCGCTAGGTTGCGTTGCGCCGCCAAATCCGCATCGGCATAGGCGCTCTCATCGATCAACAAATAGCGCAGCTGCGGGCGGTAGACGCCCAGCGCGATAGGGCCGTCCTCCATCAGCCCAGCGATCTCGGTAGGTGCAGCCCAGCGTACCCGGCCATTGTACAGCACCATGGGCAATACCGGCGGTAATAACCCATTCGGGGCCAGTTGCCTGGTCTGAATTAAATCCTGATAAAACAGCCCCAGATAGCTTAACAACCGCACCGCCATATAGCGTTGTACATCGGATTGAAATTCCAGCAGAATGTAAACGTACAATCAGTCCGATCCCCAACGCAGCCGCCAGATAACATCATTGCGCCGTTCCTGCAATCCATTGCTTATAAATACCGCCGGATATTTCTCCAGAGTGCTGAAGTCGAGTTCAGTAACCCCACAGTTCTGGCACAAAGCCGCGCAACAAATCCCGGATCATTTCAGGGTGGGAAAACAGCCGCTTATATCCGTGATCGTGATCCGTCATAACAGCCCTTAGAGAAAGATAATATAAAACAGGCAACCGCTATTTTACCGCGTTATTCTATGGGCAGACTCAATAACGGACTGAAGCAATGACCCTAATCCCATCAAATTTGAACACTCGCCTCGCGACGGGCCTGACCGGCTGGTTCAACCCATCAGCAGACGCTGCTGCCCTAGTTCAAGCCCAAGGCTCACTGGCTACCTTCTTTCACCATCCCATTTGCCTTACTACGGCTGGGGCCTGTTGCGCTGCTGCCGGCGGCGGAGTTCTGGAAAATGAGGGCCTCGTCGTCGCCATCGCCGGGCGGGCGCGTTGCGCCGGCATCGGCGACAACCGCATGGACGCTCTCCTGCGTGTGTTGGCCGCCGATTATCGAACCCTTGGAAGTCGCATTCTGCAAAAACTCTCCGGCCCGTTCGCCCTGGCGATCCTGGATCGCGCCAATCGCACCGCCCTGCTCGCCATCGACCGCATCGGCATTCAATCGCTCTACTACGTCTCCCAACCGGACAACCTGCTGTTCTCCTCCGCGCCCGCTGCGCTCACCCGCCTCGGCAGCTTCGATACCAGCATAGACCCGCAGGCGATCTATGACTACCTCTACTGCCACATGATACCTAGCCCGCGCACTATTTTTCGCGGCCTGAACAAACTCCCAGCCAGCCACTTTCTCGAATGGAGGGACGGGGCGCTCCGCGTCGAGCCGTACTGGCTGCCCCAGTTCAGCGAAGCCAAAATTGACACCGCAGCCGCCGGGCGCGAAATGCTGGATCTCATTGAAACCGCCGTCCGGCGCGAAACCACCGCGACCACCGGCGCGACAGTCGGCGCGTTCCTGAGCGGTGGCATCGACAGCTCAACTCTGGCCGGAATGCTGGCGCGCACGGTGGGAACCGCCGACACCTATTCCATCGGCTTCGCGGCGCCAGGCTATGATGAAATGGAATACGCCCGAACCGCCGCACGCCATTTTCACACCACCCCCCACGAATACTATGTCACGCCGGATGATATCGCCGCCTGGCTGCCGCAACTGGCCGTTGCTACCGACGAGCCGTTTGGCAATTCCTCGCTGCTGCCGGCATTCTGCTGCGCCCGTTTCGCCCGGGAGCAGGGCGTAACCCTTTTATTGGGAGGCGATGGTGGCGACGAGCTGTTCGCCGGCAACGAACGCTATGCCAAACAACGGATTTTCGAACACTTCAAGCGGTTGCCACGCCCGCTGCAAACGCTGATCGCCGCTGCCGCAAAGCCGCTGGCGGGCGTCCCGCTGGCGGGCAAGGCGCACAGCTACATCCGCCAGGCCCGTATTTCCCTGCCGGATCGGCTGGATACCTACGTTTTCCTGGAGCGCCACGATCCGGCTGAGGTATTCAGCCCGGACTTTCTGGCCCAGGTCAATACCGCTGAACCGCTGACGCTGAAGCGGGCGGCGTTCTTCGCGCCGGACCACGCATCCGACCTGAATCGGATGCTTTACCTGGATTGGCATTTTACTTTGCACGACAATGATCTGGTCAAGGTCAACACCGCCTGCCGGCTGGCGGGCGTCGAAGTCGCCTATCCGCTGCTGGACGATGATCTGGTGGCGCTATCCTGCCGCATCCCGTCGGCGCAAAAGCTGCGGGGTTCGACCCTGCGCTGGTTCTACAAGGAAGCGACGCGGGGTTTTCTGCCAGACGCCATCCTCACCAAGAAAAAACATGGTTTCGGCCTGCCGTTCGGCGTCTGGACCCGCTCCGATCCACGCCTGCTGGCGATTACCGATGATGCGCTGGAATCCTTGAAGCAACGCGGCTGGTTTCAGCCGGCGTTCCTCGATCAGGCGCGCCGGCTGCATCGCGAGGCGCACGCCGGTTATTACGGGGAATTAGTGTGGATTCTGACGATGCTGGAGTTGTGGCTACGGGCCAATACTCATGCTGCGCTCGCCAAAGCCTGATAAATCGGCGTATATCGCTTCACGCTGATCGTCCAGTTCCGTTCAGTTTCCACAAATCGCCGGCCATTCACCTTGAGCAACGGCCAGCGTTCGGGTTGATCCAATAAGACGAGAATCTTGGCCGCAAGGTCATTGGCATCGCCCGCACGGAACAGCACCCCGGTTGCGCCATCGTGGATCAGCTCCCGATGGCCGCCCACATCGGAGGCGATAAACAATTGTCCTTGCGCCATGGCTTCCAGGGGTTTCAGCGGCGTTACCAGTTCGGTCAGCCGCATGGACAGCCGGGGATACACCAGCACGTCTACCAAATGGTAATAGTGGTTCACTTCGGCGTGAGGCACCCGTCCGGTGAACACCACTTGATCCGCAATCCCNNTCAGGCGCCTGCGCCAGCATTGCCGGCAGGGCGTCGAGTAGCAGCGCCAGTCCCTCGTAGGCATAGAAGGAGCCGATGAAGCCCAATACTCGCGCCCCCGTCAAACCAAGTCGCGCTTTCAACACCAAGTCCGGTTCGCCGCCCAGGTTGAACTGGCCGATATCCACCGCGTTGGGAATCACCGTTACTTTTGCCGCCGGAATGCCGCGAGCAACGATATCGCTGCGCAAGCCTTCACAGATGCATGTCACCGCAGCAGCGCGTTTGAGCACATGCGTTTCCAGCGCCCGCGTCAACCGATAACGCACGCTGCCCTCGCGAGTCGTGCCGTGATCGACCGCTGCGTCTTCCCAGAACGCCCGCACTTCATAGACCAGCGGCAGACGATAGTGGCGAGCAACCGGCAGCGCAGCCAAGCCATTCAGCGCCGGCGAATGGGCGTGCAACACGTCGGGATTGACCTGCTCGACAACTTCCCGCAACCGTCGCGTCAAGCCCCGGACAATCGCCGCCTGATTCAACACCGGCCAGCGTGCCCATGCCGCTGTCTCCAGCGAGGTGCGGAAGAAGCGCAAACCGTCGGCAGTTTCTTCTGATGCTGGCGTCGGGCCTTGTTTGGCGCTGGTGAGATGAAACGTCTCCCAGCCCAAGCGTCGCTGCTCACGCAGAATGGCGGCAGTGCGGAAGGTATAGCCGCTGTGCAGAGGTAAGGAGTGATCAAGAATGTGGAGGATGCGCATCTTTCATCGGCTCATTATTCCTGCAAGGAATCTGTTGTTCAATGATGAATAAGGGGCGCGCTTTGGTTTCCATGTAAGTCTTGGCGAGATACTCCCCAATCACTCCAATCCCGAGGAGTTGAATTCCTCCCATGAGGTAGATCGGCACTACGGTGGAGGCCCAGCCAGGCACTGCCTGATCAGAGAATAACCGAACCCCAACTGCCCAAAGTGTAATTGACAGGCTGCCCAGAAAAATCATAAACCCGGAGATGGTGATCATGCGCAAGGGAACCGCTGAAAATGAGGTGACGCCCTGCCACGCCAGGGAAAGCATTTTTTTCAGAGGATATTTGGATTCACCGGCGAATCTCTCTTTTCTTTCGTAAGAAACTATCGATGCAGAAAACCCAAGAAGTGGAATAACCGCCCTCAGAAAAAGATTGACTTCGCGGAACTGCCGTAGCGCTTCAATTGCCCGACGACTTAGCAGGCGATAGTCGGCGTGATTAAAAACCACCTCAACACCCATCAATGCCAGCATCCGGTAATAACCTTCTGCGGTAATGCGCTTGAACCGGGTATCCGTATCGCGTCGCTTCCTAACCCCGTACACGATATCCCTGCCTGCGTTAAACTCATCAACCATCTGTTCGATTGCATTCAGATCATCCTGCAAGTCTGCATCGACGCTGATGACTGCATCGCCTTCCGCGTGCAGCAATCCCGCCAGCAGCGCATTCTGGTGACCCCGATTCCTGGATAATTTAATCCCATACGCCCGACTATCCATCGCAGCCTGTTGTTCAATTAAAGACCAGGTTCGATCATGACTTCCATCGTCAACGAAATAGACGCGACTGGCGTTTGAAATGATTTGCCTGTGGGCGAGATCGTCCAGAAAGGAAAAAAGACGCTTAGCCATTTCCGGCAACACCTCTTCCTCATTATAGCAGGGTACGACTATCGACAGCATCATCATTATCGTTTTCACTCCGAGCGGGAGGCTCAACCTTAACCGTAATGGGTAATGAGATACAAACCCGCAAGAACCAACAGGATTCCAGTCATTCCTCCGGCAGCAAGGCGTTCTCCCAATAGCATCACACTCCCCAGATAGACCAGTACGAAGCTGAGGGCAGTAAAGGCGTAGACATTGACTAAACTCTCCTTGGATAAGGTATAGATCCAGATCAAGGTGCCGAATCCATAGAGAAGAATGCCGATCAACAGTGGAATATTCAGGAATTCGGCCCAATGTTCACGCCCGCGTGCGCCTATCTTAAACATGAGTTGCCCGCCTGCTGCGGCCACGGCTGCCAAAGTAAGCAGTAACACGGAAATCCGGTTCATGAGCAGCCTCTATTTAATCAATCGCGCCTTGCCCATGATACGCAACTCTCCTTTATCTTGGCTAATTGGGTCATTACAGCGGCAGGAAGGAAACTGACGGCCCACTTGCGAATCTGGTAAGGTAATGGAGATAAATCACGGAGTTTTTCCTTATCCGGCACTCGGCAACAGCTTATTGCAACCGGCAACTTATCGATGCGCATCGGAGAAACATATAAAAATGGATTGTAGCGATACCATGGCTCAATCTGATCATCGCCGAGTAATAAGGGCCTTAAAAAATCGAATGGCGCATACCCATGTCGTGCAAACTGCCGTCGCCAAAACTCATAGTCCTGTTCGTTGATATGATGATCGCCACCTTGCCCCTTGGGGGCAGCCGAAAACAGTACGATATCGCCATGCTCGACCAGGCTGTCTACGAGGATCGCGGAACTGGATAGCGGCAAGTGTTCAGCCACCTCAAGGCATTGAACCAGATCGAATCGCCTTCCAAGAGTGAATCCGTGCGCAAGATCAGCCGACTTGAACCAATCTGGCGAAATAAGCAGGCTGGCCTGGCTTACGTAGTCGCCATCAATGCCCATGATGTCGTTGACACCCAGTTTTTTCCATACCGACAGCCAGGCGCCTTGACCGCAGCCTACATCCAGGACACTACTGATAGTTAAGTGTTGCAGCAGATGTGGTAGCACCCGCTCCGCTGAACGCGCTGCGCCAGAATTTACATAGTCGAAAAATTTAGCATCATAGGTTGTCATGATCTTTCCCGCTAAAGTATTGAACCCTTCACACCCTCACGCTCTGGTGTGAATGCGAGGATTGAGAAGAGAATAGCATACACACCCAAAAGAGGCAGATGATACTTGCTTGCAGACTCAAAAATACTGTGAATAGCCAGTAAATAGAAGCCGGATAGAATGAGTATGGTTGGCCCTAAATCATTCAGAATAATTAGTGCGTCTTTTCTCAAAAGAGCAATGAGCATTAACGCCCAAACGCTGACCCAAAAAAAATTCGCTACCATTTTCAGGAGTGGGTAGCGCCAGTCAGATATATTCAATCCTCGTTTTAGCGTACCATAAACACCACCAGCATCATCACCTAGAAACAGCAGATGTTTGCGAACCGCCAGCGTGAGGAACCTATCAGGATTTTCCTTAATCCATTGAACCCCTTCATGAAAACCGGCACGATTACTTTCCAATTCCCCCAAGTCATCAAATTGCTTCAACTTCATTATAAGCCTGCTCTGAGAATCATAGCTTCCTGTGGCGTAATCGTTATTGGCCATATAAAGCCCACCGCCACCGTTGGTAGAAATGAATACGAACTGGCCGTGAATAGAATAATTTCGGATAGTCCATGGCAGGATGACCAGCAACATTCCAATGACGAGAAAAACGGAACCTCTTAAAATCACACGCAGATTTACATTCGTGATAACGGAGCCAACGATCGGCGCTAAAAGCAGCAACTGCAAAGATGGCTGAATCATACTGGCGGCGCCGAAAGCAATACCTGAGCCCAAGGCTAGACTGGTGGAGTTAAGCAAATGATTCGTTTGGCTGGATTTGATATACATCAACAGTGCTAATGGTACTAGAAAAATAAGTAGACCTTCTTTAGAAGGGAATCCAGTCAACGTGAAGTATGCAGGCCAAACCGCTAGTAATGCAATCGCCACCATAGCCTCAACATGGGTTGTAAGATGTCTAACAAACGTATAGATTATCAGCGTCCCACACAGATAGAATATTATATTCATCCAGAATATTGTTGCTCCACTCGATCCAAATAACCGAAAAATAACGGATAGAAATAATGGATATCCAGGTGGCCAATAGCTATATGTGCCTGCTATGTAGTATTCATCTCCCTTGGCTAATTTTGAAGCCAGTTCAATATAGGTTTTTTCATCACTCGTTGGTATGGCCGGAAATAGAAAAACCCATAGCATTCTAACGGCTATGCCAATAACAATGATGATTAACAGCGCTTTGAAGGATTCAATCGGTTCCAGTGCAATCCGTAGCTTGACTAAGAGCAGCCATATTCGCTTGTGGAATAGATAGACGAGCAGCACCAAACTACCCATCACACCGTAACCTGCAAGCAGGGAAGAGAAATCTTCACGTCCAGTGAATCGCTCCCAACTCAATAGGCCGACACTGAAAAAGACATAGGGTGGAATGCATAGAAAGAGAAACGCCAAGGTGCGCTGGAGCATAAATTATTAATCCTTAGCTATACGTAAAAATCCCGATCATGTAGCATTGATGAACCTGCCATTACTGTCACCTGCGGCCTGTCGCTGGAAACCCTAAATGCCCCATGCTGCAAAGGCTCATTCAAATATACCTTCCAGCGTCGTCGCCTCCAGCACCCGATCCGCCCACGCCTCCAACTGATCCGATCCTGCTCCCGCCAACTTTGCTTCCACCCACGCCGGCAACGGCCCGAACCGCCGGGTCAGTTGTCGCCTCAACACCCGGACCTCACCTTCGGTGCGTCCTTCGGTGCGTCCTTCGGTGCGTCCTTCGATACGCCCTTCAGCGAACACGTCTTGATAAAAGCGGGTCTCTTTCAAATCAATATCTTGTAAGCCCAACATGGCTTGAATCTCCTCGCGCCGCAAACGCGGTAGCTTGTACACCAGAATCGTTTCCACAAGTTCCACCAGATCCCGCCATTCAGCGGTCTGTTGCCGTTCAATCCGGTTCCGCAGCAACTCTCGCGCCTGCGCTGCTGCCTCCGCCGGTTCACAGATCAGCAGTTGCAACATTCCCCAACCCGGCGTCGCCCGCCGGCAGCCCCGTAGCGCCATCAAATCCACCCGCCGCACTTCCGGCAATCTCAACAGCGATTCATAGCCCAGCGGAATGCGTTCGACGCTGATCTCCGGGTAGACCACGACCACCCGCCACGGGCGCGGCTGTGAGTACCGGTGCAGATACAGAAACACTTCGGCAAACACGCGCCGGTAAAAATCCTCCTGCGGTTGAAACTGCACCTCGACAAACACCCACGGCGCATCACTTCCTTCCGGCGGAGTCAATACCCCATCCAGCCGAAACGCGGTTTGCTTGATCTCCTCCGACCGAAATGTATAGCGTTCCACATCCGGCGTCGCTACCCCCGCCAAGTCCAGCGCCAGCTCCGGCCAACGCTGAAACAGCCGGTAAAACAGACTGTCCGTTTTCACCGCTTCATCCTGGCCCGATGTCTGCCATCGGCGGACTTCCCTCTACCCCATTGCGCAAAAACGCCTCGAACATCAGCACGGTCCAGATCGGCGCACTGTAGTCGCGCCGCCCGGATTCATGCGCTTCGACCAGGTGCCGTAAATAGGCCACATTGAACAGGCCGGTATCCGCCAACCGCTGGCCCAACAGCGCTTCCCGCACCCGCTGTTTTAACGGCCCCCGGAACCAGCGAATCAACGGCACGGCGAAGCCCATCTTCGGGCGATACATGATTTCACGCGGCAGATACGGCTCCAGCGACTTCTTGAGCAGATACTTGCTTTCCCCGCCCCCGATTTTCAGCGAGGACGGCAGCGTCGCCAGCCACTCCACCAGCGGATGATCCATCAGCGGTTCGCGCACTTCCAGCGAATGCGCCATGCTGGCGCGATCCACCTTGGTATTGATATCGCCGACCAGATACGTTTTCAGATCGAGATACTGGATCAGCGCCAGGGGATCATCGGTATCGGCGCGGGCGGCATGGCGGCGGAATAACTCAAGCGCATCGTAACCGCCCAGCTGCGCCTTGAAGCTATTGGAAAACAGTTGACTCCGCATCTCGCCGCGCAGAATGGAAACCGAATGGAAATAGGCTTCCGCCGAATCCCGCGCCAATCCCTGAAAGGTGGTCTTGGCGCGGAACATGCGCGGCGCCCAATCCGCCTTGGGATAAAGCCGTCCGAGCCAACCGAACAAGGGCCGACGCACCCCCATGGGCAGAAGGGAGCGCAACTTTTCCTCCATCAGATGCAACCGGTAGCGGCGATAACCGCCAAACGTCTCGTCGCCGCCGTCACCGGACAACGCCACCGTCACCTGCTTGCGCGCCAGTTGGCACACCCGATAGGTCGGGATCGCTGAGCTGTCGGCGTAAGGCTCGTCATAGAGCCAGGCGAGGGTATCGATCAGATTGAAATCATCACTTTCGACCGTTTCGACAAAATGCCGGGTGTGGTAGCGATCCGCCACCTGCCGGGCAAATTGCGCCTCATTAAACGCCGGGTCGGCAAAAGCAATAGAACAGGTATTCACCGGCTCGCTGGACAATCCCGCCATCATCGCCACTACGGCGCTTGAGTCCACGCCGCCCGACAGGAACGCGCCGAGCGGCACCTCGGAAATCAGCCGCAGCTTCACCGATTCACGCAACCGAACCCGCAGTTCCTCAGCGGCTTCCGGTACGGTCAAGCGCTGATCCAGCGTAAAGCGCACCTCCCAGTATTGATGCGGTTCGGGCACGGGCTGACTGCGCCGAATAACCAGAGTATGGGCCGGCGGCAGCTTTTTCGCGCCGGTAAAAATGGTGCGCGGCTCGGCGACATAGCCCAGAGCAAAATACTCTTCGACCGCGCACGGATCGATGGCGCGAGCCAAACCCGGATGGGCGAACAGCGCTTTCAGTTCCGAACCAAAGATCAACTGCCCATCGGGCAACAGCGCGTAGAACAGAGGTTTAACCCCCAGGCGGTCGCGGGCGAGGAACAGGGTTTCGCGGTTGCGATCCCACAGGGCGAAGGCAAACATGCCGCGAAAGCGCTCGACGCACGCCGCGCCCCACGCTTCCCAGGCATGAACGATCACTTCAGTATCGCTGCGGGTGTGGAAGATGTGCCCCAGTGCTTCGAGTTCCGGGACCAGTTCCTGGAAGTTGTAAATCTCGCCGTTGAAGACGACGACCACGGAACCGTCTTCGTTGAACAGGGGCTGCTGGCCGGTGGAGAGGTCAATGATTGACAGCCGCCGGTGGCCGAGGCCGACGCCGGGTTCAAGGTGCAATCCGCCCTCATCCGGCCCCCGGTGATGCTGGGATTCGTTCATGCGGTGCAGGAGATCGCGGTCAATCCCGCGCCGACTGCGGGTGTCAAAAATGCCGGTGATGCCGCACATCGGATAACCCTCTACTCCCAAATTCCGAAATGCAGGGGCGGGTTTGGAACCGCCGCTACAGGGAACGCTTATTGAGCGCCGCATCGTAAACCGCCCGATACGCGGCAACCATTGCCTCCAGACTAAATCGCGCCTCAACCCGTCGCCGCCCTGCGGCACCGTGTGCGCGCATCCGATCCGGATCATCTACATACCCGCGAATCGCCGCCGCCAGCGCCGCTGGATCGTTGGCTGGAACCAACTGCCCGGTTTCACCCTTCGCGACCAGTTCGGCGTTACCGCCTACATCGGTCGCCACCACCGGCAAACCGCAGGCCATGGCTTCCAGAATGGTGTTGGAAATGCCCTCGGCCCGCGACGGCAGCACAAATAAATCCAGGCTGCGCAACAACTCCGGCACCTCATCCCGCGAACCCGCCAGCCAGGCCTGATCCTGAACATGGGCTTCGGCCAGCAGGCGTTCGATCTCGGTACGCAGCGAACCGTCGCCCACGATCACCAAGCGCAGCCGGTCGCGGGCATCAGGAACCGTCTGCATCAAGTGGGTAAAAGCGCGCACCAGATTCGGCTGATCCTTCACGGTTTCCAGCCGCCCGACCGTACCGATGACCGATGCGCCCGGCGGTGCAAAATTTGCGGGTAACGGCGCCCGATCACGACCGGGATAAAACCGCCGGGTATCCACGCCGTTGCAGATCCGGGTGATTCGGGTCGCCGCCACGCCCACGCCTTCCCGCAAATACGCTTCCAGTTCACCGGACAGCGCGATGTAATGACCGACCAGCGGCCGCAGCCAGCGCCGCAACCGATGATGGCGGGGGTTCATCTGCGCCGGATCCTCATTCCAGCCGTGTTCGCCATGCACCCGCGCCCGTACTCCAGCCAGCAGCGCCGGCAACTGCATTTCCAGGGCGGCTAGATTGCGTGTATGGACCATCGCTGGGCGCAACCGGCGCAACAATGACCAGCCGCGTCCGTACAGCCGCAGGTCATGCCCGTCGCGCTTGTGCAGCGCGCAGACCTCAACTCCCGGTAGCTGGATGCGGCGGCGAAATTCCGGGTTGAAATCGGTCAGGCAGATAATGGCATGGCGGTAGCGTTCCAGCGGCATGTGATTGATCAAGTTGACCAAACCGTTTTCCAGGCCGCCGTAATCCAGCCGGTGAATGATGTGCGCCACCAGGGGCGGTTGACCGGCCATTGCCATCAGTTTCCGCTGCCCGGTTGCTGCAACGTCGCGGAAATGCCCGGCCACAGACTCGCCAGAAATCTCCGCAGCAACGGTTCCACCTCATCGGGCCGAACCTCGTAGTCGGCGGCCACGGCCACCAGCGCCGAACCTCGGCGTACACCGCTCAGCCGATCCCAAGCTTCCCACAGTTTGGCGACATACGGCGAAACCACCAGCCGCCCGCCTTCCCAATAAGTACTCCACACCAGCCGCCGACGTTGCCCATCGGTCAACAATGTGGCTTGCAGCGGCCATTCGTCTTTCCCTAACTGCGCCTTGATCCGTTTTGCATCGACGTAACGCCAGCGCTTGCCGTCATACAGGCTGTTTTGGCTGCTGACCAGCTTGGCGTCCGGGCGCTGTTGCTGATAATAGGCGATGTAAAGATGCACCGTCTGGCCTTCGAGCCGATACTGGCTCCGTACTACCGCATTGGCGCCGCTGAATTTCGGTTCCCAGGTGTCGGCGCCCGTTTCAGAATCTTGCCATGGCGCAACGGCAGACGGC
>DEHY01000145.1:15830-21712 GCA_002352185.1 Competibacteraceae bacterium UBA2788
CGCCAGAACGAACCGATCCAGAACATCAGCAGCACCACCAGGCCGAAGAAGAGCCAGCCATAAATCAGGTGATCCACACCGGTCGCGTATTTCATTTCACTGAGATGGGCGATCATCACGATTCCGTAGGCGCGAATGCCGTTGGCGACAATCGGCATCGCCACCGACAGGGCGATAAACGCCAGCCGCCGCCAGAGGCTGCGATAACTCAGATAGGCATACAGAAATCCCAGCGCCACCGACGCAATCAGGTAGCGCAGCCCGCTGCACGCCTCGGCGACCTCGAAACTGCCGCTGGGAACCGTCAAGTGCAACCCTTCCCACCATACCGGAATCCCGGTCAGGCGCAGGCCTTCGACTGTGAACCAGGCGGTGACCTGCTGCAAGGGCGGGATCAAAGCTTCCCCAACCGGCACGGCAAACAACAGATAGGCCAGAGGGAATGCAATCGCCCAAGTCACCGACCCACCCAATAGCGAGTAAACAGCGGCTTGAAGCATGGCCGCCAGCGCGAAATGCTGTACTACGTTTACTTCAGCGGCATTCGCCAGCAACCAGCCGAAACTGAGCAGCACCAGCAACGCCAATCCGAGGGGCGCAATCTGCGGCTCCAGCGCCGCCAATTTCCGTTGCCGCGTCCAGATCATGTACAGGATGATCGGAACCACCAACATACCGTGGGCGTAGGTCTCGAAGTTCCACCACATCGTCGCCATGCCCACTACGGTCGGCCAGTACAGGCCAATGATCGCGAGCAGGGCGATGATTAACGCCGGCAACGCCGCCCGCCACGCGGACATCCTCTTCACTCCGCTCCTGCACAGAAAGGAGATTCCAGATAGGCGTTCAAGCAGCGTCTTCCTCCAGCAACGACGAAATCCGGCTCAGATTGCGATCCCAGTGGTAGTGCCGCAGCACCCAGTCCCGCCCCGCCCGCCCGCGCTGTGCCCGCTGATTCGGATCCGCCAGCAGGGCCAGGGCGCGCTGCGCCAGCGCCGCCGGATCGTCCGCTATGTTTTCTTGCAAGTCCGGGCAGGGAACGATGCCTTCCATCGCTGCTTGGGTCGCCAGTACCGGCTGCGCCATCGCCATGGCTTCCAGCACCTTGTTCTGTACCCCACGGGCAATGCGCAACGGCGCCACTGCCAGATGGGCGTGAGCGAGATAGGGCCGCACATCGGGAACTGTTCCCGTCACCCGCACTCCGGGCAGCGTCGCCAATTGCCTGACCCCAGCCGTGGGTTTTGCGCCAACGATATAAAACCGGCTTTTCGGGACAGCACAATGAATTGCGGGGAATACCGTCTGGGCGAACCAACTGACCGCATCCTCATTGGCCCAATAATCCATTGCCCCCGTGAATGTCAGCACCTGCTCATCCGCCGGATAGGGATTCGGATAGTCGCGATCCGGGTTGAAGTAGTCCATATCCACGCCATTGGCAATTGCCGTCACTCGCATGGGCAAAACCCCCGGCGCCAACCGGCGAAACAAGGCCGCTTCCTCATCGGTTACGAACACGCTGGCGGCAAACTCCGTCGCTACCGTTTGTTCGTAATTCAGGAGAACCCGACCTTCGCGGCGATAGACCCAGCTCAGTGGCCACGGTTTGCCGGCGGCGTACTGCGCCCACTTGGCGGAATCCACATCCACGAAATCCATCACCCGCCGCAACCGCTCATAGCGCGGCCCGCGCAGGTACTGCGCCATCGCCGAGGAAAACGCCAGCGCCCGTCCGATGTCATGCTCGGCCAATACGCGATCCACCCAGGATTGCAGCCCTGCATGACGGTAATACGGCAAAGTTAACGGTTCACCCGTCGTCAGACCCCACAGACTGCGCAGCTTGGCCCAGCGCGGATCGAGCGGCACGCAATGAACCTCGGCGCAAAATTGGCGCACCGCGTCCAGATGACGCCAATCCTCCGGATCGTCCACGAATGCGCCCAGCCAAATCCGGTAATGCTGGGACAGGTAGCGGAGCAGGTTAAAGGAACGGACCTTGTCGCCCTTGTTGGGTGGAAACGGGATGCGATGGGCCAGAAACAGGATATTTTCCATTAGCCTAGGCTACGAACGAGGTAGGGGCCGAGCCAGTTGCATACGCTGATTGGCAAGCGTTTCCACAGGGCGATCATGGCTCGATATTTGGGATTCATCGGATTGTTCTGCGGCACCTCCCGGGATCGGAAAAGCCGATATTCGTAGTACAGCGGTTGTGGATCGAATCCCCACAGCTTCTTGAACTCGTAGGAACCAGTGCCTTGTTTACCCCGTCCGAAATCAAATATCCTGCTGCCCCGCTCCTTTGCTCGCATCAGCAGCGCCCAGTATTTGTAGTCATTAGCGGCAAGATCGCGTGCGGCGGGAGATTCACCTGCGTAGTAAGCCATCGCCTCATCACGAAAGTAGAAGGTCATGATGGTGCTGACAGGGCGCTTCTGTGGATCGAGTACAGTAAGAATCTCGCAGTCGCGCCCAAATACCTCGCAGATCTTTGCGAAGTAGCGCTTCGGCAGAGCGGGGGTGCCATGCTGGTGGACATTTTTTGCGTACAGATCGAAAAAAACATCAAGTGGCGTTTCAATTGTGTTGGCAAGCCCTAGTTTCATGCCCTTGCGCACCATGTTGCGGCGCTTGACCGGAATCACCCGCATTGATTCGTCGAGTTCCTGGATAATAGGCTTGCGGAAGGTGGAGTAAAGATTTTGCACTGGCCAGTCAGCATGTCGCTGAACCAAATTGCGCACCTCCAGGTGATCAACATCGAGGCTCTCCGCGATCTCAATCGCCTCCCGTTCCAAAACCTGCGCCGCTTCGGCATCAATCGCAGCGACGCCACCGTATGAGCAGAATGGCAGGGATACCAGGGAGTGACCAAATAAACGGCTCTTCACTTGAACCAGCGGCAACACACTGCGGATGCGCCCATCTGACTCGGCGTACAGGAAAAAGGCCGGATGGCCGAAGATGTCATCAATGATTCCCTTCCAGCCGGCGCGATGGAAAAAAGTCGCGTCGGGGCAGGCGGTTACGAAGGCATCCCAGCGCGCCGCATTGGCTGTGTCCAGCCGGCGAATTTGCAAAAGTCCTTCTTTCCCAGTCCCGGCGGAAGAGAGGTTGGGCGCGCCGGCGTTATCGCTCATGCCGCCCCGCCCTCGGCCAGAAACACCCGGTCCATGCGATCCCAGCGGAAATCGCGCAGCAGAGCTTGCAGACGCCGTTCCATCCGGCTCAGGTTCAGATAATGTCGTAATCGGGTTTTGAAGTTGATGCCCGGCTGGCGCGGCTGATCCGGGTCAATCTCCCAGGGATGGAAGTAGAAGATGCCGGATTGCTGGTCACTCTGATTCACCCGTCGCAGCGCCCAGCGCGACAGTGCATAAGGCCACAACCGGAAAAAGCCGCCGCCGCCGCAGGGCAGGGTCTGCCCGAACACGGTCACGGTAGTGATCGGCACTTCCAGCAGCGTCGGCGCGTTGGCCGGGTGAAACGCGAAGCGTGGCGCTTCCGGCATTCCGTACAGGTCGTGGCGAATCGGATAGATGCTCGAGCTGTAGCGATAACCGGCCTGTTCCAGTTCCGCCAGCGCCCACAAGTTACCGGCGCCGATGGAATAGCTGGCGGCTCGATAGCCTTGCACCGCTACGCCGCCCAAGTCCTCCAGCAGCGCCTTGGTGCGGGTGACATCCTCCCGGAATTGCGCCGGGGTCTGCTGAGTGACGCGGATGTGAGCGTAACCGTGGCTGGCGAGTTCATGGCCTTCGGCGACGATACGGCGGATCAGCGCGGGATGCCGCTCCGCCACCCAGCCCAGCGTGAAAAACGTGGCTTTGGCGCCCTGCGCAGCGAATAGATCGAGAATAAGACGGGTATTGCGTTCGACCCGCTGGGGCAACTGGTCCCAGCGGTCGCGGGGAATATAGGGTTCAAACGCCGAAACCTGGAAGTAATCCTCCACATCCACCGTCATGGCGTTAACGGGGCCAGCGACCGTGATGTTGGCGGTAACGACGTTCATCCCGCCGATCCTAATTCATGAGTCAGCACCGCCGCGATGCGTTCAGCGGCATGACCGTCCCAGTACTCTGGAATACGTCCGGCCTTGCCGCCTCCGGTTAATACATCCTGCGCCGCCGTGAGAATGCGGTCAGGATCGATGCCGACGACGGTATTGGTGCCTTCAGTCACGGTAATCGGTCGCTCGGTATTCTCGCGCAGGGTCAAACACGGTACGCCTAACGCGGTGGTCTCTTCCTGAATGCCGCCGGAATCGGTCAGGACCAGCCGCGCCCGTTGCATCAACCCCAGCATCTCCAGATAACCCAAGGGCGGCAGACAGCAAAAGCGGGGGCTATCCAGCATCGCGTTCAACCCCGCTTTTTCGATCATCCCACGGGTGCGTGGATGCACCGGAAACACCAGGGGCAATTCAGCGCTGAGTTTGCTCAACACGGTCAGCAGTCTCGCCAAGGCCACGGGATCGTCCACGTTCGACGGCCGGTGCAACGTCAGTACGCCGTAACCGCACGACTCATCGCGGAATGCCGCCGCATTGGGCGCAGCGGCCAAAGTCTGCGCGGGCGGCGTCGCTCGCGGCAAACTGGCCCGCAGGGTATCGATCATCACATTGCCGACGAAATGCACTCGCGCCGATTCAATGCCTTCCCGCGTCAGATGAGCCAGCGCCGCCCGCTCGGTGGTGAACAACAGGTCCGAGATTTGGTCGGTCAGCACCCGATTAATTTCTTCGGGCATGGTTCGGTCATAGCTGCGCAACCCGGCCTCGACATGAATCACCCGGACGCCCTTCTTGGCGGCCACCAGGGCGCAGGCGATGGTGGAATTGACATCCCCTACCACCAGCACCGCCGCCGGTTGCTCGGCATCCAGCACCGGCTCGAAGCGCTTCATGATCTCGGCGGTCTGCACTGCATGGCTGGCCGAACCCACCTCCAGATCCACATCCGGCGTCGGAATGCCCAGTTGCTCGAAAAACTGCTGGTTCATCGCCACATCGTAGTGCTGGCCGGTATGCACCAGCCGCGCTTCAAGCGGAACCGATGGCTGGCGCAGCGCCGCCATAATGGGCGCGATCTTCATGAAGTTCGGACGGGCGCCCACTACACAGAGAATCTTTGGAAGCATGAATTCGTCAATCCTTACGGCAGCGGTTGTTCCTCAGTCTTGACCGCATCAGACAGCGTGTCATCCATCCGCCGATCCAGATCAATCAGTTGTCGCCGGAGCGTCTGGATCGCTGGCTCCAGTTTCAGGATGCGCCGCTCCAGGCGCTCCATTTGAACATCCTGCCATTCTGGATATTTCAACACCGTTTCCATAGCGCTTTCCAACTCGGTAAGCCGCTGCTCCATGGCATGACTCACCCGCAGTATTGAGCGGGCGCCGCGCGCCGCCCGCCCGCCGCCTGCTAACTGACGATCATCCTGGGTCAGTTCCTGGCCCACGGCATCAACGGCGTCTGCGGAAAACTCGCGCAACTCCTCCAGAAATCCATACAACAGCAATCGGTCGCAAAACACATTCACCCGGCGCGGAATCCCTTCGGTATACCGATAGATGGCTGCGTAGGCGTCATCGCTGAAGCGCAGTTCATCGCTCTGCCAGCCAACGATCTGCAAGCGGTGTTCGATGTAATCGCGGGTTTCGCTATCGCTTAGTGGAGTCAGGTGGCAGGATGCGATCACCCGTTGCCGCAACTGCTCCATGCCTGGATCTTGCAGGGTGATGCGAAATTCATCCTGCCCCAGCAGAAAACTTTGCAGCAACGGCGCTTCGGCGATCTGGAAGTTCGACAGCATCCGCAGTTCTTCCAGCGACTGCGGCGGCAGATTCTGCGCCTCATCCACCACCAGCAACAC
>DEHY01000145.1:21800-31701 GCA_002352185.1 Competibacteraceae bacterium UBA2788
GCCGTAGCGCAGATAAGCCAACGCCCGGCTATGCGCCCGGCTGCCGAAGAAGAACCGGGGATCGGGACTGAGCTGAAAGGGTTTGGCGGTGAAGCCGTAGTAGCGGGTATACATTCGCAGGTTCAGAACTTCATGCTGAGACGGGCGTTGAGCCGGTTTTCGCGGAATCCCTGATCCGAGGGATCCGCGTCGTTCTGGTAATAGCGATAACTGATTAGCCCACCCAGATCCGGACTGAACACCCGCGCCAACCCAATGACCGACACCCAGTAGTCGTTCTGCTGGTCATCACCCAAGTCATCGTGTTCCCAACCCATGCCGAGAAACGAGGCGGTGCGCGGCGCGAACCGCCAGGTCCAGAGCGCGCCAGCGCCATAGCTATCCTCGTTGTTCAGGTTGGCGTCCTGGAATTCGCGGCTTTCACTGAAGGCATTGAAACCCAGCGCATTGCGTCCACGCTGATACGTCACTCCCGCCGTGAAAAACTTGCGCAGAAAGGACTGATTAGTCAGCCCCAAAGAGCCGCCGGGGATGATGATTTGACCCTGATCGTTTAAAGCGGCGGGCTGACCGTCCGGCCCCAGGCCGGTCAGGTTGCTGCCGAGCAACTGCTGCACCGTGGTTACTTCCTGGGTGTAGCTGGCCGACCACACGCTGTAGCGGGTTTTATAGTTCAATGAGCCGTTCCAGTAGACGCCGGGGCTGGTGCCGACTCCCTGGTAACTGCGGCTGATCTGCAAGGCCGTGCGCGGCGAAGGATTCCATTGCACGGCAACTTTATTGAAATTCAATCCATACAGGCCGGTAAGGGAATAAAAGCGGCTTGGCGTCCAGGCTGCGCCCAACCCCCAGTAAGGACCGTTTTGGTTATCGGTGTAGCCGGTGTTGTTGTCGTAGCCGCCCTGCGCCAATAGCTTCCAGGCGTTGCTTAATTTATAACTCAACTGACCGAACACGCTCTCCTGCTGAGTATTACCGCCTCCCGGATTATTATTTTCGCCCTCCTGGACATCACCATTCTGTTGTCCATCCTGCTGCTGGTAGGAATAGGCGAGACTCCAGCCAAGCCGGCTGAATCGGCGACCGCTGTCCAGATTAAAGGTGACGGACTGGGTCTGGCTGTCAAATTCGCTTTGCCCGTAGCCGGAGTCGTTATAGCGGTACCGCAGCAGCGCTTTCGCCCAATCGCCGAAATTCTGCCGCCAGGAAGGGCTAATGCCGAAATTGGCTGCCGTGGTCTGATCGTTTCCGGTCAAGGCGATATTGCCGAACATGCCGACCGGATTGAAAAGATCGGTGGCGCCGGGCAATACACCCGGATTCCAGTTGATCAGCCCCAAGGCGCCGCCCGATATGCCGCCTCCACCTAATCCCAAATTACCAGCATCCACCCGACCGCCGGACGTTACCGGCACTTGCGAGATCGAACCGTAGGCGTCCACGAACAAGTGATCCTGGTAAAGTTCAGCGGTTCCGAACGCCAGGAGGTTATTATTAATCTTGCCGGCGTCGCTATTGTTGGCGTACAGCAACCCCTGCGCGGTGTAATCCAGCCGCAAGTTCAACCGCCCGCCCTGCTTGCGTATGGAAACCCCCGGATCGACCTGCAAAACCAGGTCCCCTTCGGCTTCGTCCGCCGGCGCCAGCCGGATATTGTCGGAGTACGTTGCACCCGCACTCAAGCGCGGGGTAATCCGCCACTCTTGCAGCAATTCGCCCGCGTCCTGCGCCCAGCAGGGCGACCCCAGCAGTAGCCCGGAAACCAGCGAACCTGCCGACGCGACCCGCCGAAGCGGGAGCCGAGCCGCTTTACGCCGCACGGGGTCCACCCGCTGTACCTCGCTGATCCGCCCAGAGTTCAGTTGTCTTCACGGCGCCTCAGTATCCGCATCGCTGCCATAGCCATAGCCATAGCCATAGCCATAACCGTAGCCATAGTAATCTGATCCAAGAGTGCCACGCGCCTTGTTCAGCACAAACCCCACGATCTGATTCGGGTTAAGCAAAGCCAAGGCTTCCTTGACGTGGGATTGCTGGGTGCGCCCGGCGCTGACCACCATGATGATCTGCCCCATGAGACTGGCCAGCACGCTGGCTTCGGTCGTCGCCAGCAGCGGTGGCGAATCGAAGATGATGATGCGGTCGGGATAGCGACTGCTCATCTCCGTCGCCAGTTTGAGCATGTTCTCGCTGGCAAGCAACTCGGTGGACAAATGATGCTTGCTGCCGGCGGGCAGGATCGTCAGCGAAGGCACGTTAGTATCCAGCAGCACATCCGCCAAGTCCAATTGATCGTCTATCAGAAAATCCACCAGACCGAGATCAGTTTCAAATCCCAAAACCCGCGCCACGGAAGGTTTGACCACGTCAGCATCAACCAGCAGTACGGTTCGATCCCGCTCGGCGGCAATACTCAGAGCCAGATTACAGGCCGTGAATGTCTTGCCCTCGCCCGGACGGGCGCTGGTCACCATGATTAAATTGGCATGCTTGACCGTCGAGGCGCCCTTGCCATCGATGTTCATCAGCAAAGGCCGCTTGATATGACGATACTCTTCCTTGATTCGGCTGCGCCGGGTATCGGGCACCAGCATTCCTGCAGCGCCGATCCATTCCATATTGAGCGTCACCGAACGCTGGGTCCGCTTGGGCGCAACCGGCGCGGCAATAGAACCGGCAATAGGCGCAATCTGCGCGGCGGATGCACGATTGATGGCCCGCTCGATGGCGTCCTCCTCGATCCTGGGGACAACCCCGGGCGGCGCACTGGGAACACGCGACCGGTTCAGCATGGCTTTCTCAATACTATCCATTGGTCATGCTCCAAAACCGCGCTAGAACGGCCACTGGAGGCCAATCGTTTCCACGACCAGCAACCCGGCGTACGCCATCAACAACATCCCGCCCAACGAAGCGTAAGCGACGACCTGCAATCGCTCGCGTCGCACCTCGGCCAGCGACAGCACCGCGCTAACGCTGCCGAACACGGGAATATTCGTGATTTGCATGAGGCTGCGGCGGGTGTCGAAGGTGGGCCACAACTGTGAAACCAAAAAGGCCAGCGCCAGGCCAATCGCCAATCCCGCGCCCAGCACCACGGACATCAGCAGCGGACGGTTAGGACCGGATGGTTGCGGCGGCACTCGCGGCGGATCGATGATCTTGAAGCGGACATCCTGGCTGGTCTGTTCGATCTGCTGCGACATCTTGGCTGACTCGCGGCGAGTCAGCAAATCCTCAAATTTCTTGCGGTTGACCTCGTAGTCGCGATTCAGTCCCGCCAATTCGGCTTCGATCTGTGGAACCGTATTGACCTGATCCTGTAATTCCTTGACGCGCCGGTCGAAAGTGACCACCCGGGCCTGCAGGGAAGCGATATTGGCCTCCTCCTGGCCCAAGGCGATTTTCAGTTGCTGATAAACCGGATTGGCATCCACACCCTGTGGGCCGAAACTGCTGGTATTGTTACCGCTGGCTGCACTGGCCGTGCTGGCGGCGTACTGCGCCAGTTCTTCATCACGCTGCTTCTTGAGATCAATGATAGTCTGCTTGATGATAATGACATCGGGATGCTTCTCGGTGTACTTGATCAGGAGTTCATCCAGCATCTTCTCCAGATTCTGGATCCGGGCGTCAATCGGCAGGGAGGCTGCTTTCCCACCGGGGCCAGCGCCGGGCTGCGGTCCGATGCCGAAGGTGGGTTCCTCACCCCCGATCTGCTGAAGCAGTGAGTTACGGCGGTTTTCCGCCTGGGTCAATTCCAGCCGGGCCGTTTCCAGATCCGCAGTGGCCTGTTGCATGCGGCTGAAATAACCCTGCCCTTCCGCCCCCATGAGCGCGATATTTTTGCGCTTGAATTCCTTGACGCGGTTTTCCGCCTCAGCCAGCCGGGCTTCGTATTCAGCGATCTGCTTGTCCAGAAACCGCTGAGCGGTATCCGTATCCTGCCGGGTATCGCCCAGCAGATTTTCCGCAAACACCGTCACTACGGATTGGACCACCTTTTTGGCCAGTTGCGCATCGCGATCCTGGTACGTAACGCTGTATAGATTCTCCCGGCCGGACGCTCCCAGCACGATCTTTTTTTGCAATTTATTGAGTTGTTGGTCCATCGCATCGGGATCTTTAGCTTGAATATCCAGATCGGTCAGCCGGACGATCTTCTCCAGGTTCGGACGGCTCAGTAAAGTGCGGGTCACCAGCCCAATCTGCGCATCCGGGTTAACGTTCACTGCCAGCCCCTGCAACAATGGGCGCAGAACGGATTGGGTGTCTACGAACACGCGCGCCGAAGCCTCGTACTGATCAGGGAGTTTGTGGACCACCACCCATCCAATCAGACAGACCAGCCAGGCGCAGCCCAAGGCATACCAGCGGTTACGCCAGATGCCCCGCAGGTAGCCCAGCAATTGCTCGATAATCTCGTTCATGCCCGCGATCTCCGTTCCGATCCGGTTCGCCGGCTCAGAACCAGGCTTCCGGAACGATCAGGATATCGCCCGGCAGCATATCTACGTTGGCGGTAATATCGCCATTCAGCAGATCATCCAAGCGGACTTCGTACTCCTTCTGCTTTCCGTCTACGACCCGCACCAGCTTGGTGTGGTTGCCATCGGCAAACTGGCCCAAACCACCGACCACAACCATCACGTCCAGCAGAGTCATTCTCTCCTTGTAGGCAATCGCCTGCGGTTTGGACGTTTGATTGCCGCCGCCACCGCCACTGCTGGCGCCACCGACCTGGCCCACCACGCGAATCTGCTCGCTGTAAGGTCCGATTCCGCCTGCGACAATTACAGTGACGATTGGCTGGCGGATGTAGGTTTCCAGCGCCTTTTCCAAGTCGCGGGCCAGTTGGGTGGGTGTCTTGCCGCTGGCTTGCAAATCCTCCACCAGTGGCGTGCTGATTTTGCCGTCCGGTCGAACCGTAACTCCTTGGGAAACCTCAGGGTTGCGCCAGACAAAAATTTGCACACTGTCGCCCGGTCCAATCAGATAACTATAGGTTTCCGGGGACGTATTCTGGGAACCGTAGCTACTGGAGGAAGGGAGACTGCTCCCTTCCTTTTGGCTGGCGCAAGCGCCGAGTACAATGACAGATAGCGCCAATGCGCCAAGTCGCGTCCCCTGTCTGAATATTCCAAGCCTCTGCATGTCCGTCACTGCCTCACCTGCCATTTGACGATAAGCGGCATTGCGATTCTGGCGCTGTAGTTCAGGCCCGGTCCGTCTGGAACTCCACCTTCGTCGTCGCCGACTGAAAAGTCTTGACGGGAGAACTGCGCTGTCTGAACCACAATTATTATCCGCTGTTGTTTTTGAATTATCTTAGTCGTCTGCACATTCCCCGTCCATGGACACGATGCTAAAAATGATGGCGCTATCGGTTCCCTTCATTGCGCTCCGCCATCTCGGCAAGCATTATGCCGAGGGCGATCAACAGCGGATCATCTTTGCTGATCTGACCCTGGATATCCGCCGGGGTGAATTTGTGGCGCTGCTCGGCCAGTCCGGTTCTGGAAAATCCACTCTGCTCAATCTGCTTGCTGGCATTGATTTGCCCGACAGCGGCCAAATCCAGATCGCCGGGCAGATGCTGAGCGACTTGCGCGAGATCGAACGCACCCGTTTTCGCCGCCGTCATATCGGTTTCGTGTTTCAGTTCTTCAATCTGATTTCTACCCTGACGGTTGAAGAGAACCTGCTGCTGCCGCTGGAATTGAACCGGCTGGCGATGCCGGAACAGCGTGACCGGGCGCTGGAATTGCTGGACAACGTCGGGCTGAGTAATCGACGGGCCAGTTTCCCGGAACGCCTGTCCGGCGGTGAACAACAACGCCTGGCTATCGCCCGCGCGCTGGTTCACGGTCCTTGGCTGCTGTTGGCCGACGAGCCGACGGGCAATCTCGACACCGCCACCGGCGAGCGGATTCTGGATCTGCTTTTGAATCTGCATCGGCAGGCGGAAACCACTATCATCATGGTCACTCACAGCCAGGCTGTCGCTGCCCGCGCCGACCGGATGCTGGTTCTGGACGCCGGGCATATCCGGGAGATCGTGCGTTGACCCCGCTGTTCTGGCGGGCGTTGCTGCGCCATCCTTTGCGACATCCCTGGCAACTGGGACTGGCGATCCTCGGCATCGCCCTCGGCGTAGCGGTGGCGCTGGCGGTGGATCTGGCCAACGCCAGCGCCCGCCGCAGCTTCGATCTGTCCATGAGCCGGATCACCGGCCACGCTACCCATCGCATCGTTGGCGGCGCGATGGGCGTACCGGAAGCCGTATATGCGCAATTGCGGCTGGAGCGCGGCATCCGGCTGGCCGGACCAGTTGTGACCGGTTATCTGCTCCATGCCGACCCACCGGGACAATTACTGCAAATTCTTGGCGTTGACCCCTTTGCGGAAGCGCCCTTTCGCAATCCCGCTGCGGACATCACTGGCGGTGATTTTGACCTGCGGGCCTTGCTGCTGCATCCCGATGCAGCTCTGTTGCCCGCTGTGCTGGGTACACAGGTCACAGTGCGGCGCGGCGAGCAGCGCTTCATCCTGAAACGCGCCGGCACGCTGCATGGACCGGAGCTGGAGGGATTGATCATCACCGACATCAGCACGGCACAAACCCTGTTGGGGAAAGCAGGCCGCCTCAGCCATATTGATCTGATTTTGCCGGACGGTTCTGCCGGCGAACGGCTGGCGGAACAGCTACGGGTCTGGTTGCCGCCGGATTTGCGGCTGGAACAGCCGGGGATGCGCAATCAGGCCACGGCGGACCTCAGCGCCGCCTTTTCGCTGAATCTGACGGCCATGAGCCTACTGGCGCTGGTGGTCGGCATGTTTCTAATCTACAACGCCATCAGCTTTTCAGTGGTGCAGCGCCGCGCTCTGCTGGGAATGCTCAGGGCGTTGGGGGCCAGCCGCCGGGAACTGTTGGTCGGCATCCTGGGGGAAGCTTTGCTGCTTGGGCTGGCGGGCACTCTGCTTGGCGGGCTGCTGGGACTGTGGATTGGTTCCGGGCTGGTGCATCTGGTCACCCGCACCATCAACGATCTGTACTACGTCCTCAGCATCCGCGAATTTTTTATCGAACCGTGGTCGCTGGTCAAAGGGGTGGCGCTGGGTCTGCTGGTAACGCTGGCGGCGGCGTGGTTGCCGGCACGGGAAGCCGCAGCCGCCCAGCCTGGCATGGCGTTGAGCCGCGCCCATCTGGAAACCCGCTGGCAAACCGCGCTGCCCCGTCTCATTGGGATCGGGGCAGCGCTGCTGAGCGCTGGCGGCCTGGCGCTGTGGCTTTCCCACGATCTGGTTTCCGGCTTCGCCGGCCTGTTTCTGCTGATTCTCGGCTGCGCGCTGCTGACGCCGCCGGCCGTAGTCGGTCTGATGCGGTTGGCCCAGCCGTTGACCGCCCGGCTGGGACTGCTGGCGCGGATGGCCAGCCGCGATGTCGTCCGCCATCTCAGCCGTACCGGCATCGCGGTTGCGGCGCTGATGGTGGCGTTTGCCACGACCGTTGGCGTCGGAGTGATGGTGGACAGTTTCCGGGGCGGCGTAGCCATCTGGATCAATGACCTGCTGAATGCGGACTTGTACCTGGCGCCGCCAGCCGTTGAGAACGGCGGCAACCGTTCGGAAGCCGTTGATCCGGCGGCGCTGGCGGTATTACGCAGCACGCCGGGCGTAGCGGCGGTTTCTACCTATCGGAACGCAAAGCTTGATCTTGAGGGCCGGCCCGTCATTCTGGTTGCTGTGGATCTGGCTCCCGGATCTCAGGCCGGTTATCACCTGATTGACGGTGATCCCGCCACCGCCTGGCGGAGGTTTGAAACGGGCGAGGCGGTCTTGATCTCCGAGCCGCTGGCCTACCGGCGTCATTTGTCCGCAGGCGATTCGCTGGAATTGCTGACGGATCAGGGAATGCGGCGTTTCTCCGTCGCTGGGGTATTTCTGGATTATGGTTCGGAACACGGGCGGATTTTGCTGCACCGCTCCGGCTATGCGCGTTACTGGCATGATCCAGCGGTCGGTTCAGCGGCAGCCTTCGCCGCGCCAGGCGTGAATCTGGCGGTCCTGCGCACACGCTTGCAGGAGCGCCTGGGATCGATCCAGCCGCTGCTGATTCGTTCCAACCGCGATATTCAGAGCGCTACGCTGGAAATTTTCGACCGCACATTCACGATTACCCATGTATTGCGCCTGCTGGCCATTCTGGTCGCAGTGGTTGGGGTGTTAAGCGCGCTGCTGGCGTTGCAACTGGAGCGGGCGCGGGAATTTGCCGTGCTGCGCGCCATCGGCATGACCACCGCTGAAATTGGCGGACTGGTGTCGTTGCAGACTGGATTCATGGGCGCCGCCGCCGGGTTGTTGGCCATACCGACCGGGTTGCTGCTGGCGGCGGTGCTGATTTTCGTCATCAACCGTCGAGCCTTCGGCTGGAGCCTGCCGTTTCAGGTAGACCCGCTGCTGTTGCTGGAAACGCTGGCGCTGGCAATCATCGCTGCCCTGCTGGCTGGGCTGTATCCGATTTGGCGTATGGCTCGCGCCCGGCCCGCCGACGCGCTGCGATATGATTAAATGGGTAGAAAAGGATTGGGGCGGCGAGGAAGCCGGGGGCAAGGTCACTCACAATAATCCGGCCACGCCCATAAATCCCAATGCCCGACCTGCAACCGCGATTGCCCGCATTCAATCCAACGGCGGCGCTGCATCAGCCAATTCGCCAATTCACCCGCCGCTTCGGGCGCAATCTCACGAGCGGCTTCGATCCAACCGTCCAGTAACGCCGTTTGCATCGCTGCCTGTTCCGGCTCCAACCGCCACGGACTTGGCTGAACCCTCACCGCGTAGCCCTGCTGTTGCAGCAGAGTCGCCAGCGCCGCCGCCGCATCGGGACCGAGCGCCGGGCCAAAACCCTTATTGCCACGCTGATGCTGGTTGACCCACTCGCGCAATCTCTCATCACCCGCCAGCGCCGGTTGCCAAACCATATCGCCGTCGTAGCTCAGGACGATGTACACCGCCGCCCGCCATTGCCCGCAGCGCCGCGCCAACGATTCCAGCCAGTCCGCCGACACCAAATCAAGCAGAGCGGATGCCGTGACCAGTTGCACCCCTCGAAGCTTCAGTCGCTCCCAATCGCGGACTAAATCCAGGTGCAGCCATTCCAGGCTGCAATGACCCGCTGCATTGGCCCACGGCTGCATTTCCGCCTTGCTCCGCGCCAGTAGATCCAAATCGTGATCCACCAGTCGCCAGTGCTGTTCGCCACCGAGCAACGGGGCCAGAAAGCGGCAGTTGGCGCCGGTTCCGCTCGCCAAATCCAGCACGGTCAATGCGCCTCGCCGCTGCCGCCACTCCAGTAAGCGGGCCGTCAGTTCCAGATTACGAGCGGCGCTATCCGCCGGTTCGCGCAGAGACAACCATTCCGCCGAAAAACCGCTCATTAAGCAATCCTGAATAGCACGTGGAACGGGCATCTTGCCCGTTGGGTTTGAATCACGGGCATGATGCCCGTGCTACGACGGCCAAGAGCACAGCGGCAAAACCGGCGCACGTCGTCGGCCAATCCGGCAGGGCTTGGCGAGCCGCCCGCGCACCCGCCGCCAGCCGTTGCCGCAGATCGGAATCGGTCATCACTCGCGTCAGCGCTTCAGCCAGGGCCGCCGCGTCGCCGGGCAGAACCAGCAGCCCCGCATCCACCGACACGGTGTTGGGAATCGCGCCCGCCGTGGTGCTGATAATCGGCAAGCCATGCGCCAGCGCCTCGGCCAGCGCCATGCCATAGCCTTCGTGATACGACGGCAACACGAAGACATCGGCCCGCTGGTACTCCAGCGCCAGCGCCGTTTCGTCCAGTTGACCCGGAAACTCAATGCGCGCTGCCAATCCCAATTCATCGGCCAAG
>DEHY01000003.1 GCA_002352185.1 Competibacteraceae bacterium UBA2788
ACCTGAGAAGGATTGCTATAGAAAATTTAAACAACCTGAGAAGGATTGCTATATCAGCAACCGCGCCGTCGGAAAACGGCGCGGTTGGAGAGCATTAACCGATTTGAAGAAAAGCCCAAGGCGCGGTCACGGCGCGGCCAGTTGCCCGCGCATCTCCGCCGCATACTGATCGGCGTTCAGACCGATGACCAGATGCAGAGTACGATTCGCCAGCCGCATCACGCCGTCTACGCCGGCGGCTTGCAGCGCCGCTTCGTTCACCGGGCCGTCATCCGCGACCACCAGCCGCAGCCGGGTTTCGGCGCAGGCGTCCACCCGCTGGATATTGCCGGTCCCGCCCAAGGCCGCGATGATGCTCCGGGTCTTGTCGGCGGCTGCGGGATCGCGCAGCTTGGAAACGATGCCGGCGGGCGCCGGCGCAATCACGGGTGAGGATTCCTCGACCGCGTCCGCTTCCGCACCGGCGGTCTTCAGATATTCCTCCAGATCAGTCTTCAAGTTCTCGGAGCGGGTGCCGAAAATCGCCTGCATACCGCTGCCGACCACGATCACGCCAGCCGCGCCCAGCGCCTTGAGCTTGTCGGCGCTGGCTTTGCCTACATCCTTCAGCTCCACCCGCAGCCGGGTAATGCAGGCATCCAGGCTCTTGATGTTGCCGCGCCCGCCGAAGGCCAGCACCAGTTGCCTGGCGAAACCAAAGGCGACATCGGCCTGCGCATCGGCCAGCGAGACTTCCGACTCGATCTCGCGTCCGGGCGTCTTGAGGTCGAATTTGGTGATGACGACGCGGAAGACGATGTAGTACAGCGCGGCCCACAGCGGCCCCATCACCAGCAGCCACCAGCCATGGCTGGATTTTGCGTACAGCAGGACATAGTCAATCATCCCGTGCGAGAAGGTCATGCCGTGCTTGATGCCCAGTTCGATGCAGAGGAAATAGGCGACGCCCGCCAGCAAGGCGTGAATCAGGTACAGCACCGGCGCGACGAACATGAAGGCGAATTCAATCGGTTCGGTGATGCCGGTCAGCCACGCGGTCAACGCCGCCGAGACCATGATGCCGCCGATCTTGGCGCGGTTCTCCGGGCGGGCGCAGTGCCACATGGCGACCGCCGCCGCCGGCAGGCCCCACATCTTGAACAGATAGCCGCCAGCCATGTTGCCGGCGGTAGGATCACCCGCGATGTAGCGCTGGATCTCGCCGGTGATCACCTTGCCCGTGGTCGGATCCAGATAGCTGCCGACCTCAAAGAAGAACGGCACATTCCAGATATGGTGCAAACCGAAGGGAATCAGCAAGCGCTCGATGACGCCATAGATGCTGAAGGCCAGCGCCGGATTGCTTTCCGCCGCCCAGCGGGAAAAACCCTTGATGCCGACGCCAATCGGCGGCCACAGGAAGCTGAGAACGATCCCGACGCCGATAGCGGCGAAGGCGGTCACAATCGGCACAAACCGCTTGCCGGAAAAAAATCCCAGATAAGGCGGCAAATCGATGCGGTAATAGCGGTTGAACAGCGTCGCGGCGATGCCGCCGATCACGATGCCGCCAAAGACGCCGGTGTCAATCGAGATGATGCCCATGAGCTGCTTGCTTTCCACCCCCAGCACCTTGGCCATCACCCCCAGCGTCGCCAGCAGCACCACATAGCCGACCACCGCCGCCAGCGCCGACACGCCGTCGTTGTTGGTCAGGCCGAGAGCAACGCCAATGGCGAACAGGATGGCGAGACTGCCGAAGATGGCCCCGCCGGACTGGGCCATGATGTTGTAAAAATAATAAAGCACGAGCTGGGCGCTGCTGAGTTGTCCCGGATCCAGCACCTTGTTGGCCGCATCATGCGGCAGGAAGAGATAGGCGCTGCCGATGCCGAGCAGGATGCCGGCGACCGGCAGCACTGAGACCGGCAGCATCAGCGCCTTGCCGATCTTTTGCAGGAACGCGAAGGCATGTTGCCACATGACAGGAATCTCCAAGCGGGGTTAGACGGCTTCGGTGAAGGGATCGGGGCAGAGCGCACGCGCGTCGGCGGCGGTTTCCAGGGTCAGCGCGGTTTGGGCCTGTTGCCGGCACTCGCTCAGACGCAGACTCCGAATCTGCGCCTTGATGCTGGGGATGGTCGGCAGACTGGCGCTGAGTTCGTCCACACCCATACCGATGAGCAACGGCACCGCCTGCGGATCACTGGCGATGCCGCCGCACACGCCGACCCATTTGCCTTCGGCATGGGCCGCCTGCACCGTCCAGGCGATCAGCCGCAGCACGCTGGGATTCAGCCCGTCCACCTTGGGCGCGAGTTTGGGATGGCCGCGATCCATGGCCAGGGTGTACTGGGTCAGATCATTGGTGCCGATGGAGAAGAAATCCGCCTCACGGGCGAATTGCGCAGCCATGACCGCCGCCGCCGGGATTTCCACCATGATGCCGGTTGGAATCGGCCCGACTCCCAACTGTTGCCGCTCCTCCTCCAGAATGGCCTTGGCGTCGCGCAGTTCCGACAGCAGCCCGACCATCGGGAACATGATCAGAACCTTGCCGAAGGCGGCGGCGCGCAGAATCGCCCGCAACTGGGTGCGCAGGATTTCCGGGCGATCCAGCCCGACCCGCAGGCCGCGTTCGCCCAGAAACGGGTTGTCTTCCTTGGGAATCGGCAGATAGGAAAGGGGCTTGTCGCCGCCCACGTCGAGCGTGCGGATGATCAGCGGACGATCCGGCCCCAGCGCTTCGGCAATGGCCTTGTAGGCTTCAAACTGCTCGTCCTCATTCGGGGCGGTGGCGCGTTCCATAAACAAAAATTCCGAGCGCAGCAGGCCGACGCCCTCGCCGCCCAGCGCCGATACCTGTTCGGCGTCGGCCAGCCCGCCGATGTTGCCGAC
>DEHY01000001.1:0-23349 GCA_002352185.1 Competibacteraceae bacterium UBA2788
GGTAGCGTATGAGCTATCAGGTTCTGGCCCGCAAGTGGCGACCGCGCACCTTCCATGAACTGGCCGGCCAGGCGCATGTGGTGCGCGCCCTGACCAACGCTCTCGATCAGCAGCGCCTGCATCACGCCTTCCTGTTTACCGGCACCCGTGGGGTAGGCAAAACCACTATCGCCCGCATTTTCGCCAAATCGCTTAATTGCGAGACCGGCGTTTCCTCCACTCCCTGTGGGCAGTGTTCCGCCTGTCAGGAGATCGATGCCGGGCGTTTCGTGGATTTGATCGAAGTGGATGCCGCATCCCGCACCAAGGTCGAGGACACCCGCGAACTGCTGGAAAATGTGCAGTACGCGCCCAGCCGGGGCCGCTTCAAGGTGTACCTGATTGACGAAGTCCACATGCTCTCCACCCACAGTTTCAACGCCCTGCTGAAGACGCTGGAAGAGCCGCCGCCGCATGTCAAATTTCTGCTGGCGACCACCGATCCGCAGAAGTTGCCGGTCACCATTCTGTCGCGCTGTCTCCAGTTCAGCCTCAAGCGGTTGCCCGCAGCGCTGATCGCCCAGTATTTGCATCAGGTGCTGGAGGCGGAGGGCGTTCCGCACGAGGCGTCAGCGGTGCAAAACATCGCCCGCGCCGGGGATGGCAGTATGCGCGACGCGCTGAGTCTGCTGGATCAGGCGATTGCCTGCGGCGGCGGGCGGGTGGAGTCAGTGGCGGTGAGCGAAATGCTGGGCAGCATTGATCGGCGGCGGGTGGTCGCGCTACTGGAAGCGCTGGCCGCCGGCGATGCGCCCGCCGTGCTGCGCCAGGTGGCGGAACTGGACCAACTCTCCCCCGATTACGCGGCGGTATTGGCCGAGCTGCTGGCGCTGTTACAGCGGGTGGCGCTGGCGCAAGTGTTGCCCGATACCGCAGCGGAGGATGATCGGATCGATCCCGATGATGTGCTGCGACTGGCCGGAAGGCTGATGCCGGAGGATGTGCAGTTGTTTTATCAGATTGCGCTGCTCGGTCGGCGCGATTTGCCGCTGACGCCCGATCCGCGCGGCGGTTTTGAAATGGTGCTGCTGCGGATGTTGTGCTTTCGTCCAGCGACCTCGGAGGTTGTTGCCTCTGCGTCGGCGGCGCCGCGCATGGCAACCCTGCCCGCGCCCGTCGTCCCGGCGCCAACCGTTGCAACCGTTCCGCACCCCATGCCAGCGCCGCCGGCTTCAATTCCCGCGCAGCCGGCATCAGAATGGGGCGCGCTGATTGAGCGGCTGGGCTTGACGGGCGTCGCCAAGCAAGTGGCGCTGCATTGCGCCCTGGTGGAGCGGGAAGGCGACCGTTTTCAACTGATGCTGGAACCCAGCCATGCCCAGATGCTCGGCGATTCGGTCAAGGCGCGGATCAAAACCGCCCTGGAGCAGCATCTTGAATCTCCGGTGACGCTGACATTCCAGACCGGCACGGTGACAGCGACGACGCCGGCTCGCCAGCAGGCCGAGCAACAGGCCGAACGCCAGCAAGCCGCCGCCCGGAATATCATCCAGGATCCGCATATTCAGGAAATGCAGGAACTGTTTGATGCGCGGGTCGCCACGATCCATCCGCTTGACGAGACCGACGAGTAGCGGTTCCGCTGGCGAAACCGTATTGCAATAACTCAGGAGAAGATAATGATGAAAGGTGGCTTGGGCAATATCATGAAGCAAGCGCAGAAGATGCAGGAAAACCTGCAAAAGGCGCAGACGGAAATCGCACTGATGGAAATCAACGGCGAATCGGGCGGCGGTCTGGTCAAAGTGACCATTACCGGGCGTTATGAAGTGCGCCGCATCCAGATTGATGACAGCCTGGTGGGCGATGACAAGGACATGCTGGAAGACCTGGTCGCCGCCGCGATCAACGATGCGGTACACAAGGTTGAGCGCACCGCCCAAGAGAAAATGGGCGGTCTGACGGCAGGCATGGGTTTGCCGCCGGGAATGCTGGGCGATTTCAAACTGCCGTTCTGACGCTCGCCGTGGCTGCTTCGCCGCTGCTGAACCAGTTGATGACGGCGTTGCGCTGTCTGCCGGGGGTAGGGCCGAAATCCGCTCAGCGGATGGCCTTGCACCTGCTGGAGCGGGATCGCAACGGCGCGCAACGGTTGGTTGAGTCCTTGCAGATAGCGCTGGACCGCATCGGCCACTGTCGGCAATGCCGCGATTTAAGCGAGACGGATCTTTGCGTCCTGTGCGCCAACCCGCGCCGCGACCGCTCGCTGCTGTGCGTGATCGAGACTCCCGCCGATGTGCTGGCGGTGGAGCAGTCCACGGGCTTCCAGGGCGTGTACTTTGTACTCATGGGCCACCTGTCGCCGCTGGATGGCGTCGGCCCTGCGGAGCTGGGGCTGGAAATCCTGGAAGCCCGGCTGGACGAGGGTGAAATCCGCGAGATCATCCTGGCCACCAACCCGACCGTGGAAGGCGAGGCCACGGCTTATTACATCGCGGAACTGGCGCATGAGCGGGGGATTCGCGCCACCCGCATCGCGCACGGCGTACCCCTGGGCGGAGAACTCGAATATGTGGATGGCGGCACCCTGGCCCATGCCTTCGCCGGTCGCCGGGATTGGCGCGGCTAAAACGGCTAATCCATTATTCTCCTGACTGCAACAACGACCCGCGTTTCCGCGCCTGATGCACTGCGGCCAGAAACAGGCCGATGCCAAGGCCGAGATAACCCGCGTTCAGCAGCAGGGCGTAGAGCAGTTGATCCAGCCGAAAAATATGCTCCAGCAGCACCGCACGCATCCCCTCAAACACATGGCTGGCGGGCAACGCCCAGGACAGCGGTTGCAGCCAGCCGGGCAGCGTCGCCACCGGGTAGTAAATCCCGCACAGCGGCGCCAATGCAAAGATTGCCGCCCAGGCGATGCTTTCCGCACCCATGCCATAGCGCAACACCAGCGCCGCCACCATCAGCCCAATCGCCCAACCCATCAATATCAGGTTGAAAAAGAACCCGATCAGCGATGGCCCCAGCGTAAACAGGTTGAAGCCATAGAATGGGATCGCCAGCGCCACCGCGATTCCGACGCCGATGAGGGTGCGCACCAGACTGATCAACATCAAAGCCATAATCAGTTCGAGTGGTTGCAGCGGACTGATGAATAATTGCCCCAGATTGCGCGAGTGCAACTCCTCGAAGAACACCACCGACAGCCCCAACTGGCTGCGAAACAGCACGTCCCACAGCAGTACGCCCGACAACAGCAACCCCGCCGCCTGATTCAGCACGTCGCTGTGGCCGGCCAGATACTGGGTGATAAAGCCCCACAGAATCATCTGCACCGTCGGCCAATACGCCAGTTCGATGGTGCGAATCCAGGAACCGCGCAGCAGGTAAAGATAGCGCAACGCCAGCGCGCCAATCCGGCGTAGGGAAATGGCGCTCACGCCACCACCTCGCCACTCTGGATGCCACGGGCAATATCAAGAAACACTTCTTCCATGTCCTTGCGTCCGTAACGATGAATCAATTCGCGCGGCGCGCCGGTGGCGACAATGTGGCCCGCCCGCAGCATGATGACCTGATCGCAGAGCCGCTCCACTTCGCTCATGTTGTGGGAAGCAAGCAGCAGCGTAGCCCCGCTCCGGCTTTGATAATCGGTCAGAATGCGACGCATCCGGTCGGCGGTGTCGGGATCGAGCGAAGCGGTCGGCTCATCCAGCAGCAGGATTTCCGGCTCGTTCAACAGCGCCTTGGCCAGCGCGACGCGGGTTTTCTGGCCGGCGGACAGATTGCCGTAGGGACGCTTGAAGAAGTCGGCAATGTCCAAATCCCGGCCCAGGATTGTCAGCCGCTCGCGGATGCGGCGCACTCCGTACAGCCGGGCGTAGACCGTCAGATTTTCCGCGACCGTCAACCGTTGCGGCAGGTCCATGTAGGGTGAGGAGAAATTCATCCGTGGCAGCACCCGCTGGCGGTGACGCGGCACCTCCTCGCCGAGAATGTGAATCTGGCCGCTGGTCGGCAGCAGCAGCCCCAGCAGCATCGCAATGGTGGTGGTTTTGCCGGCGCCGTTGCCGCCCAGCAGCGCACAGGTTGCGCCTTGGGTCACCGTGAAGCTGATGCCGTCCACCGCACGCACCGAACCGTAATGCTTGCACAGATTTTCGACCCGGATCACGGCGGCAGGCTCAGTCACGGATGCGCTCCAGGGATTCGAGCGCGACCAGCCAGCCTTCCCGGACGGTTACGGCGATGCGCTGCAAGGACTGGCGGGCGCAGGGGCCGGACACACAGTAACCGTCCTCGATACGGAACAGCGCGCCGTGGATGCCGCATTGAATCACCGTGCCGGTGAAATCCAGAAACTGGTCGGGTTCCCATTCCATCGGCGCAAGCGTATGCGGGCAACGGTTGCGGTAGGCGTAAACCCCGGTTTGGGTGCGCACCACCAGAATGTCGGCGTAACGGGCTTCGGGGTTAAGAGCAAAGCCTTTGCTCCGGCCTTCGGGAAGCTCGTCCAGGCGACAGAGGATCTGTTCTTGCGGTCGGTGCAATGACTGACCAGGGGCTGTTGACATGGTGCGTTCTCTCAACGGTCGTTAATCCTGATTGCCAAAGCTGCGTCGCAGGACGCGAACGCCGTTCTCATCACGATACAACGTGCTGTAGAGCAGCGCGCGCCCGTCGCCCACCCGCGCCTCGGCCCGCAGCAGAAAATACCGGCTGGCGACGCTCAACCCCGCCTTGACCGGCGCATCCACAGTGAGTTTGGCTGCGTTCAAAAACTCGTCCACGTTCTTGTAACCCGCCTCTGGCCGACTTTCCAGCAGGCGTTCCACATCCTTTAGCGTAAGTCCATCGCCCAGCGCCGCCAGCACCGGCGCCAGCGCGGTATTGACGTTCAGCGGGACGCCGGGCGGCAGGGCGCAGACATAGGGGGCCAACTTGTCATAGACCTCCTGATCCGCGCCTTTAAGCAACCGCAACTCGGACGCGCTGACCAGTGGGCGATTTGCGGCCAGGTACGGCGGGTTCAGAACCGTGTATTCGCCATCCTCGGCGCCATCGGGAAACAGCGGATCGGAGTCGGGATCGATCCAGTCGGCGACCGCCTGCGCCAGTTCCGGTTTCAGTTCGAGGCGTTCCAGCAGGCGTTGCAACCACTTGAGTTGCGCCGGATCAAGCGCAGCCTTGGCGGCAGGTTTATCCGGCTGCGCCGGCTTGGGTGGGATCGGCGATGGTTTTTTGGATGTGGCGTCCGCGCCTTCCTCCGCTGGCTCCTGCTCCTTTTCGCCCTCACCCGGCGGAGTTTCCCGTCTGGCGTTGGGAGTGGGCGCCTGTAATTCGCCTGGCGCGGGCCGCCACAGGTTATTGAGATTGAAACAGCCCTGCAAATCGCTGATGCGGGCCATGATCGCGCCACCCTCGACCGGCAGGGTCAGCGGCAGGTTGGCCCACTCCTCGCCGGGATGATCGGTTTCGCTGTTCTGAAGGTCGCGGATCAGAACGATCATCGCCTCCTGTTCAGCGCCCAGCGTATATAACCGCGCCTGCTGCTGGTGGATCAGCACCGTGCTGCGGCGAATGGCCCGTTGTTGCAAAGCGGCCAGGCTGGTGGCGGCGATGCTGGCGATGAACACGATCAGCAGTACCGTGATCAGGGCGACGCCAACCTGGCGAGCGCGATGCCTGGCGGACGGCGGGACCGGATCAGCCGGGCAACGGCAACAAACGGGTGATTTCACCCCAATCCTCCAGAGTCAGGCTGATTTCTACCGCACGCGGCATGGGATCAGGAATTTTCGGGTCGGTCTCGGCATTGGCGGGCGGCGGCCAGTCGTTGCGCCATTCGTCCCGATCCAGGAAGCGCACCTTGAACGCCCGCACCTGGTCCAGCAGCAGCGTTTCACGCGGTTCGATGCGGCCACCCCGGTCAAGCACCGGCCAGTGCAGCCGCCACAGCCGGCCCTCCCGCAGCCGATAGGCGACCCGCTGCACATTGGCGCGGGGCTGTCCAAGAGGGTTGTCCCAACCGGCGCGGGTCAGGGCCAGCCGGTCATCACTAAGCTCGTCGCCGAGCAGCGCCGCCTGGGGATCGCCATATTCGTCGCGGATGCTGCGCGGCATGGCCTGCTCAATATCCTGCTCCAGCCGGTAAACCGCCAGTTGCACCGCTGCCAGCCGCTGGCTTTGCGCCTCTACAGCGGCGCGGGTAAACAGTACGTTGCGCAAACCGCTGTAGGCGGCGATGGACATGATCGAAAACACGGCCAGCGCCACCAGCAGTTCCAGCAGGGTGAAGCCACGCGGCGCAGGCTTCATGGCGAGGACGGTGGCTTGTTGGGGGAAGGCGATTTCTCTTTGGGCGTTGGCGACTGACCGGCCGGCGATGCCGGATCTGCGGGCGCCTTCTCCGGCGGCTTGCCCTTAAAGGCAACCCGTCTGCTTAACTCCGGCCCGTTTTCGCGGGCGCGCACCGTGAGGTCAAGGCGGCGCAGATCGGGATCGCCGGTCTTGCTGAATTGCGCCTCCCAGCGCCAGGCGCGGCCGGCCAGTTCGGCGCTGCCGGAGCTGGAACCTTCATCGGGCCAGGGCTTGGGGTCCAGCAACCGTTGGTTGATCTGGTTGAGGGCCACCCAACCGGCGAAAGTCTGGTCACGCAACGTAGCGACGGTGTTGATGCTTTGGGTAGCGGCGCTGATGATCGCACCCATGGCAATCGCCAGCACCGCCAGCGCCACTAGCACTTCCAGCAGCGTGAAGCCGGCTTGCGGTCTCATCGGGTCACTGCGTCCATCGTCAGTCGGCCCAGCAAATCTCCGGCGACCCGATACAGCGGCGCATCCGGCCCGCGTTCGTCAACCCGGCTGAACACGGCGACGAACTCCGTGGCTTCTCCGCTGTTGAGCAACACCACCTGGGGTTCGCCGGAGGAATTCAGTTGGGCAGGCCGCCCTTCGACCCACAATCCCAGAGTGATGTCTTCGGGCAATTTGTGCCGAATCAGGGTGTCGGCGGCAGCGGGAGCGCGCCACTTGCCGTTCTCACCCAGACCCAGAATTGCATAGCCGGCGCGGTTGAAGCGGATGCCGCGCGGCTCGCCGCTCAGAATCGCTTCCTGCTGGTGCAACTCCACCAGCGCCGCCAGTCGCTGCGCCTCTTCCGCCAGCCGCTCCCGTGGCCCGCCGCCCACTGCCAGCAGGGCGAAGCTGGTGATGATGCCGATCAGCACCAGCACCACCATCACTTCCAGCAGGGTGAAGCCGGCGGCAAGCCGACGGGCGGCGGACATGGGTCAATCGTCCAGATTCCAGTTGCCGATGTCGGCATCCACGCCCTCGCCGCCCGGCTGACCGTCGGCGCCCAGCGAGTAGATATCGAGTTCGCCATGCTGGCCGGGGCTGAGGTACTGGTACGGCTTACCCCAGGGATCCTTGGGCAGCTTGTCCAGATAGCCGCCTTGCTGCCAGTGCGGCGCGTCGGCGGGCTTTTGCACCAGCGCTTCCATCCCCTGTTCGGTGGTCGGGTAGCGGAAGTTGTGCAGCCGGTACAAATCCATCTGGTTCTTGATCACGCGGATATCCTGCTTGGCCTTGACGACGCGGGCCTTGTCGGGATTGTCCATGATCCTGGGCACCACCACCGCCGCCAGAATGCTGAGGATCACCACCACGACCATCACTTCGATCAGGGTAAAGCCGGCGGCGCGGCGCGGGCGTCCTGCCTGCATGAGCCGGCTGGGCACGGGCAGGATACCGATACTACGCCCGATGGCGCGCAGCGCCGGGAGGGGCATCAACATGATCAATCTCCAGAATCCGGTTGCGGTAACGAAGCGGACGCTTCAGGCGCGACCCAGCCGGTACAAGGCAATTTCACCCAGCAGGTTGGGCCACCATTGTGGCCCCGGATGGGGACGGTGCGCATAGTCCAGCACCATGCGCTGCAAAATATCGATCCGCTTGCGCCGACACAGTTCCTCAAAATCACGCAGGGTGAAAAGATGGACGTTCGGCGTGTCGTACCACTGGTAGGGCAAAGTCTTGACCACCGGCATCAGGCCTTGCAGGGCAATCTGTATCCGGCAGCGCCAGAAGCCGAAATTGGGAAACGTCACGATGCCCTGTCGGCCCACCCGCAGCATTTCATCCAGCAATTCCTCAGTGCGTTTCACCGCTTGCAAGGTCTGGGTCATGATGACGTAGTCGAAACTGCTGTCGCCGAAATCGGCCAGCCCCGCCTCCAGGTCTGCGTGGATGACGTTCACCCCCATCTGGATGCATTTGACAAGGTTGGCGGCGTCAATTTCCAGCCCGTAACCGCTGACCTGCCGGTATTGGCGCAGATAGGCCAGCAGCGCGCCATCGCCGCAACCCAAATCCAGCACCCGTGCGCCGGGGCGAATCCACTCGCTGATCAGTTCCAGCTCAGGCCGCATGGGCATTGACCTCCTGGGCGACCCGCGTCAGACAGGCGCGCAACGTATCGTGGTAGAGCGGGATCGGCATGAGGAAAGCATCGTGGCCGAATTCCGAAGGGACTTCGACGTAGCTCGCCTCGCGCCCGGCCCGCACCAGCGCCTGCACGATCTCGCGCGAGCGGGTCGGCGCAAACCGCCAGTCGCTGGTGAAGGAAATCACCAGGAACCGCGCCTGCGCCCGGTGAAAGGCGACGGACAAATCCTGATCGAAATCCGCCGCCGGGTCGAAATAGTCGAGCGTCTTGGTGATCAGCAGATAGGTATTGGCGTCGAAGCGATCCACAAACGCATGGCCCTGATGGCGCAAATAGCTTTCCACCTGGAATTCGGTATCGAAGTTGAAGTTGAAGTCGATCTTGCCTTCGCGCAATTCACGGCCAAATTTGGCGCGCATCCCTTCGTCGGACAGATAGGTGATATGACCGAGCATCCGGGCCAGCATCAGCCCACGCCGGGGCACCACCCCGAACTCGTAGTAATGGCCGTGATGGAAATCCGGATCGGACAGGATCGCCTGCCGCGCTACCTCGTTGAAGGCGATGTTCATGGCCGACAGGCGCGGGGCGGCGGCGATGACCAGCGCGTGGCGCACTCGTTCGGGAAAGGTGATCGCCCATTGCATGGCCTGCATCCCGCCGAGGCTGCCGCCGATAATCGCCGCCCATTGGGTGACGCCCAGCCGGTCAGCCAGCCGCGCCTGACTGCGCACCCAGTCCTTGACCGTGACGATGGGGAAATCCGGGCCGTAGGGTTTGCGGGTCTCCGGGTTGATGGCGGTCGGGCCGGTCGAACCTTTGCAGCCGCCCAGGTTGTTGCAGCACACCACGAAGAATTCGCGGGTGTCTATCGGCTTGCCGGGGCCGATACAGTTGTCCCACCAGCCGGGTTTGGCCGGATCATTTTCGTAGTAGCCGGCGACGTGATGATCGCCCGACAGCGCATGGCAGATCAGCACCGCGTTGCTGCGGTCGGCGTTCAACGCGCCATAGGTTTCGTAAACAAGGCTGTACGTCGCCAGCGACCGGCCACAGTCCAGCGCCAGCGGTTCATCAAAATGGGCGGTCTGGGGACTGACCAGACCGATGGAATCCGGGGGAAAGTGGTGCGGCATAAGCTCCTGACCGTCGTGGTGAAATCCTTGGGGATGGGGCGAAACCGGGCGCCAAGTCTAATCGGCGCCCGGTTTGGCGGCAATGCGGCAGCGCCCTGTATGTTGCAATGCAATAATTGCTGCTATACTAAATATCAACATGTTGTGTCAACCAACCAGGAGAATGTCATGAACGAAATATCTACGGCGTGGGTCAATCCGCTCCAGCCTTGGGTTGCGTCGTTGACCAGGTTTAATCAATTCATGGTTGGGCAAGCAGAGCAGTGGGCCTCGCTCCAGATGGGCAGCCTGAAAGCCTATGTGGATCTGGGAGTCGCGCAGGTTCGCGTTGCGCTCAAGGTCACTGACCCGCACAGCCTGAGTGAGTTCGCCGACAGCCAGTTCGCTGTGCTGAGCTTTGTGGGTCATCGGGTGCTGGATGATGGCCGGGCGCTGGCGGAGTGGAGCAATAATTATCAGACTCAGGCGAATCGTCTGACCCGGGAAAACCTGCTGGGCCTGTTGTTCAAGTAAATTCACCGTTGCCGGCATTGCTCGCGTCAAAATGCCGCCCCAATGGCGGCATTTTTTTGGGCTGTAAGGCGTCGGTGCGCTGTCTTAAAATTTTCAGGTTCACACACGCTATAATTTATTTATTCCATTGCAAAATCATCGCGTGCGGGTATCCACGATGGCATGGCGCAAGGCGTTAATGATGGCAGGGCTGGTGCTGGCGGCAACGCCGGTTCAGGCGGACGAAATGGCCGGCATGGCGGCGTTCGTCAAGGGCGATTACCGTACCGCGTCGCTGGAATGGCAGCCGTTGGCCGAAAAAGGACAGGCCGAGGCCCAGTTCAATCTGGGTGTGCTGTATGACCAGGGTCTGGGGGTAAACACGGATTATGCCCAGGCCGCCGACTGGTATCGGCGGGCCGCCGAGCAGGATCATGCCCAGGCGCAATTCAATCTGGCGGTGCTGCACGCCAATGGCCTGGGGGTGGCGCAGAGTAATGCGGAAGCCGCCCGGTGGTACCGGCGGGCGGCGGTGCAGGGTCTAAGTGCGGCGCAATTCAACCTGGGTGTCCTGTACGAAACGGGCACCGGCATCATCCAGGACTACCGACAGGCCGCCGACTGGTATCGGCGGGCGGCTGAGCAGGGCCACGCCGCCGCTCAAAACAATCTTGGATTGCTGTATGCGAATGGGCAGGGTGTAACTCGCGATTTGGTGATCGCCTATGCCTGGTACACGGTAGCGGCGGCACAAGATAACGCCAAGGCGCGTTTCAACCGCGACCAGCTCGCCCGCAGCCTGACTCCGGGGCAGACGCAGGAAGGCGAACATCTGGCTGCCGAATACCGCCGCAGCATGCAGTCGCCACACCCTTGAGCTTCCCCATTCCGTGACCGATTTCGGATAGGTTATAGTCCGACCCGCTCAAGTTCATTGGCTCTTCTCAAGAGGTGTCTACGTATGCCGATGCATGTTTGTAATGGCGCAACCCTGATGTGCAGCTTTGGAGTGGCGCCGAGTACGCTGATCGTACTCCCGCAAAACAAAGTGATGACCAGCAACATGCCTGCTGCAAATATCATGGACAATAAGCCCATAGCCAATATCCCGCCGTTTGGGATGTGTACCACGCCGAGCAATCCGGCGGTGGCCTCCGCCACGGCGGCTGCGATGGGCGTACTGACGCCGATGCCTTGCGTCCCGGTCATACCGGCGCCGTGGGCGGCGGGGGCGCCGACGGTGCTGTTGGGCAACATGCCGGCGCTCAACAATACGTCGACGCTGACGTGTGCTTGGGGCGGGGTGATTACGATTACCGTTCCGGGTCAGGTGACTGAACAGATTCCCTGAAAACCTGCGCCTAGCGGGAACCGGGACGGCGGGCGGGTTGCGTCCGCCGGGTCGGGGGTGCAGTCCAGGGATCGTCCGGCCAAGGATGCTTGGGATAGCGGCCCTTCAATTCCTTTCTGACCTCGGCGTAGGTCCGTTCCCAGAAGCCGCGCAAATCCTGCGTTACCTGAATCGGTCGTTGCGCGGGCGACAGCAGGTGCAGCGTAACCGCAATCCGCCCGTCAGCAATGCGCGGCGTGTCGGCCAGTCCGAACAATTCCTGCAATTTGACCGCCAGCGCCGGCGGTTGACCGGGCGTGTACTGCAATCGCAGCCGCGAACCACTGGGTACCGGTAGATGGGTCGGCGCCCACTCGTTCAGCCGCGCCCGCAGCCGGCCATCGAGCAGACCATGCAGCGCCGCCGCCAGATCCAGCCGCTGCAAATGCTCGCGCCGACGGATGCCGTCCAGCCATGGCGGCAACCATTCTGCGATGCGCTCCACCAGCCCGGCATCGGACAGATCCGGCCAGCCATCGTCCGGGAACCAGTGCCGCAACGACAACACCCGCGCCTGTTCGTCGCGCAGCTCGCGCGTCCACGGCAGGCTGTCAAGTCCCAGTTGCCGCACGCCTGCCAGCATCGCCTGCCGCCACAATTCGGGATCGACCTCCGTCAGCGGCGCGCTATTTAAGGCCAGCGCCCCCAGCCGCTGCTCGCGGCGGGCGATCACCGCCGCCTGCCGCTCATCCCAGGCCACCTCTTGCGCGGTGCGAATGCGGGCGGCAAGATGCGCTTCCAGATCCGCCGGTTGCACCGGCGCCGCCAGCCAGATCCGGCCCTCGCTGGCCCCGGCGTCCAGTTGCGCCGCCACCAGCCAGTCGCGCCCCATCAACGGATCTCCGGTTGCCAGCCGCGCTCCACGCCCATTGGCGAGTTGATAGCGATCGGCGCTGCCCTCACGTCGGCGCGCCACCCGGTCGGGATAGGCCAGCGCCAGCAGCAGGCCGACGGTGTCTGCATCCGGCGGCGTCCTGGGCGCAGCGGCAACCCGCAATCCTTGCCGCCAGCGTTGCGCCGCCTGATCAGCGCGGGCGCACGCTGCGGGATCGGCCTGCCAGCGCCGGGCGCCCTCGCGTCCATCCCGCTGGAAGGCGTGCAGCGCCTCCAGCCGGGCCGCAAGATCGCAGCCGAAAGCATGATCGCCGCGCAACAGGTCGCGTTCCTCCAGCAGAGCCGCAACATCCGCAGCCAGCGCGCCGCATCCAAGCGCTACGCCGCGCCGCAGCAGGTGCGCCAGCCGGGGATGAGCCGGCAGCTCCGCCAAATCCTGCCCCGTCGGCGTGATCCGGCCCTGCGGATCCAGTGCTTCCAGCTCGACCAGCAGACTGCGCGCCTGCGCCAGTGCGCCGGATGGCGGCGGGTCGAGCCAGGCCAGCGTGGCGGCGTCGCTGACGCCCCATTGCGCCAGTTCCAGCGCCAGCGGGGCCAAATCCGCTTCCAGGATTTCCGGGATGCGCTGTGGCCGCAGCCGACTCTGGGTGGCTTCGCTCCACAAGCGGTAGCAATGGCCCGGCCCCAACCGGCCCGCACGACCCGCCCGCTGTTCAGCAGCGGCAGCGGAGATGCGGACCGTTTCCAGCCGGGAAAGACCGCTGCGCGGATCGAAACGCGGAGTTCGGGTCCAGCCCGCGTCCACTACCACGGTCACGCCCTCAATGGTCAGGCTGGTTTCAGCGATAGGCGTCGCCAGCACCACCTTGCGTCGACCAGCGGCATCGGGCTGGATGGCGCGTTGCTGCTCAGCGCCCGGCAGATCGCCATACAACGGGGTCAGGGCCAGGCTGGCGCACGCGGGTTCCGCTTCCAGACGGCGCGCGACCTGGCGAATTTCCGCGCCACCCGGCAGAAACGCCAGCACATCGCCGACATGATCGGCGAGCGCCTTCAATACGGCGCGGACGACGGTATGGGTTAGATCCAGGCGGTCGGGATCACGTGACAGATAGTGCCGGCTCACCGGATAGGCGCGGCCTGCACTGGTGATAAGGGGCGCATTACCGAGCAGCCGCGCCACCGCCGCACCCTCCAAAGTGGCCGACATCACCAGCAGCCGCAGGTCTGCGCGCAAGCCGCGCTGGCTGTCCAGGCACAGCGCCAGCGCCAGATCGGCATGCAGGCTGCGCTCGTGGAACTCATCGAAGATGACCAGTCCCACGCCTTCCAACGCCGGATCGCGCTGTAAACGGCGGGTCAGAATGCCCTCGGTCAGCACCTCGATCCGGGTCTGGCGCGACACCTGGTTCTCAAAGCGGATGCGGTAGCCGACGGTTTGGCCGACCGGCTCATTCCGTTGATCCGCCATGCGCGCTGCCGCTGCGCGCGCCGCCAGTCGCCGGGGTTCCAGCAGCAACAGGGTTTGCCCGGCCAGCCAGGGTTCATCCAGCAGCGCCAGCGGCACCCGGGTGGTCTTGCCGGCGCCCGGCGGCGCTTGCAGCACCAGGGCGGTGGCATCGCGCAGCGCGGTGCGGATGGTCGGCAGCACCGAATCGATGGGCAGGACGACCGGATGGGCAGCGGATGAAAGCAGGGTTGCGGACACAGTGGAGTAATGAATTTCGATGATTTTTCGGTGCGTTGCAGCGCCACATGCATTTACGCACGGCTTTGACTATGGTTTAAGCCACAGGCGCCTGATTTGAACCATTTCCGCGTTTGGGCAAGCAAGCTCACGCATCATACGCCAGACATCATCTGAGGATAACACCGGCATGAGTACCATCACCCACCTGCTGACCCAATCCGGCGTCATCGCCGCTGGCGAATATGCGTACCGGGGCGACCGTTTTTCCTATCGGGGCGCCTTGAGCGAAGAACACGCCCGCATGGCTTCCATCATGTGCCGCGCCACGACCATGGGCGCCAACATGGAAGGCCGGATGCTCGAAGCTCTCCAGCCGCGCAGCGGTTTGCAGCCGCCGTGCGGCTGGATGGTGCATGGCCCTGACTATACCGTGTGCGTAATCGCCAATGTGTTCTGCCTGCTCGATAACACCAAGGCTTCGATTAACGACATCATCGAACTCATGCGTCAGGCATTGGCCAACACCAACGCCGACCTGATTTAATCCCTTCACAACACCCTTCCAGAACATTTCAGGAGAACCAACCCATGGCGACACTTGATGAACTGATGCAGCTGCCCGGCGCGATGGCGGCGTTTGAATTTCGTGGCAGCGGCGAACTGCTGGACCACCGCATCGCCTATCCCGAGCGGATCAATCCGGCCACCCTCGACTTGGTCGCTCACATGTGTTCGGCCAACATGAGCATCGCCACCATGCAGGCCCGCGGCTGGGAACAGGTCACCGCCATGAAGGGGTTCTACCCGATCCAGGAGTTCACCCTGATTGGCTTCGACTGGTCGGTGGTCGTAAGTGGTCTGGACCGGGAGCGCTATAAGCAGGAGGGCAAATTCAGCCTGCCGCCGTTCCTGGGCGTGGTGATGTCCAACGAAAGCGCCGATTATGAGGCCGCGTTCGCCACTCTGGAGCGTTAGGAGCCACGCCATGAGCATGATCAAACGGTTGCTGGCTCTGGATGGGGTCAACGTGGTCTGCCATTTCCGCGATGATGGTTATTTGCTGGAAGGCTACGGACTGATGAGTCACGATAATATGGCGCGGCTGGCATACTTCGCGCATGATTACCGGCGGATGATCCAGGGCAATGCCGACCAGTTGGCGATATTCACCGGGATGCGGGGCTGGACTCCGCCGCGAGGGTGGATCATCCGGGGCGCCACGCAATCGGTGTGCGGCGTCGGCAATCTGGCCTGTATTGTGGATAGCACGGGCGCGCCGCTAAACGAAATTCTGCTGGAATTACACGAAATCTCGCATTGGTAATGCTCGGAATCATCTGTAGATTCTGTAATCCAATGACGATAGGGAAAAGCGATCAGATTATTTGTTGTTTTGCACGGTAGGCAGTGGCTATTTTGATACTTTGTTGGTATGATGATACGACACTGTAGGTTTTCCATGAACGCCAGGTCCGTCGTCGCCATGTCCAAATCCATTCTGTTGCCTGTATGGCTTTGCGCCCTGCTGGGCGCTTGCGCACTCAATGCAGTTCCGGTGGCAGCGCAAGTCGCCGACGGCCCAACATTACAGAGCCGGGGCGCCGCTACACGCAGTCCGGCCAAACCGGCGACGCCCATCATGGCCAGTCTGCATGATGGACCGATTCCGGCGGCGACCGGCAAGGGACCGGAAGCGCCGGCGGCAGCTGAAGACGCAGATCCTGCGGCAACTGGAGAAGCGCCGCCGCCACCGGCGGAAACGGTCGTAGCGCCGCCGCCTTTGCCGCCCTGCCCCCAAGGCGGTGGCGGGATCGAGAACCGGATCGCCCTCCAGATTTGCCAAAGGGTGCGCGCCGAGCCACCGCCGACCAGCCTGACGGTTCAAGGCCACGCTTTGCGTGCGCTGGAGCCAACGATCCAATTCTACGTTCAGCGTGATTACCAGGCGGGCTGGTTGAATGCGGATGGACACCCATCACCAGCGGTGGAAGCCCTGCTGAAGGCGGTGGGTGAGGCGGATCAGGAAGGTCTGCGCAGCGCCGACTATCGCCCCGCCGATCTGCGCAAGCGCCTCAAAACTCTCCAGCAGGAAGGATCGGCGGCGGGCGACAGCGCACGGGCCGAATTCGATCTGCTGCTCACCGATGCGTACCTGAGTTATGGCTCGCATTTGCTGGCGGGCCGGTTCCCGCCGCGCAAGGTCGATCCCGAATGGGCGATCAAGCCACGTACCCGCGATCTGGCGGCGGTGTTGCAAGAAGCGCTGGGCAGCAACGCGGTAGGCGAATCGCTGCGGGCGCTGAAACCGCAGGGCAAGGGTTATGTTCAGTTGCGCGAGGTATTGCATAGCTACCGGGGGGTTGCGGCAAAGGGTGGCTGGCCGACCGTGGCCGCCGGCCCGAATCTGGCGCTGGGTTCCCAAGGCCAACGGGTGCAGGATTTGCGCATCCGGCTTCAGGCCAGCGGCGACCTGAATAGCGGCGCGTCCGGCAAAAATGCATTGGCGCTGTTCGACAGGCCGGTGGTGGACGCAGTGCGCCGGTTTCAGAAGCGGCATGGCCTAGTCGAGAGCGGCGTGGTCAACGCCGCGACGCTGGCGGCGCTGAATGTGCCGGTGTCGGAGCGCATTCGTCAGGTTGAATTGAATCTGGAGCGCTGGCGCTGGCTGCCGGACGATTTCGGGGCGCGCTATATTCTGGTCAACATTCCCAGTTTCAAAATGAACGTGTTCGAAGACGGTAAGCCCGTTATTGAATCGAATGTAGTGGTAGGGCGACAGGAACGGCAAACCCCGACCTTCTCCGCCAACATGGCCTATCTGGTACTCAGTCCCAAATGGAACGTACCGCGATCCATCGCGGTGAAAGATAAATTGCCCCTGCTCAAGCGCAGCCCCTACGCCTTGGCGCGGCAGAACATCCGGGTGTTCAACAACGCCGGTCAGGAGATCAATCCGGGGGCGGTCAACTGGCAAGCGGTCAGCGCCAACAGCTTCAATTATCAATTGCGTCAGGACGCCGGGCCGCGCAATGCGCTGGGCGGGATCAAGTTCATGTTCCCAAATCCCTACAATGTTTATTTACACGATACTCCGTCGCGCGAGCTGTTCAGCCGCAACCAGCGCACCTTCAGCTCCGGTTGCATCCGCATCTCCAACCCGGTCGAACTGGCCGAGTATCTGCTGAAATTCGATCCGAAATGGACCCGCGATGCGATCAAGACGGCGTCCACCAGCGGCAAACAGCGCGTGGTCAACTTGCAGCAGACCATGCCGGTTTATCTGCTGTACTGGACCGCTTGGGTGGATGAGGACGGATTGGCGCATTTCCGCGACGACATCTACCAGCGCGACAAACCGATGCTCCGGGCGCTGAATGAGAGCAACGGCGGGAACGGCGCGTAGAATTCATCTTTCCTCCTCCACTCAAAATCCCCCGACCGCTCTGGCTGGGGGATTTTTTATGGGTGGCTTTCGAGTGAAACAATGATGCGTGTGGCATTAGGCGTCCAATATGATGGTGCCGGTTTTCGAGGCTGGCAGTCGCAGCCAACCGGGGTGCGAACCGTGCAGTCCAGTCTGGAACAGGCTCTGTCCAAGATTGCGGATCATCCGGTTAAGCTGGTTTGCGCGGGTCGCACCGATACCGGGGTTCACAGCGTCGCCCAGGTGGCGCATTTTGACACCCACGCGGCGCGTTCGGCGCGAGCCTGGGTGCTGGGCGGCAACGCTCATCTGCCCCCCGACATCAGCTTGCATTGGGCCTGTGCAGCGCCGGATGATTTTCACGCCCGCTTTTCGGCGCTGGCCCGCCGCTACCGTTATCTGATCCTCAACCAGCCGCAGCGCTCGGCGCTCTGGCGCCAGCGGGCCACCTGGTATTACCGGCCGCTCGACGCCGGTCGGATGCACACCGCCGGACAGGCGCTGATCGGCGAACACGACTTCAGCGCTTTCCGCGCCGCCGAGTGCCAGGCCCGGCATCCGATCCGAACCGTTTTTGAACTGACGGTGCAGCGATACGGCCACGGTGTGGCGCTGGAGGTGGAAGCGAATGCCTTTCTGCATCACATGGTGCGCAATATCGCCGGGGTGTTGCTGGCGGTCGGCGTTGGCGACCAGCCGGTGGAGTGGGTGCGAGAGGTGCTGGAGCGACGCGACCGCACTCAGGCTGGAGTGACCGCGCCCGCTGACGGTCTGTACCTGCTGGCGGTGCGCTACCCGGAACGGTTCGGCCTGCCGACGGCAGCGCCGGACCATTGGGGATTCATGCGCTGACGGGCCGCTGGTTTTGAGTTGCATCCGCGTTGCATCCTGTTGTCTGAGAGTGTCCGTTCAATTATTTCGAGGGAGTGCCTGTCATGCGTGAGTCGTTACAAGCCGGGTTGGCCCATGAATTTACTTTCGTGGTGCCGCCGACCAAGACCGTTCCATGTCTGTACCCGGAATCGCCGGAGTTTCAGGCCATGCCGGAAGTGTTCGCAACCGGCTTTATGGTGGGACTGATCGAGTGGGCCTGCATCAAGCTGATTGAACCGCATCTGGACTGGCCGCACGAGCAATCGGTAGGAACGCATGTCGATCTCAGCCACACCGCCGCCACGCCGCCCGGCTTCACCGTCACGGTGCGGGCGCGGCTGGAGTCGGTGGAAGGTCGCAAGCTGCGTTTCACGGTAGAGGCCGACGACGGCGTAGAGCGGATCGGCCAGGGGATTCACGAGCGCTTCGTGATTGACGCCGCCAAATTCACCGCCAAGGTGGCGGAAAAAGCAACCCGCTCGGCTTAGGCCAGATCCTGCACTTCCCGATGGCGGAAACAGGTTATGACATGATCGTTGACCATGCCGACGGCCTGCATGAAGGCGTAGCAGATGATCGGCCCCACAAACGTGAAGCCGAGCCGCTTCAGATCGCGGCTCATCGCTTCCGCTTCCGGGCTGACCGTCGGCGCTTCCGCCAGCGTGGGCCAGGCGTTCTGCCGGGGCCGGAACTCGACGTAGCGCCACAGGAAGGCATCGAATCCACCCTGCCGCTCCTGGATCGTCAGATAACCTTGGGCGTTGCGAATGGCGGCGGCAATCTTGAGGCGGTTGCGCACAATGCCCGGATTGGCCAGCAGACTCGCAATTTTGGTGGCGTCGTAGCGGGCGATCCGCTCCGGGTCAAAGCCGTCAAACGCCGCCCGATACTGTTCCCGCTTGCGCAGAATGGTCAGCCAGCTCAGACCCGCCTGCGCGCCGTCCAGGATCAGCATCTCGAACAACCGGCGGTCGTCGTGGAGCGGTACGCCCCATTCATGGTCGTGGTAGTCCACATAAAGCGGATCAGCGCCGCACCATGCACAGCGTTCAGCAACCTGATCCCATTGCGCACGGGGCGGCATCTTGTGATGATGTTCGGAATTATCCATCGCTTCAAACCTCAAGCGGATTGCTGAAACCGAATTGTGATATACCTCAGCACCCCATTTTTCAGGAGCCTGCATGTCTTCCGTACTCCATCCGCCGCTGCTGCTCGAACCGGAGCAGCTTCAGCCGTGTCTTGCCGATCCGTCCGTTTTGCTGGTCGATCTGTCCGATCCGGCTCGCTACGCCGCTGGACACATTCCCGGCGCGATCCATCTCGACTATTCCGATTTAGTCCGTACCGCGCCTCCGGCAATGGGATTATTGCCCGACGCTGCGCGACTGAGCGAGGTGCTGGCGCGGATTGGTCTGACCCCGGAGCGGCATGTGATCGCCTATGACGCGGAAGGCAATGGTCGCGCCAGCCGGTTGTTGTGGACCCTGGTGGCGCTCGGTCACTCACGGCTATCGCTGCTCAACGGTGGATCCTACGCCTGGAATGCCGCCGGCGGGCTGCTGGAAACACAATTCCACTCTCCGTCGCCCAGCATCTATCAGGCCCGCTTTGTCGATCCGCCTGTGGCGGTCGCCGACCGGGCCTATATCCTGAAACGGCTGGGCCAGCCGGATGTGGCGCTGCTCGATGTCCGCACTCCGGCGGAGTATGCGGGCATGGATCAGCGCGCCGCCCGTGGCGGGCATATTCCCGGCGCGGTCAACCTGAACTGGACCGACACCATGGATCCGCAACGGCAATTGCGCCTCCAGCCGGCTCCGGTGTTGCGACAGTTGCTGGATCGGCTCGGCGTCACCCTGGACAAAGAGGTGATCGTCTATTGCCAGACTCACCACCGCTCGGCCCATACGTACTGGGTGCTGCGCTATCTGGGTTATCCACGGGTGCGCGGCTATCCGGGCGCCTGGTCGGAATGGGGCAACGATCCCAGAGCGCCGGTTGAGGCATGAGCGGCGACGCTACGGTAGCTACATCCCCGCGCCTCCCGCCGCTACGAACAGCCGCTCGCGATAAAAGCGCAATTCTTCAATGGAATCGCGGATATCCTGCAACGCCAGGTGGGTCGAGGTTTTGCTGAACCCTTTGAGATTCGGATACCAGCGGCGGGCCAGTTCCTTAATCGTGCTGACATCCAGATTGCGGTAGTGAAAATACGCCTCCAGCTCGGGCATGCAGCGCGCCAGAAACCGCCGATCCTGGCAAATGCTATTGCCGCAGATCGGCGATTTCCCCTTGGGCACATACTGGCTCAGAAACTCCAGAGTGCGCGTCTCGGCCTCGCGCTCGTTCACGCTGCTGGCGCGCACCCGGGCGGTCAACCCGGACTCGCCGTGCTGTTTCCGGTTCCAATCGTCCATCGCCGCCAGCACGGCGTCGCTTTGGTGAATCGCCAGCACGGGCCCTTCAGCCAGAAGGTTGAGCTGGCTGTCGGTAATGAGGGTAGCGATTTCAATGATGAAGTCGGTCTGGGGTTCCAGGCCGGTCATTTCCAAATCAATCCAGATCAGATTATCAGGGGACATGGATTCTTCATGGGGTAGGTTGAGTGAAAACATCATGCTGCTGCGGCAAACCCGCGATGGTTGTCAACGAAAAGCATACGCCGATTCCGGCGGGCGCGGGGTGAATGCCACATGGCTAGTCGCCGTCTGACCCAGCACCAGCAGGATCGCATCCAGCGCCAGCAGGAGCGCCGCCGCGACCGGGCGGATCAGCGGCTGGAACCCGTGGATAGCGCGGGGCTGGGTTCGGAACAGACCGGCCTGGTCATCGCCCATTACGGGCAGACGCTGATTGTTGAGGATAGCGCAAGCCGGTTATATCGCTGCGCGGCGCGACAGAATCTGGGACGGCTGGCTTGTGGCGATCAGGTCATCTGGCAAGCGTCCGGCGCGGAAGATGGCGTGGTTGTCGCCATCGTCGAACGCCGCTCGCTGCTGACCCGCCCGGACTACAACGGCCAGCCGCGCCCCGTCGCCGCCAATCTCGACGCAGTGGCGGTAGTGCTGGCGCCGGAGCCGGAACCGAGCGAATCCCTGATTGACCGCTATCTGGTGACTATCTCCGCCCTCGGGGTGCGCGGACTGTTGGTGCTGAATAAGCTGGATGTGCTGAGCGCGCCCGCGCTGGCGATTTTGACTAAGCGAATGGAGCCTTATCGCCGAATCGGTTATCCGCTGTTGCTGACCAGCAGCCGCACCGCGCAAGGTTTAAGCGAACTGCGCGCCTGGCTGCGGGGCCGCGTCAGCCTGCTGGTTGGGCAATCGGGCGTAGGCAAATCATCGCTGATCAAGGCGTTGCTGCCGGATCGCGAGATTCGCATCCAGGCCGTGTCCCAATTCACCGGCCACGGCGTACACACCACCACTACCAGCACGCTCTATCATCTGCCGGACGGCGGCGATCTGGTGGATACTCCCGGTGTGCGCAGCTTCGAGCTGGGAGAAATCAGCCTGGGCGATCTGGATCGGGGGTTTGTGGACATTGCGCCCTATCTGGGTCGCTGCCGCTTCTCCGACTGTCGCCACCAGAGCGAGCCGGAGTGCGCGTTGCGGGAGGCGGTGACGCACGGCGAGATCGCAGCGCGGCGGCTGGAAAGTTACCTGCAACTGCGGGCTATGCTGAAAGCGGCAAGGCCGGGGTGAAAATGGACGCAGATTCGCCCATTCTTGACTTGCAAACCGCCTCTTCTATTTCCTCCAGCCTGACTGGATGCTTATGACCACTACTCCCGAATCCCTGCGCCCTATGGTTCAAACCCTGCTGAATTCCCAGATTCAGGCGGTGCTGGCGACCCAGCATCAGCAACAGCCCTACACCAGTTTGATGGCTTTCGCCGTCACCCCGGATTTGCGGCAGATTGTGTTCGCTACGGCCAGGGCGACGCAGAAATACGCCAACTTGATGGCTAATCCCCGCGCCTCGCTGCTGATCGATAACCGCTGCAACACTTCCGCTGATTATCGCAATGCGGTGGCGATTTCGGCCCAGGGCGCAACCCGTGAGGTCAGCGAAGCGAAGCGCGCTGAATGGCTCCAGCTTTATTTGAATAAGCACCCGCACCTGCGGGATTTCGCCTCCGACGCCGCTTGTGCGCTGATGCAACTGGATGTGGACTGCTATTACGCAGTCAGCCAGTTTCAGAATGTCGTCGAATGGCGTGTTTCGAGCGCTGCGGCATGATGATGGGCGCTTTGCACAAGAGAATCCCGATGAAAATGAAAAACTTGCTCTGGCTGGTCGCGCCCCTGCTGATTCTGGCGCTGGCGTCAGGATGTGGTGACGGCGGCAGTAACGGCGGCGCTCGCCAGACGGTGGCTCTGCTGAACGTGTCCTACGATCCCACCCGCGAGTTTTACAGCGAATTCAACGCCGCTTTCAGCAAGGACCGGCAAGCTAAAACCGGCCAAGCCATTGCGATCCGACAATCGCATGGCGGCTCCGGCAAACAGGCGCGCTCGGTGATTGACGGGCTGGAAGGCGATGTTGTCACCCTGGCGCTGGCTTACGATATTGACGAGATCAGCGCCAAGGGTGGTTTATTGCCGTCGGACTGGCAACAACGGCTGCCGCACAACAGCGCTCCCTACACCTCGACCATTGTATTTCTGGTACGCAAGGGCAATCCCAAGGGCATTAAGGATTGGGGCGATCTGGCGAAGCCGGGAGTGAGCGTGGTCACGCCCAATCCAAAAACTTCCGGCGGAGCGCGCTGGAATTATCTGGCGGCCTGGGGCTACGCGCTGCGCCAGCCGGACGGCAATGAAGAGAAGGCGCGTGAGTTTGTCGCCCGACTGTATCGCAACGTGCCGGTGCTGGATTCCGGGGCGCGGGGTTCCACCACTACCTTCGTGGAGCGCGGCATTGGCGATGTATTGCTGACCTGGGAGAACGAGGCGTTTCTGGCCGTCGAGGAATTGGGTAAAAACCGGTTTGAGCGGGTGACGCCGTCCACCAGCATTCTGGCGGAACCGCCGGTAGCGCTGCTGGACCGGGTGGTCGACAAGCATGGCAC
>DEHY01000001.1:23462-23954 GCA_002352185.1 Competibacteraceae bacterium UBA2788
CATGCCCACCCTACAACTACTTAGAGGCTGTACAGCAACTCAGTTGCTCAATGGTGGCGCAAAAACGGTCGGTGAGTTCCTGGCCGTTGTCGGTCAGGACGGTACGAATGACGAACGGGGCTTTAACAGACAGCAGATCGAGAAAGCCAGCGGCTGGTGTCCGCCGTTTTGTCCGGCTGGTTCTCAAAGTAAACCCAACGGCTGGCCCGATCAATGGCGGCGAACCGATAACTATGTTCCTCCTCATCGGACCTCTGAGGCAGGTACTTCACGTCGACATGAACAAAACCCGGTTACTTGCCAAGTGATATGAAGGAAAATCCGCAGGGAGATACCGCCATGGACAACCCGTCTTATTAAGATATAGATGGCATTTAATATCTCACGAAGATTAACTTTTCGTGGCCGACCTGTCGTATAAGGATCAATCTCATTTAAAATAACGGTGGTCCTAAAATTTGAGTGATTTTAAATAAAATAGGTAATCCCCCG
>DEHY01000136.1 GCA_002352185.1 Competibacteraceae bacterium UBA2788
TTCGGCTTCGAGGTAGACCCGTTCCGCAAGGAATGTCTGCTCAACGGCTGGGACGACATTGGTCTGACCTTGCGCCATGCCGACGCCATCCGCAGCTACGAAAGCCAGCGGCGGCAGGCAGCGCCGTGGCTGTTTGCCTGATCCTGGAACGGAGCAGAACCTTATGACCCACAAAATTTTGATTCTCCCCGGCGACGGCATCGGCCCGGAAATCGTCGCCGAAGCCGCCAAAGTGCTGGAATGCCTGCGTCAGGAACACGGCCTGGATGCGACGCTGGACTATGGTCTGCTGGGCGGTTGCGCGGTGGACACGCTGGGATCGCCCTATCCCGATGAGACTCGCCGCCAGGCTCGCGCCGCTGACGCCATTCTGCTCGGCGCGGTCGGCGGCCCGAAATGGGAACGGATGGATCGGCCCCTGCGCCCGGAACGCGGTCTGCTCGCCATCCGCGCCGATCTGGAACTGTTCGCCAATCTGCGCCCGGCCCTGCTCTACCCGCAACTGGCCGACGCCTCGGCGCTCAAGCCGGAGCGGGTCGCCGGGCTGGATTTGCTGATCGTGCGCGAGCTGAACGGCGATATTTACTTCGGCCAGCCGCGCGGCATCCGCACCCTGGAGAGCGGCGAACGCGAAGGCTTCAACACCATGCGCTACCGCGAATCCGAGATTGAGCGCATTGCGCGAGTCGGTTTTGAAGCCGCCCGCAAGCGCCATCGCAAGCTGTGTTCGGTGGACAAGGCCAATGTGCTGGAAGCGTCGGAACTGTGGCGGGAAGTGGTGGAGCGGGTGGCGAAAGACTATCCCGATGTGGCGTTGTCGCATCTGTACGTGGATAACGCCGCCATGCAACTGGTGCGTGCGCCCAAGCAGTTCGACGTGATGGTGACGGGCAACCTGTTCGGCGACATTCTTTCCGATTGCGCCGCGATGCTGACGGGTTCTATCGGCATGTTGCCCTCCGCTTCGCTCGACGCCAACGGCAAGGGCTTGTACGAGCCGATTCACGGCTCCGCGCCCGATATTGCCGGCCGGGGCGCGGCCAATCCGCTGGCGACCATTCTGTCAGCGGCCATGCTGCTGCGTTACACCCTGAACGCGCCGGAACTGGCCGAGCGGATCGAACTTGCCGTGGGGCGGGTGCTGGATCAGGGCTTGCGCACACTGGACATCATGGCGGCGGGGATGACCCCGGTAGGTACTCAGGCGATGGGCGACGCCGTAGTGGCATCGCTGTAATAGATTGAATTTGTTAATAATTTTAAGAGATTTTGAGGATAACAGTCATGCGAACCGGTTTGGTAGGCTGGCGCGGAATGGTGGGTTCGGTGTTGATGGAGCGGATGCGGGCGGAAAACGATTTTGCCCTGATCGAGCCGGTGTTCTTCACCACGTCCAGCGTGGGCGGTCAAGGCCCGGATATTGGGCAGGACACGCCGCCCCTGAAAGATGCCAAATCCATCGCCGATTTGAAGACGCTGGACGCCATCATCACCTGTCAGGGTGGCGACTACAGCACCGAGATTTACCCGCAACTGCGCGCCGCCGGCTGGAAAGGTTATTGGATTGACGCGGCCTCGACCCTGCGGATGAAGGATGACGCCGTGATTATTCTCGATCCGGTCAACCGCAACGTGATTCAGGACGCGCTGACGCGGGGCGTGAAGGACTACATCGGCGGCAACTGCACCGTCAGCCTGATGCTGATGGGCTTGGGCGGACTGTTCGCGCATGGGCTGGTGGAGTGGATGAGCGCCATGACCTATCAGGCCGCCTCCGGCGCCGGTGCGCAGAACATGCGCGAACTCATCCAGCAGATGGGCGTCATTCACGGCGCGGTGGCTGACAAGCTGGCCAATCCGGCTTCGGCGATTCTGGAGATTGACCGCGTTGTCGCCGATACCCTGCGCTCCAGCGACTTCCCAACCGCACACTTCGGCGCGCCGCTGGCCGGCAGCCTGATTCCCTGGATTGACAAGCAACTGGATAACGGTCAGAGCCGCGAGGAATGGAAAGGCCAGGCCGAAACCAACAAGATTCTCGGTCGCACCAGCCATCCGTTTCCGATTGACGGGTTGTGCGTGCGCGTAGGCGCGATGCGCTGCCACAGCCAGGCATTGACCATCAAACTGACCCGCGATGTGCCGCTGGATGAGCTGGTTGAGATTATCGGCGCCGCCAATGCCTGGGTGAAGGTAGTCCCCAATCAGCGCGAGATTTCCATGCGCGAACTGACGCCTGCCGCAGTCACCGGAACCTTGACCGTGCCGGTAGGTCGGCTGCGCAAGCTCAACATAGGGCCGGACTATCTGGCGGCGTTCACATGCGGCGATCAGCTGCTCTGGGGCGCGGCTGAGCCGTTGCGGCGGATGTTGCGTATCCTGCTGGAACGCTGAATCACATTCCCTTGAGTTGCATCCAAATCGCGGAAATCCCGATTAAGTAGTATCTTTAATGGGAAGCTTCAAGCCAGATCAGGCCCGACCGGCGGCTTGAAGCGGGACAGTCGCCCGCCCGTCGTGGCGGACGGCAGCATCCAAGCCAATCCCGCCGGCCCTAAGACTATCCGGCGGCGGAATGGAGACAGGTCATGCCGACCAGGATATTACTCCGACTATTCCTTTTAGCCGGGCTGGCAGCGCCGCTGTGCGCCTTTGCCTTGGGGGTTGGTCAGATTGAAGTGCGCTCGTCGCTCAATCAAACCTTCGAGGCCGAAATTCCCCTGATCATCACCAATCCCGCCGAACTCACCGGCCTGGCCGTGCGGCTCCCGCGTCAGCAGGATTTCGACCGGGCCGGCGTCGAGCGGCTGGAGTTGCTCTCGAAACTGCGCTTCTCGGTGCGGACGCCGCCCGGCGGCCCGAATGTCATCAAGGTGATGTCGTTTGAGCCGATCCGCGAACCGAACTTCAATCTCCTGCTGGAGTTGACCTGGCCGCGCGGACGGCTGATCCGCGAATTCCCGGTCCAGCTCGACCCCGAACTCTATACCAACCGTCGCCAGCCGCCGTTGCCGCCGCCGCCCGTCGTGGCTCCACCGCCGATTGCGGTTGCGGCGCCGGTCCGGAAGTCCCCTGCGGTTCCGGCCTTGCCGCCGGCTCCTCCGGTCAGTTTCGAGGGCGCTTCATTCTATGGGCCGGTCAAACCGGGTGAGACCCTGGCGGCTGTCGCCGGACGGGTCCGACCTTCACCCACCATCAGCGTGCCGCAAATGATGGCGATTCTGGTGGCGGGCAACCCGGAAGCGTTCGCCGGCGGCAATCCCAACACCCTGCGCGCCGGCGCCACCCTCAAGGTGCCTAACCCGCAGGCGATGGGCATAACGGGCGTGCCCGCCATCCCGCCAGCGGCTCCAGGATTGGCGGTCATAACCCCGCCACCGGCTGAACAACCCACCACCGTTGCCGAATCGCCCACTGCGCCACTGCCGCCGCCGGTGCCAGCGCCCTTGGCGGTTGAACCTGCCGCGCTGCCCGTAGCCCTCGCCCCCCAGATTCCGCCGGCTCTGCAACCTGTACCCGCGCCGGCGCCCTTTTTATCGCCCGCCGAGCAGCCACGGGAAATCGTTCCTCAGGCCAGTATTCCGCAGCCGGTCGAGCCACCCAAGCCAGTGGTTAGCACCACGCCTGAACCGGCTCCGCCGCCAAAACCCGTTGCTGCCCCGCCGCAGCCGGCCCCGCCATCCGTAGCCCGCCCTCCAGCGCCCCAGCCTGTCGTGGACAGCGAGGTGAGCTGGATATCCAATCCGGTGGTTTGGGTCGCGATGGCGTTGATCGCGCTGGCGGTTGGATCGGTGTTGCTGTTGCCGCTGCTCCGGCGACCCGCCCGCCCGAAGACCCCCGCGACAGAACCGGAAATCGGCGGCACCGCAGAGATTACAACGACGCGAACCCAAATCCGCGAACCGCGATCCGTGCGGTCACAGCCCATCGCAGAATTGGCCGCCATAGCCGGGTTGCGCGGAGCCGCGCCGCCAGCGCCTCAGTCCACCACCCGATTGCTCAAGGATCGTGACGAGGCCGGTCCTGCGTCCAAGCCAGTGGTCACGCCAGCGCCCAAGCCGATTGGCGACTTGCTCAAGGATATTGATTTTGGCCTGAATCCGGATCAGACCGTAGTCGCCGGCGGCAAGGACGCCGCACGCGACATTAAGGTGCCGCGATTTGAAGCTGAACCGCCTACAGCATCGATCACGCGCAGGCCCGCTCGTCCATTCGCCACACCTCCGGTGGAATCTGCGTCGAAGCCCGTAGCGCCTTCTCGATCCCAGCTCGAGGAACTGCCTTCTGAACTGCGGCTGGACAGCGTGGACTTCGACTTTGGCGACTTGGGACTGGAAAAGACCGCTCGACCGCAGCCCGTCGATTTGCCGCCGCTGGAGATGGGCCGAGGCGCTCCGGATTCAAGTCCCACCCCTCGGCCATCATCGGAGCCCGCCGGGCCGAAGATCGCCGCGTCCCCGGTTAAACCTGCATCACCCGCGCTGCAGGATCTGAAATTTGAGTTCACCGATGTCACCCAGGAATACGGCAAATCCGGCGTGTCCGATGAGCCGTTGCGACTCGACGCGGAATTGCAGAATTTTGGCGAGGATACGTTGTCGTTTGGCAAAATGACGGTTGAATCCGGCGGTCGCGCTGAGCCATCCGCCGATTATGTAGAGACCAAGCTGGATCTGGCCACGGCCTATCTGGATATGGGCGATCAGGTGGGGGCGCGCAGTTTGCTGGATGAGGTTTTGAAAGAGGGTGATGCCGCCCAGAAACAGCGGGCTGGAGCATTGCTCAAGCAACTGGGTTGAGGTGTTGAATCCATCAGCATTCATGATCCCGATGACCCTCCCCCACTAGCGGAGGAGGGTTTTTTTATGCAGCCGCTTAGCCTTCCCGCCGCCGCAAATCCAAGGTGTGCGGAAAATTCGGATTAACCTCTTCAGCGGGCGCGATCATCGCCCCCGGCGTATGCCCATAGGGCCAAAACCGGGCGAAACGCCGCGCTTCGGCTTCGTTGGCGTTGACCGGGAAGGTGTCGGGATTGCGTCCGCCCGGATGCATGACGTGGTAAGTGCAACCGCCGATGGAGCGCCGGTTCCAGGTATCCACCAGATCAAACACCAGCGGCGCGTGAACCGGAATGGTGGGGTGCAGCGCCGATGGCGGCTGCCAGGCGCGGTAGCGAACTCCAGCGACAAATTCGCCCGGAACGCCGGTCGGACGCAACGGCACCCGCCGGCCGTTGCAGGCCACCACATGACGCTCGCCGATCATCCCGTTGACCTTGACCTGCATCCGCTCCACTGAGGAATCGACATAGCGGGCGGTGCCGCCCAACGCCTGCTCTTCACCGAGGACATGCCACGGCTCCAGCGCCTGCCGCAATTCCAGTTCGATGTCCTGTTGCACAATCGAACCGTAGTATGGAAAGCGGAACTCGAAGAACGGCAGGAACCAGTCGCTTTCAAACGGGAAACCGGCCTGATTCAGCTCATCGGTCACGCCCTTGAAGTCCTGCCAGACGTAATGCGGCAGCATGAATTGATCGTGAATCTGGGTGCCCCAGCGCACCAGTCGCTGATTGGGATACGGCTGCTCCCAGAACCGCGCCACCAGCGCCCGCAGCAACAGCATCTGCATCAAACTCATCCGGGCGTGCGGCGGCATCTCAAACGCACGCATTTCCACCAGACCCAGTCGGCCAGTGGCGCTGTCCGGCGAATACAGCTTGTCAATGCAGAACTCGGCGCGGTGGGTGTTGCCGGTCAAGTCCACCANNGCCGGAAAACAGATAGGACAGGCTGGGGTGGTGCTGCCAGTAGGTGATCAGGCTGCGCAGCAATTCGGGTCGGCGCAGGAATGGGCTGTCGCTGGGCGTCGCCCCGCCCAGGGTGACATGATTGCCGCCGCCGGTGCCGGTGTGGCGACCGTCCAGCATGAACTTCTCAGTACCCAGCCGCGACTGCCGGGCATCCTCGTACAGACCTTCGATGTTTTGTTTCAGCGACTGCCAGTCGCCAACCGGATGAATGTTGACCTCGATCACGCCGGGGTCGGGGGTGACGGCGAATTTGCGCAGCCGCCAGTCCGACGGCGGGGCATACCCTTCCACCAGCACCGGCATTTTCAGGGCGGCGGCGGTCTGTTCGACGCAGGCCAGCAGGTCGAGATAGTGTTCCAGCCGCTCCAGCGGCGGCATGAACACATACAAATGGCCTTCGCGCGGCTCCACGCACAGCGCGGTATGGATCACCGCACTCTCATCCGCCGCCGGCTGTTCCTGAATCTCACTGGGCGGGGTCGCGTCGCTCTGAAGGAATGCGCTATAGCGGCGCATGACTTCGCCGTGAGCGTCGCCCAGCGCGGCGCGAAACTCGAACAACGATTGCGGATGCGGGATTTCCCGGTCGGTTTCTCCCACCAAAGGCAGCGCCGCCAGCGGCAGCCGATAGCCCATCGGCGAATCGCCCGGAATCAGGTAGAGATGTTCGCGGCGCAGCGCCCACGACCCACTGAGCCAGCCGCCGGTTTTGGCGGCAGGATTCCAGCGCAGTGGCAGCGCGTAGCCAGTGACCTGGTTCAGGCCACGTTCCAGCAGGATCGCCAGCCGCCGCCGCTCTTCGTCATCCTTGAGATCGTATTTGAGCGGATCGACGTTGATCGGCAGAGTGCGCTCCTTCCACAGGTAATAATAACCGTCTTCGTAGCCGGGAATGAGGCGGTCGGCACTGACGCCCAGGCGCCGGGTCAATTCCGCCGCAAACGCCTGCGCCTGTTCCGGGCCGTAGCCCTGCGGCGTCTCGTCATCGGCGATCCAGCGCGGGTCATGCCACAACGGCAAGCCGTCGCTGCGCCAGTAGCAGGACAGCGCCCAGCGCGGCAGCGATTCGCCCGGATACCACTTGCCCTGGCTGTAATGCAGGAAACCATTGGATGCATAACGGCTGCGCAGCTTCTTCAACAGGCGTCCGGCCAGCTTGCGCTTGGTCGGGCCGCTGGCCGCAATCGTCCATTCCGCGCCGTCCATGTCGTCAATGGAGACAAAGGTCGGCTCGCCGCCCATCGTCAGCCGCACATCGCCTGCAATCAGCTTTTCGTCCACCGCCGCGCCGAGTTGTTCGATCCGCGCCCATTGCTCTTCGCTATACGGTTTGGTGACGCGCGGATCTTCGTGGATGCGGGTGATCGTCATCGCAAAATCGAAGGTCGTCTCGCACTTGTCGGTATAACCGGTCACTGGCGCGGCGCTGGGCGGGGTCGGGGTGCAGGCCAGCGGAATGTGACCCTCGCCGGCGAACAGCCCGGAGGTGGGATCCAGCCCCAGCCAGCCGGCGCCCGGCACGAACACCTCAGCCCAGGCGTGTAAATCAGTGAAATCGGCTTCGGGGCCGGAAGGACCGTCCAGCGACTTGAGATCGGCGGTGAGCTGAATCAGATAACCGGATACGAAGCGCGCCGCCAGTCCCAGCCGCCGCAGAATCTGCACCAGCAGCCAGGCCGAATCACGGCAGGAACCGCTGCGCTTGCTCAGCGTCTCCTCACCGCTTTGCACTCCCGGCTCCATGCGGATGACATAAGCAATATCCCGGTTCAACCGCCCGTTAATCTCGACCAGGAAATCCACGATGCGCTGCGGATCGCGTTTTACTCCAGCCAGCCATTGGCGCAGCAGCGGGCCGTTTTCCTGCATTTCCAAATACGGCGTCAATTCCTGGCGTAGAGTAGATTCGTAATCGAAGGGGTATTTCTCCGCGTAACTCTCCACGAAGAAATCAAAAGGATTAATGACCGTCATCTCGGCGACCAAATCGACGGCAAGAGTCAAATCCCGAACTTTCTCCGGGAATACCAGGCGGGCCTGAAAATTGCCGAAGGGATCCTGCATCCAGTTGATAAAGTGCTGGGCCGGCTCGATGGTGAGCGAATAGGCGAGAATGGGGGTGCGGGTGTGCGCAGCCGGGCGCAAGCGGATCACATGCGGCGATACGTTGACCGGGCGATCAAAGTGATAAGTAGTGTGATGATGGAGTGCAACCCGTATAGCCATATCATGTCCTTCACTGTCGGCGAAAACCAAGGCGCGCATTATGCGGAATTAAGCCACCTTGGCAAATGCAAGTAGCGTTCCGTACAGATAAAACCGATTCCTGGGCAATCCAGAAGCGCTTTGCACTTATATCGCGCAATACCTGCGCTTATCGCACTTATTTAGCGCAATGATTGCTGTGGCTTGGCGCTGTGCAGCGCGATGACCAACTGCAATCCCGGATTCCGCCGCACGGCCTGCAATCCGCCCATCAGAATCAAACGCGCACGCTGCGAACCCGGTATTTTCCGGGAATCCGAATGGATTTTCCGGTGTTTCACGCCTATCGGGATCAAAGTCCATTCCGTTCGATTGGCTTGGATTTTGCTCAGTCCCAATCCAACGCCGACCGAGTAATGCCGATTCCAAGGACCATGATCATGACTATCGAGTGGCAACATTACGCCGCGCCGGGTTTCTATGACGAACTCATTGACAACACGACGGGGCCTCGCCCGGCGGCCCGGGCGCTGTGCGAATATCTGGCTTCCCTGAGCGACGCCGATCTGCGCGAGCGCAAGACCGCCGCCGAACTCGCCATTCTGGTGATGGGCGTTACCTTCACCGTCTACACCGAAGGCGGCAGCATTGATCGGGCCTGGCCGTTCGACATCGTGCCGCGCATCATCCCCAAGCGCGAATGGGATCGCGCCGAAGCGGGCCTGAAACAGCGGGTGCAGGCGCTCAACCTGTTCATTGATGATCTTTACCACGAGCAGAAGATCATCAAGGATGGCGTATTCCCCGCCGAGGTGCTGGCCCAGTCGGTCAACTTCCGGCCACAGTGCGTGGGCGTCAATCCCCGTCACGGGGTCTGGGCGCACATTTGCGGCAGCGATCTGGTGCGCGACCAGGACGGCACGATCTACGTGCTGGAAGACAACCTGCGCGTCCCGTCCGGCGTGTCCTACATGCTGGAAAACCGGGTGGTGACCAAGCGGGTGTTTCCAGAACTGTTCGAGCATCAGCGCATCCAGCCGGTGGATGACTACACCCTGCGGCTCTACGACATGCTGGCCTCGCTGTCGCCCCGGCCCGGCGATCATCCCACGGTGGTGGTGCTGACCCCCGGCATCTACAACTCGGCCTATTTCGAGCATTCCTATCTCGCCCAGCAGATGGGCGTGGAACTGGTGGAAGGCAGCGATCTGGAGGTCGGCGACGACGATTGCGTCTACATGCGCACCATTGAAGGACTGGAGCGGGTGGATGTGATCTACCGGCGGATTGACGATCTGTTTATGGACCCCGAAGTGTTCCATCCCGATTCCACGCTGGGGGTGCCGGGGTTGATGCGGGCCTGGCGCAAGGGCAACGTGGCGCTGGCCAATGCGCCGGGCGCGGGCGTGGCCGATGACAAGGTGGTTTATGCCTTCGTCCCGGAGATCATCAAATACTACCTGGATCAGGATCCGCTGATTGCCAACGTGCCGTCCTGGCTGTGTATGCGGGAGAAAGACCGGAAATATGTGCTGGCCAATCTGGATCAACTGGTGGTGAAACCGGCGAATGAATCCGGCGGCTACGGGATGATGGTCGGGCCGCACGCCACCTCCGCCGAACATAAGCGCTTCGCCAAACTGATCCAGAAAAATCCCCGCAACTATATGGCTCAGCCTACCCTGGCGCTGTCCACGTCGCCGACGCTGTGTGACGATAACCAGATGGAACCGCGCCATATAGACCTGCGTCCGTTCATCCTCTCCGGCGGCCCNNACCTGGATCGTGGATACCGAGGGCTTCTAACCATGCTATCGCGCGTCGCTCAGAACATTTATTGGATGACCCGCCAAATCGAGCGGGCCGAAGACACCGCCCGCCTGATCAACGTCAACGCCAACCTGCTGCTGGATTTGCCGCGCAACACCACTTTCGGCTGGCTGCCGCTGATCTTTATCGTCGGCGCCGAGAAGCTGTTCTTTGAAAAAGACCCGCACCGGCCGGCCGATGAAACCAACGTGGTCAAATTCCTGATCAGCGACAGCGATCATCCCGGATCGATCATTTCCAGCTTGGCCGCCGCCCGCGAGAATCTGCGCACCACCCGCGATACCGTGCCGCAGGAAGCCTGGGAGCAGATCAACAGTCTGTATATCTATGCCCGCGATCATGTGCCGAGTCGGCGCGGACGCTTCGAGTTCCTGCGGCGCGTCATCAGCGGCGCGCAACAAATCGGCGGCCTGCTGGCCGGCGCGATGAGCCGCACCGCCGCCTATGATTTTGTCCGTCTGGGCCATTATCTGGAACGCGCCGACATGACTACCCGCATTCTGGATGTGCGTTCGGCCAATCTGCTGTCGCGTAATGGGCAGACTCAGACCCAGACCCAGACCCAGACCACCGTTGCTGCAAATGGCGAGCAGGATCCGTTTGAGAGCATTCAGTGGATGAGCGTGCTGAAATCACTCAGCGCCTACCAGGTGTACCGCCAGCAAGTGCGGGTGCGGGTCAGCGGGCCGGACGTGCTGAAGTTCCTGTTGCAGGATGAATACTTCCCGCGCGCCGTGGCGTTTTGCTTGCGCCAACTGGAAATCTGCCTGAAAAAATTGCCTCGCAACGAGGCGTCGCTGGCGGCTCTCGCCGCGCTCAGGCAAAAACTGAATGCGGCGGCGGTGCCGGAACTGGCNNAACCAAATTGCTGCGGCCTACTTCGCGCATTAGCTCTCGACCCGCGAACCGGCCTCGCGCCGGCTCAAAACCACGCACTTCGCCGGTTTCCAAGCCGGCGTTTTTTCGCATTGCAGCACCGCTCCCCTTCCCCGACAATAGCCACACAATTTTCAAAAAAACTTCAGGAGTAATTCCGTGGCTTATCAGCATCATGATCGGGATGGCAATCTGCTCAATCTNNGCAGTCCCGGAAACGCCGATTCTGTTCATGAAACCGGACACCGCGCTGCTCGGGCTGGACGAGCCGATCCGGTTGCCGGAGGGACGGGGTGAATGCCACCATGAAGTCGAACTGGCGGTGCTGGTCGGGCGGGAGTTGCGCAACGCCAATGCCGAGACGGCGCGGGATGCGGTCGCCGGCTACGGTATCGCCCTGGATTTGACCCTGCGCGACGTGCAAAACGAACTGAAGAAGAAGGGCCATCCCTGGGAAACCGCCAAAGCCTTCGACGGCTCCTGTCCGCTGTCACCTTTTCTGAAGCCTGAAGCGCTCCCCGACCCCCAAGCGACCGATCTGATGCTGCGGGTGAACGGTGAAATTCGCCAGCATGGCAACACCCGGCAGATGATGATCGGCGTGTTTGAACTCATGGCCTACATCTCCACTCACTTTACGCTGAGACCGGGTGACGTGGTGCTGACCGGAACTCCCGCCGGAGTCGGCCCGCTGCGCTCCGGCGATGCGTTGACGCTCAGCCTGGCGGGTCACGAGTTCACCGCACGAGTCGCCTGAACGGCTTGGAACAAAAGACCCTTGCTCTACACCCCCTTCTTAATGGGAGAGGGTCGTTTTTGCATCAGCCGTGAATCGCACCCCATGAATGTTCTGATCATCTTCGCCCATCCTAATCCACACAGCTTCAACCAGGCCATTCTGGAAGTGGTGGATGCTACGCTGCGCGAACACGGCCACGCCACCCGCATCCACGACTTATACAGGATGCAATTCCGGGCTGTGCTGGACAGCGAGGATCTGGCTCGCAACTGGCGCGGCGATTTGCCGGAGGACACGCTTCAGGAGCAGGCCGCCATCCGCTGGGCGCAAGGGCTGGTGTTCATTTATCCGATCTGGTGGTTCGGGCCGCCGGCCATTCTCAAGGGCTGGATTGACCGGGTATTCACCCGCAAATTCGCCTTTGAATTCACAGCAATAGGTATGCATGGCCTGCTGACCCAGGAGCGAGCGCTGATTCTGAACACCTTGGGCGGCGACGAGGCGCTGTATCAGCGCGAGCGCTGGCACGAATTGCTGGTTCGCCCGATGAGCGAAGGCGTTCTGGGCGCCTGCGGCGTCCAAAACATCATCCACCGGGCATTCTATGAAGTACTCACCGTTACTCATGCCGAACGCCAGGCGATGCTGGATGAGGTTCGGGAATTGGCGGCGGCATTTTCAGCGCCGGTGCCGGTTTGACCATGGCCGCCCACCATGAACACGCTGCGGCAGATGGAATTTACCCAGCGCGGCGATACATTGATCCTGCGCCCCAACGGTGGTTGACCCACTCGTTTTGCGGCCTTCCAAAAACCACGCCCTGCTTGGCATAATGCCGTATTGTCAGTCCTTCCGCCTGGATGATCCAGCGGAACCCGTTCATCGCATCGCCGCCCACCCGGCCAAGGGAGTACAACAACAATGCGCGTCCTGCTCACCACTAACGAATATCCCCCTTACGTCTATGGCGGCGCGGGAGTCCACGTCGAGTACCTGTCGCGCGAACTGGCTAAATTGACCCCGGTCGAGGTGCGCAGCTTCCACGATCAGACCCTCGACGAAGGCCAGTTGCATGTGCGCGGCGTCAAGATGGATACCACTCATTTCGCCGGTTGCCCGCAATCCTTCGTTTCGCCGCTCAAGGCCCTCAGCACCTGTCTGGCTTTTGTCGGTCAGGGCATCGGCGATCTGGAGGGCAGCGCCGAGATTATCCATTGTCACACCTGGTACGCCCATTTCAGCGGCATTCTGGCCAAGATTCTGTACAACATCCCGATGGTGATCACCGTCCACTCGCTGGAGCCGCTGCGGCCCTGGAAGCGCGACCAGCTCGGCCACGGCTATGACCTGTCGCGCTGGATCGAGAAAACCGCGCTGGAAACCGCCGACGCAATCATCGCGGTTTCGCGCAGCACCCGCGACGACATTCTGCGCCTGTTCAATGTGGAGCCGACCCGGGTGGTGGTGATCCCCAACGGCATTGATACCGAGGAATACCACCCCGTCCACGATTCCAAGGCGATTGCCGAGTTTGGCATCGATCCCAACCGGCCCTATGTGCTGTTCGTCGGGCGGATGACCCGGCAGAAAGGGCTGTATTATTTGCTGCAAGCCATTCCGCACCTGGACCCGAAGTTGCAAATTGTGCTATGCGCCGGCGATGCCGATACCCTGGCGATGCAGCGCGAGATGGAAGATATGGTGCAGGAACTGCAAAGTCACCGCGACGGCATCGTGTGGATTCCCAAGATGGTGTCGCGCCAGACGACGATAGCCTTGTATTCCCACGCCACCATTTTCTGCTGCCCCTCGATCTACGAACCGTTTGGCATCATCAATCTGGAGGCGATGGCGTGCGGCACGCCGGTCGTGGGCAGCGCGGTGGGCGGCATCAACGAGGTGGTGGTGGATGGTGAAACCGGCTTTCTGGTGGATCCGCACCTGTCCATGGAGCCGCCGCACGATCCCATTGCTCCCGCTCGATTCGAACAGGGGCTGGCCGACGCGATCAACCGTCTTGCCGCTGATCCGGCTCTGTGCGAGCGGATGGGCCAAGCCGGTCGGGAACGGGTCGAACGGCACTACAGCTGGCGCAGCATCGCGCAGCAAACCTACGACCTGTACCGTCGGCTGCGCCCGCAACGGGCCTGATCGGGCGCCGGATTGACCGCAGGAACAAAAAGAGGCCGACTGGCCTCTTTTTGTTGTTCCCGCTCCGTATGGATTGAGAAGAGTCCGCGTGATCTTCGCACCCCTTCGCACCCGGGAAAAACTGAGTGCTACACTCAAGAGCATGTCAGGCGGGTGAATCGCGCCCAGAACATGCCCATTCGCAATTTTGAAGGAGGAATTGAGATGGCTGCTTCCATTTCTGTCATTGAAAGCTCACTGGGCACTCCTAGAGTGCGTATTGTATCGCTTGAACGTCCCTGGGAATGGCTGGGCGCCGGCTGGAAAGACTTGTGGCAGGCGCCCGCAGCAAGCATCCCCTATGGCTTGCTGTTCGTAGTCATGGGTTATCTGCTGGTCTATCTGATCGCGGGCCAATTCCAGTATGCGCTGGCTCTGACCACCGGTTTCCTGCTGGCCGGTCCGTTTCTGTCCATGGGACTGTACGACATTAGCCGCCGCCTGGAGGTGGGCGAACCTGCCACCCTGGGACATGCGCTGGTGGCCTGGCAGTGCAACGTCCTGCCGATCCTGATGTTCGGCGGACTGGTTGGCCTGCTGATGATCGTCTGGGCGCGGCTGTCCGCGCTCCTGTTCGGCGTCATCATCGGCGGCGGGCACAACCTGGTACTCGACAGTTCGGTCGCGCAACTGTTTTTCTCGGGCAGCGGCCTGATGTTTCTGACCGTTTTCACGCTGGTGGGCGCGGTGATCGCCACCGCCGTGTTTGTGATCAGCGTGGTCTCCATCCCGATGATGCTGGATCGTAAAACCGATTTCGTCACTGCGGTGCTGACCAGCCTCACTGCCGTGCGGGTTAATAAGGGAGTGATGCTGCTGTGGGCGGCGCTGATCACGATTTTCACCGGAATCGGCCTCATCACCTTTTACCTCGGTCTGGCCATCGTCCTGCCGCTCATCGGTCACGCCACCTGGCACGCCTACCGGGATATCGTCGAGAGCGGCGACCTCGAACAAAACCCGATCTGAGTCGCTTCAGCAATGCGAACGCCGACGCTGAACGTCGGCGTTTTTCGTGGGCGGAGGGTTCAGGCTTGTCGCGCCATTCGCCGCAGCCGTTTCAGATACGCCCTTTCATCCGGCTCCGCGCCGTTGCGCTGCGCTTCCCACAGCGTCTCGCCCAGACACTCCATCATTTGGTGTTCGGCGGCATGACTGTCGCCCACCCGCCGGCAAAGCTGCTGGTACACCTCGAGAATGCCGGCTGGGCGGTTGCCGCCCAACTGCTCCTGAATGGCGATGTGCATGCCCATGTGCAGGAATGGATTGGTTTCGCCCAGTTCTGGTGCGTACTCGCGCCCCAACGCCGCTTCAGAGTCAGTCAGCACCGGCTGATATTCGGGATGGGCGCGGATGACCTCGGCGATGATCCGTTCCAGCGGTTCCAGCGGCTGGCCGGCCCCGGCCTTGCTCCAAACCGTGCAGTAGTAGCGACGCAGGCTGTTGCGATCATTGCCGAACATCAGATCACCCCGGTTTTATGCGGATAGGCGCACAGGTCGTGAATCGGGCACTCCGGGCAACGCGGCTTGCGGGCGGTGCAAACATAGCGACCGTGCAGGACCAGCCAATGGTGGGCGTCCGGTCTGAACTCCTCCGGCGTCGCCGCCAGTAATCCCTCTTCCACCTCCCGCACGGTCCGGCCCGGCGCCAGCCCGGTGCGATTGGCGACCCGGAAAATATGAGTATCCACGGCAATGGTCGGTTCGCCAAAGGCGGTATTGAGGATGACATTGGCGGTCTTGCGGCCTACGCCCGGCAATGCTTCCAGCGCCGCCCGGTCGTGCGGCACCTCGCCGCCGTGCCGTTCCAGCAGCAGGGCGCAGGTCCTGCGGATATTGGCGGCCTTGGCGTTATAGAGGCCAATCGTCCTGATGTGGTCTTTCAAACCCGCTTCGCCCAGGTCCAGAATGGCTTGCGGCGTATTGGCCTGCGGAAACAGCCGGGCGGTGGTTTCATTAACCTTTTTGTCAGTCGCTTGCGCCGACAGGATAACCGCGACCAGCAGCTCGAAAGGGCTGAGATAGCGCAGCTCGGTCGTCGGTTTCGGGCGCGCAGTTTGGAGACGGGTAAACAACGAGTGGATTTGAGCGGAATTCATAAGACTTCGCGCAAGTAAGCGGCTGCATTCGTAGTGCTTTCCTGACACACCCACAACCCCAATTGTTCAAAGCCGCCCATTTCCTGGGTATGCGCCAGAAATTCCAGGTAAAGACCAGCGCCTGGCCCATTATTCACCGTCAGGTTAAAAGCCGGCTCGCGTCCCAGCAAGGGCATAATCCGCAGCAGCGCCCGCATCCCATCCTGAATGCCCTGAGTGACGGCGCGCATCTCGGCATCGGTCAATTCATGCAAGTACTGTCGGCGGGTCTCTTTCACCAGCAGCAGCATGTCATAAGGTCGTCGCATGAAATAAGGCACGACCAGTACCGCTTCTCCATAATCCCGCACCGTCAATTCCGCAGGATTATCACACAGCAGGTAGCGGCTGAACGAGTTTCCCTGATGCCGCTGGGCAAAACACCCGTTGTTATAAAAACGACTGGGCATGATATTGCTGTAGCCGATTTGCTGATGGCCGTGCGTCAGCGATCCGCCGGCGGGCTGGCCATAGTTTTTGATGATGGAGACAAAGCCGTGGGTCGGTTTGCGCGACGGCGGCATTTCGGAGGGAGGCATCAATCCTTCCGATTCGTAGAGCAATTTCTGCTCCAGAACCGCCAGTCGTTGCAGGACGATCAGGCCATCGTCCAGCGACAGGGTGTGCCAGTCCTGATCATGCTGCGAAGAGGTCCATTGCAGGAAATGCAAACCATAGGATACCCGTCCTTCATGCGTCGGATCGGGATAAAGGGGTTGCCGACAGTATTCATCCAGGATGGGCTGCAAGGGGTAAATAATCGGGAACAGGTTTTTATTGATGAAAGTTGCGCCTTGACTCAATTGCGCCACATCAACAACTCCCGTAGTTTTGCCTTGGCAAATGACGCAGGGGTTTTCAACGCTTTCAGACGGGATGGTTCGGAGATTGGAGTCGTGTGGCCGACGCGCCCGCGTGGAGTTATAGACGATCAAGTCGCCATTGCGCGGATCGATCTGGCAGATGGAATCCGGCAAAAATGGAATCATCTCCTCTTCAGCGTGGAATAAGGCATTGAGTTGTTGCATCGACAGCGATTCGATGGATTCCGACTGTACGATGGATTGCAGCATTTCCCAACTGAGTTGTTGCGCCATGTTCGCTCCGTTTAATCAAAGCTGGTTTCTTCATCGCCCTTCGCTCCCCCGCGCCCGTTCAGGCTGGAACCGCTCCAGCACCCGGCGGAGGCATTCCGCCGAGTCACCCATCATGCGCAACGATGTCGCGGTTGAGCAACCGGCATTAGCGGTTACAATCACCGCATCCCACCCTATTTTCCAACGAGGACATGCATGTTCAACGCCATCCTGATCGACAAGACCGAAGCCGGTTACCAGGCGCGCCTGCAAGACATTAACGAGGCCCGGTTGCCGGAAGGCGACGTCATCGTGCGCATCGCCTACTCCACCATCAACTACAAGGATGGTTTGGCGATCACCGGCCAGTCGCCGGTGGTGCGCAAATTTCCCATGATCCCGGGCATTGACTTCGCGGGCGTGGTCGAGGTCAGCGACTCTGCATTATGGCAGGCGGGCGACCCGGTGATACTCAACGGCTGGGGCGTGGGCGAAACCCACTGGGGCGGGCTGGCGCAAAAAGCGCGGGTCAAGGGCG
>DEHY01000182.1 GCA_002352185.1 Competibacteraceae bacterium UBA2788
GAGACCACGATCATCGCGCCCTGATAATCCTGCAACGCCAGCGTCAGTGCGTGGCGCATGTCGAGGTCGAGATGGTTGGTCGGTTCGTCCAGCAGCAGCAGGTTGGGTTTTTGCCACACCAGCAGGGCCAGCGCCAGCCGCGCCTTTTCGCCGCCGGAGAACGGCGCGACCGGCTCCAGGGCACGGTCGCCGATAAAGCCGAAACCGCCGATGAAATTGCGTAATTGCTGCTCACCGGCGCGTTCATCCACCTGTTGCAGGTGGCGCAGCGCGCTCCAGTCAGGCCGCAGTTGCTCTAATTGGTGCTGGGCGAAATAGCCAATGGCTAAGCCTTGCCCGGTCTCGATCTGCCCGGCCAGCGGCGGCAACATCCCCGCCAGCAGCTTGATCAGGGTGGATTTGCCCGCGCCGTTCGGACCGAGCAGGCCGATCCGGGCGCCGGGATTGATTACCAGATTGACCTGTTCCAGCACCGGGCGCTCGCCGTAACCCGCCGCGACTTTTTCGACGCTGAGCAGCGGATTAGGCATGCGCCCCGGCGCAGCGAAACTGAACTCGAACGGCGAATCCACATGCGCGGCGGCGATCCGCTCCATCCGTTCCAGCGCCTTGATCCGGCTTTGCGCCTGACGGGCTTTGGTGGCCTTGGCGCGGAACCGGGTGATGAAACTTTCCAGATGGGCGACTTCGCGCTGTTGTTTCTCATAAGCCGCCTGTTGCAGAGCCAGCCGGGCGGCGCGTTGCTCTTCAAACGCCGAATAATTGCCGGGATAGAGGGCGATGCGCTGTTGATCGAGATGGGCGATATGGTCGGCGACGTTATCCAGCACATCGCGGTCGTGGGAAATCAGCAGCAGCGTTCCCGGATAGGCGCGCAACCACTGTTCCAGCCACAGCACGGCGTCAAGGTCGAGGTGATTGGTCGGCTCGTCCAGCAGCAGCAGATCGGAGCGGCACATCAGCGCCCGCGCCAGATTCAGCCGCACCCGCCAGCCGCCGGAGAATTCGGCCACTGGCCGTTCCAATTGCGCGGCGGCGAAGCCCAGACCGTCCATCAGTTTTCCGGCGCGGGCGCGGGCGCTGTAGCCGCCAATGGCGTCGAAGCGAGCATGAAGTTCTGCCTGGCGCGTTCCATCATGAGCGATTTCAGCTTCGTGCAAATCGCGTTCGATCTGGCGCAGTTCGGCGTCGCCGTCCAGCACGAATTCCAGCGCGGGCGTGGGCAGCGCCGGGGTTTCCTGAGCCACATGAGCGATGACCCAGCGCGGCGGCAGTTCCAGATCGCCGACGTCGGCGTGCAGTTCGCCGAGCAACAGCGCGAACAAGCTGGATTTTCCGCTACCATTAGCGCCGATCAATCCGACTTTCCAGCCGGGATGAACAGTTAACGATATGTTTTCAAACAACGGCTTGCCGCCGCGTTGCAGGGAAAGTTGGCGTAGATTGATCAAATGTGGGGAGTCCTTCGCAAAGTTTTCTGCAAGACGTGAAATTATTCCGTGAATTTAGCTTTCAGGGTATCAGTTTGCGGTCAGTCTCTACAGACCAGAGCGATGCTCCGAAGCGCTCCTTGCGGACGTTTCGATCCAGTAGCCACGCTTTGATACCACCTCGAATAAAAACCAAAGCCGGAGCCACACCGGGAGCTTCAAGCGCTCGTCCGGGCGGTGTTCGCCCTCGGTGAACACCAGCGCATCCTTCCCATGTCCTGATGAATAAAAGAAAAGGCCGGAAAATTGCTCGCGCCATTTTGGGTTTGACCGTTAGTGGTACGGCCCGCTTACTGGTGGATGCCGCCCGCGCTGGGCTAATTGTTTCCGCTGGTCAGAAGCTGGAAACATTGCGCGTCGCCGGCTATTGGCTGGGTGATAACATCTTGGCATGGGCGGAGGCATATCGAATGCTAATACTGACAGCTTTGCCAACCCAGTAGATTAAAAATCGGTGATGAAGTCGATCTTTCGGAGGTTTACCGCACAGCAACTCAAGGATTAAACCGTTTCAACTGTTCTGCATCCAGCACTGTAATTTTTTTACCCTTCACCGCAATTAACCCAAATTCAGCCAGATTGTGCAGTATCCGCGAGAGAGTTTCCGGCGTCAGATTCAGCCGCGAGGCGATGACATGCTTACTGGCGGGCAGTTCACATTCAGTAGCGCCACTGGCGGCAGCCCCGACCAATTGCAGCAGAAACCCAATGACCCGCTGGGTGGAAGATCGCAGCGAGTAATCTTCCACATCCTGGACCAGACCGTGCAGCCGCATACTCAGCCCCGCCAACATGCGGCAGGCAAAAGCGCTATCGCCGTTAATCGCCGCGAAGATACTCTGTTTGGCGATGTGCAAAACGCGGGAATCCACCAGTGCCTGGGCAAAAACCGGACTGGGCTTTTCCAGAAACGTGATGGCCTCGCCGAAACTTTGTCCCGGCCCAATCAAAGCAACCACTTTTTCGTTGCCCTGCGCCGAGGAAAACGCCAGCTTGATCTGGCCGCTCACGGCGACGTAAAAACCGTCCAGCAAGTAGCCTTTCTGAAACAGCATTTGCCCTTTAGCCAGTTCGATCTCCCGCGTCCCCGCCGTTAGACTGAAGATTTCGCTATCGCGCAATTGTTGAAACAGCGGCAGCTTGGACAGCATCCTGCCAATATCAATAGGCGTATTCATCAGCCTATCCCTCATCTGTTGTTAATTCAGCAGCCCGTGGATTAATAGTAAGGAAACTTGATGCACGTCAAGGTCGTGCTGGCAAGGGTTGCCGTATTTTATAGAGGTTTCGCGTTCGCCCCTCATCTTGGAGCCGCCAATGGCATCGTCAACGACTAACAGCCCTCAACTTCCATTATCCAAAATAGCATTATTAAACCTGGGATTTCGCCCGTTTTTCCTGGGTGCAGCAATTTTTGCAATTATTTCCATTGCGATCTGGATGGGAGTTTACGCTTTTCAACTGCCTTTGCAAATTGAAGGTATTTCCATATTTCAATGGCACGCCCACGAGATGATCTATGGATTTGCGGTGGCGGTGATTGCCGGATTTTTATTAACCGCAGTTAAAAACTGGACCGGCATACAGACCCTTCACGGATCAGGATTATTAGGGCTGTTTACCCTGTGGGCCGCAGCGAGAATCCTGTTTTTATTCGGAACGCGCTTTATTGTCCTCGCTGCAATACTGGATATTCTGTTCATGCTGGGCCTGATCGCTGCCGTGGTCTACCCTGTGGTCAAGGTTAAACAATGGAAGCAAATGGGAATTATGGCAAAGCTGGCGTTATTGGCCGCTGGGAATAGCTGCTTTTATCTGGGAGCGGCGGGATTCATCGAAGATGGCGTCTATTTTGGCATCTACAGCGGGCTTTATTTGATCATTGGGTTGGTGCTGACAATGGGGAGAAGATTAATTCCATTTTTTGTCGAAGTGGGCGTTGGCTATCCAGTCAAGCTATTTAACTCACAATGGCTGGATTTATCCAGTCTGGTTTTATTCCTGGCGTTTTTTATCGTTGAAGTATTTATTGGCAATCAGCAAATCGCTGCTCTTTTATCAGTCGGGCTTTTTGTGATTACCTCAATCCGGCTGACAGGCTGGCATACCGCTGGAATCTGGAAACGGCCATTATTATGGAGCTTGTTCACAGCTTTCCTGTTTATTGATATGGGGTTTTTGCTCATGGCGCTGCATCCGTTCTTTAATCTGTCGAAACTGCTGGCGATACACGCTTTTAGCTTTGGCGGGATAGGCGTTGCGACTTTGAGCATGATGGCTCGCGTCTCGCTCGGTCATACTGGCAGGGATGTAAAAAGTCCATCTATAGCAGTCACTGTCGCGTTGGCGGTGCTGATTGTGGGAAGCATTTTCAGAGTGGGATTACCTCTGATTGCCGCGAATCATTACCTGATTTGGATACTGGCCTCTCAAGTATTGTGGATTGCGGCATTTCTGATCTTCGTGATTATCTATTCACCCATGCTGGTTAAACCAAGAATTGACGGCCAGTTTGGCTAGGATTCAATCGTCAGGCTGATGTTAAAATGGGACGAATAAAGTCCTATCAGTCTTCCCAAGGACCCCTGTCGTCATGCTCGCATCTATCCCAAGTGGGCGGGTGGAGCGAAGCGAAATCCACCCACCTGCTACAACGGATCACCGAGAAGCGTTCGGATCGATGTAGGTGACGGTCATCGGATCGTCGAGAGCCATGTGTACCGGTTCCAGGTCGGGGGGACCTGGCTGCGTGTAGGTGACTCCAGGGGTCGGGTTGTTGCCCGGTCCGCCAGGGTTATAGAAAGGGGCGTAATTGCCTTGGGCCGGGATCTCAACGTGAGTGATACGACGCACGGCAGCCTCATCACCGGCCAGGATAATATCGATATAGTTGTCGCTGTCCTCGTCATAACAATCATCATACACAACGACCGGATTGCCCTTGTCGTCGAACGACTTGACTTGACCCAAATCGGCCAGCCCGACGATGCGCAGGTTCGCCCCATCAATGCTGTAGGTCAGCCCTGGCTGGGTAAGCAGCATGGTTTCTCCCGAACTGAGAGCGACATGCAGCCGGAAATAACGGGAGAACTCTGTGGGTAAGACGGCTCGAACTCCGTCTGGAGAAAAGCCCCCGGAGGTCAGGATACGCAGCCGATACTGAGCCTGGTCACCATAGAGGGTCCGTCCGTCGTTGGGCATCTGCGCGCCGAATAGGATGGGCCAGCCTTCCCCTTCCGTCGACATTCGGGTGAGTTTGGCTCCAACCAGAAAAGGACCCTTGACGGGATCGTAAGCATTACTGCTTTGCTGAGAGAGACCGACGGCACGGACCGGGCCGTGGGGTCCAACCAGCATCATCGGCGTATCGTCTTCGACGATGCGAACCTCGACCGGATAGACAGCTCCGGCCTCGCTGGAGGCCTTCCGGTTGCCAAAGGTGGGGGACGAGAGGACTATGGTGTTGCGCTCGTTGTACTCGTAATTCGGCATCAGCGAGGCCACTTCGGGATGCACAATGTCTCCTGTGTTGAGAACGACCTCGAAGTCTGTAGGTTGCACTGTGCTGGGCAGGACCGGCCAACTGAACACCACCGGAAGCCCATCTCCAAACGTGATGGGGAAGCCGAAGCCAAACGCCATGACTGCCGGAGTGGTGGCTGAAGTGAGTGCGCTCGGAGGCGGTTCGCTTCCATTGGTGCAGGTTACGTTGTTCCAGGCGCCTCCAGCGGCCCGCACGGCTGCTTCCTGGTCTCCGTTGGGAATGCCCAGGATATTGTCGAAACCATAGCCTGCGGACAGCATCTGAGGAGTTTGCGTCCACAGATCAGAGGCGACCAGGACGTCTTGCATGAGCAACTGAAAAGAGAGCGTCGGTTCCGGGGCTTGTTCTTCCGCCTCCTCTCCACAGCCCAGCAGCAAGCTGATACAACCGACAAGGACGAAATAGAAAACAGTGCGTAATGAATAACGCCAGTGGATGGACATGGCTTTTTCCTTTTATTCAGGCCTTATAAATTCCGGACCGCGCCGCTTGAAGTTGCCCAGTTCCGGGGCGAAGTAAGCGCCCTCACCCAGAATGGTGTGGCAACCTACACAGTTGCGGGTTTCCCAAAGCAGTCATGATGCAAAATCGCAGATTGCACGTCTTGACCCAGATCAAGGAATGCCGACATGGCATCGGACACAATCGCCGCCATTGATTGCCATTGCCTTGCGCCAAGGATTACCGTCATGCCTTCCATCGCTGAATTTCTCGCTGCTGAACATCGTCAGTGCGATGACCATTTTGCCGCTGCTGAAGAATCCGCTCACGCGGCTGATCTTACCGGTTGCCGTATCCATTTCCAGCAATTTCAGGCGGCGATGGAACGCCATTTCCGCAACGAAGAAGACGTGCTGTTTCCGGCCTTTGAGCAGGCCACCAGCAGCACTATGGGGCCAACGCGGGTGATGCGGCTGGAGCATCGGCAAATCCGGGACGCGCTGGCCGACATGAGTAGCGCACTGACCGGCAGCGATTTGGAGGAATATCTGGGACAGGCGGAAACGCTGCTGATTCTGACGCAGCAGCACAACATCAAGGAGGAGCAGATTTTGTATCCGATGTGCGATCAGATGCTCGGCAATACTGCCGGGTTGATGATTCAGGCCATGCAGGATTTGCCCGCATGAGTTTTGCCGGGATCGTGGTGGATGGGCGGGGGCTGGAGCATCCAGAGCCGCTGGAACGGGTGCTGGCGGCGCTGGATGGATTGCAAGCGGGGCAACAGGTGCGGTTTCTGATTCACCGCCAGCCTTATCCGCTGTATGACATTCTGCGTCGCCATCACTACCGCTATGAGGTTACAGAGGTGGCGGACGACGATTTTGAAATCCTGATTTCGCCGCCATGATTCCAGTCGGGTTGTCTCTGGAGCAAGCGCCGCCCTTCGACGCGCCGCTGCGGTTTTTCCTGACTGCGCCGGGATTTCTGGTGCTGGCGGGGGCCTTGCTGCTTTGGCAAGGGCCGGAATTTTTCGCCAGCCGCTGGTTGCCGGTCCCGCTGGCGCTGACGCATTTGCTGACTTTGGGCTTTATGGCGCAGGTCATGGCGGGCGCGCTGCTGCAAATTCTGCCAGTCGTGATAGGCGTCGCCGTGCCGCGTCCGCAGTGGACGGCGACGCTGATTCATCTTCCGCTGACCTTGGGGACATTGATGCTGGCCGGCGCATTTTTGCGCGGCATCCCGGTCGGGTTTCACCTCGCGCTGGGGCTGCTTGGCCTGGGGTTTGGCGTTGCGCTGATCGCGTTCGACCTCGCGGTGTGGCGTGCGCCAGTGACAAGTGGCACGGTGATCGCGGTGCGCTGCGCCTTGGGCGCGTTGCTGGTCACGGTCGCGCTGGGATTGCTGCTGGGCGGTTACTTCGGCTGGGGCCTGAGTCTGCCGGTGGTGGCGCTCACTACATTGCATGCAGTCTGGGGACTGGTGGGCTGGACCGTGCTGCTGGTGGCTGGAATCGCGGATCAGGTGGTGCCGATGTTCCATATCACCCCGTTTTACCCGCGCCGGCTGAGCCGGGGATTCGCGCCGCTGATGGCGGCGGTGCTAACGGTATGGTCGGCGCTGGCGCTTGGCGGCTGGGAGACTGCGGCGCGGGCAGCGGGCGCGGCGCTGGCGCTTGGCGTTGCGGTCTTCGCCGGGACAACGCTGCATTTGCTGGCGCAGCGCCGCCGCAAGACGAGCGATCCGGTTCTGGCTTACTGGCGGATCAGTATGCTCAGTCTGCTGGCGAGCGCGGTGTTGTGGTTGTTGGCCTCGTTCGTCCCGGCGCTGCTACCGTGGGCAACGGTCGAATGGCTGCTGGGAATCCTGCTGATCGTCGGTTTCGCAGGCGGGGTGATCAACGGCATGTTGTACAAGATCGTGCCGTTTCTGGCCTGGTTTCACTTGCAGGCGCAACTGCTCGGGCGGGCAAAGGTGCCTCTGCCTCACATGAAGCAGTTATTGCCGGATGCGCCGGTTCGACGGCAGTGGCAATCCTTTCTGGCGGCGTTATGGCTGCTGCTGGCCGCCGCTGCTTATCCCCCCGTATTTACCTATCCCGCCGCGCTCGCCCTGGGCTTCACGGGCGCATGGCTGGGCGTCAATTTGTGGAGTGTTTGGCGCAGCTATCGCCGCGCATTGTGTAAGGGCTGACGGCTGCATCGGCGATGGATGATGCCCCCTCGGCACGTCGTTTCCTGGCCCGGTGCGGATAGCGTAGAGGTGGTTGACCGCTTGGAGCGGCGGTACCACACTAACCCAATGGCTTATCCAGGATAACCAGGGTTGAAACGATGACAGCAATCACGTGTGAGGTGTTGTTCAGGCAACAAGCCGCTTGGTATCAAGCGCAAGCCGCCGAGGGGCGCTTGCCGAAACGGGTGATCGGATTAACCGCCACCGGCAGGCAGTTCGAGATTAAGCTGGAACTGCTGACGCTGGGGCCATTCCAGAAAGACAAGCTGATTAAGTACATATTGGAGACCGAGGGCGCAGAGTGTTATGCCTACGCTACGCCGGTTCGGGTCGAAGATCAGGAAACCGGCAAAGTCAACGAACAGGTCTTGATCGTTTGCGCATCGGCGGAGGATTACATCGGCGGCAGTTGGACCGTGGCCCATGCGGCGGAAGGTGCCATTTCGCTGAAACCGCTCGGTGAATGGTCGGGGCGCGATCCGGGGCAAACGCCAGGAACATGGTTTTTGACCGACGCCATCGTGGTCAATGAGGGTGAAAAGGCGTACTACGCGGCACTGCGGACGGAACTGCGGGAGAAGGGAGCCGTTGGCGATGCAGGTTGATGAAAAACCGGCGGATTGCGGGAATGCAACCCGCCGGGTTGGAATGAATCAGCCTTTCGGCATCAGCAGCGCAACGTAGACCGCTGCAAAGATAGCCGTAGTAATCACACCGCTGATGTTAGCGCCTAGCGCGTGCGGCAGGATGATGACCCCCGGCCCCACTGATTTCTGAGCGACTTTGGCGGTCGTGGGTACACAACTCACGCCGGCAATACCGATGACCGGGTTGTACTTCTTGCCCGACCAGTAATACAGCGCATAACCGCCCAATATCCCGCCGATACCGGACAGCAGTAGCGCCAGACAGCCCAGAATCAGCAGCTTGAGCACTACCGGATTCAGGATGGTGTTGGCCTCGCACAAGATGCCCAACAGCAGCCCCAGAAAGAAGGTTGCGCCGTACAGCACCGTATTCGAGAACAGTTCGTAGAAATTGGGCAGGTCGCTTTCGCGGATGACCACCCCCAGGAACAGCGACAGCAGCAGCGGCGAAGCCACCGGGAACAGCAAGCTGAGCATTACGCAGGCGATCACCGCGAACACCAGCTTCTCGTTCGACGTGATGGTTCGGGTCTTCTCCACCGGCATCGGCAAGGCCCGGAGCTTTTCGGGGATCATCAGCTTGATCAGGTACGGATACCCGCCATAGGTCAATCCCAGGTACAGGTAGGCCACCACCGTAATCGGTACGAATAACTCTTTTGCCAGCGTCAACGAGGTAAACAGCACCATTGGACCGTCCGCACCGCCAATGATCGCGACTGAAGCTGCCGCGCCTTTGCTTAGCCCCATCGCAACCGCAATCGGATACACCAGCGCCGTGCCCAACTCCGCAGACAGGGCAATGAACATGCTTTGAAATGGCCGCGCCATCACGAAGCCCACATCCAGCAGGGTGCCGATGCCCATGAATACGAAGCAGGCAATCAGACCATTGCTGAACATGAACGAGTAGATCGGCTGCAACCAGTTGATTTGCAGAATATTCATCAGCGCATTGGTGTCCTGCGCCAGCGGAGCGACATGCAAGGTGCCAGCAATCTGACTGGGAACCGTTTGCCCGGCGACCTGAAGCGCCTCGAATGTCATGCCGGTCGATGGATCCATGTTGTAGAAGAACATCACCCCAGCGTTGACCGTCGCCATGCCCAAGCCCATCGGGATCATCAACAGGGCTTCCAGTACGCCCTTGCGCCCCAGATAAAGCAGCAAAATACCCAGGAACATCAGGAAGACGCGGCCAAAAGCAATGCCGGGATCGGTGGAGAAGCCTTGCACCAGGGTATTGATGCCCTGGAATAGATCAAGAAAGTTCAGGGATTCCATACGGAATGCTCCCCGTTTCAACCAACGGTCAACAGCACCTGACCGGCGTCCACGGGATCACCCGCCTTGACCGCGATGCTGATGACTTGGCCGCCCCGCCGGGCGATGACGTGGGTGACCATTTTCATGGCTTCCAGCGAGACCAGTTTGTCGCCCTCGTTGATGACCTGACCGACGCTGACATGCACCGTCTGCACTACGCCGCCCAGCGGCGCGACTTCATCGCCCGGCCCGGCGGCGCTTGGGGAAGGGACGGCGGCAACCGGCGCGGCTGCAATCGGCGCGGGCGCGGCGCTCAGACTCGCTGCCGCCGTATCCTGATAGATATTCTGGGCGTCGGTGGTGATGTCCTCGACCGTGACGACATAAGGCTTGCCTTCGACGGTGATACGGAATTTCTTCTCCATGGATGTGTTCTCGCAAAAGGTTGGCAGGAAAGTGAGGAAATAAAATCAATGTGATGCACGCGGTGCGTGCGAGGTGTGATGGACGGTGCGCGCCTCGGCGGTCCAGCCGAAGCCGCGATCCGGTACTTCAATATGGACGATGCGGTGCGCGCCCATCATGGCGCCGACCGCCGCTGCAATCGCAGCCAGATGTTCTTGGGGTACGCCGCTGACGATGGCTGCCGGTCGTGCGACGGGCGTCGGCTTGGCCGGTGCTTTGGCGGCTTCCTGTTCAGCCTGCCGTGACAGCACAATCACAATCCCGCGAATGACAGCGGCCACCAGCATTGAGATCACGATCACAATGCCGTAGATCACGAACATGTCGCCGATGGCGTCCAGCGTGGTGTAGGTCTTCATCGGTGAATTCCCATTGGGTTGAGGTTCGACGGATGGAGGATCAAAGCGGAATGTCGCCGTGCTTCTTGGCCGGGCGCAATTCGCGCTTGGTCAGCAGCTTGCGCAGCGCCAGGGTGATGGTGGCGCGGGTATCCGCCGGTTCGATCACGTCGGTGATGTAGCCGCGCGAAGCCGACATGTACGGCGAGGCGAACTTGGCCCGGTATTCATCCGCCAGTTCCGTCGCCTTGGCCTTGCGGTCCGGGGCTTCCTTGAGTTCAGTGCGATACAGAATGCCGACGGC
>DEHY01000051.1 GCA_002352185.1 Competibacteraceae bacterium UBA2788
ACTACTTTTTACAGGACTACCAACAAATTTATATTAAAAACAAAATCTTGAATTATAGAAATTATAGTAATCCGGTTGGATTTTTGGAATTTCCTCTCCTTGCGGATTGGATTCCTAAATAAAGGCCCGCTGGATTAAACCAGCACTATTGGTTAACATTAAAAAGCTTGTTAGTGGCAAATGCAATCCTCAACTCCCGTGAATTTTGGAATCCACATGAATCATAAAAACTACACTTTAGGAACAGTTGAAGCTTCTGAACAATTGATTAATGACTTGTACATTGATCTGCGAAAAAAAGTAAACCAGTGGGCTTCAATTACTCACCAAACGGCTCAAGCTAGAATGGGTTACATTGGACAGCATCTAGTTAGTGTTGCTACAGGTTATTCAGGCGGACGTTCTGGAGCGCGGGGAAAAGATTTGATTTTACCTAATAACGAATTCGCAGAAATCAAAACATGTTATCGTGTAGACCAGTTAGGAAAATGCAATAATTGTGGGGCTGCTGTTTCCGGTATTGAAGCTTATTGCCCTGAATGTAACTCAACTAACTTGAAACGAAATGATGACTCTAAATGGCTAATCGGCATACGTCATGATGAGGAATTCGCAACAATTTTGGAACCGAAGTATTACTATTTAGTGCTATTTGAATTCACCGATCTCAAATTACCGGATACAATTCGGGCATCTATTTGGCGTGTTGACCCGACCGTGCCCGGTTTTGCATATTGCATGATTGACTATTACAAAAACATTCGTGCGGCATCCCATTCAAAAGCTCCATTCAATTTATGGCCTTTTCAACTGAAATTTGATCTGATGAAGCCGATTTTAATATATCGCTCTTACGTTACAAAGGAAGACAAGGTACAAACTGAGATTTTTCCTGGCCGTGATGCTGAAAAATTAAATTTGCTTCAGCCTTTATTTACTTACTCACAATCACAAAATTTGACGCAGGAAAAAATAGTTTGTTTTGCAAGAAGTATAGGAGCTGAAATTTCGCCAACAGATAACAAACGGAGATTGCTTGAACACGTCCAGCGATTTATTGACGAGTCTAACCTTAATCCTGATTTAGTGATAGACAAACTTGCTGAAGCCCTCTATTTACCTGAAACACAAAGTTATCTTAAAGATCTACCCCACAGCCTAAGAGAGCGAGCAGGAATCTATAAAATCTAAAAAGCGTAACCGTTCAGACCCCACCCCTCACCTGAACGAAGAATCAACGGTTTGGCCTCGAACACAGCAAAAAATAGGCGGGGGGTCTGAACGCATACTAAAAAGCCATGCTTTGTAATAGTTGTTTTTGCTCAAAAGCATATTCGTTAATTTTGGAATTAAGTTCAGATTCACAGCGTAATATGCCAGCCGCTTTTTTGAGATTTTTATCTGGCTCAAACAGCACTGATGGCAATGGAAATTCCAAAATATCAGTCGGATACAAGTGGGCTGTTTGACCTCTTATTAGCATTTGTAATCGCTCTGTAGTAGTAGGCATACGGAGATAAGCTAACAAGATATACGGGTCAACCAATTCCTGATTAGGGCGAATCAGCATCACTTCTCCAACAAAAGAAGCAGAACCACCAACCCATTCAGGTACGTTTTCTACAATATCAACTTTCTTGGCGATGTAAACGGGTGAGTGCGCTGCCGCTGTCAATAGGATATCGCCTTTTATTAGAATAAGTTGTTTGTTTCTTTCGCGTTTCTCCTTTTCATCAAAACTAACGAAATTCCGCTCACGGGCAATCCAATTAATTCCATTTCCCGTTAGGTTGCCCACTTTTACAACGAACAAGCCTTCATCGGTATAATTAAGACGCGGTGGAGTTCGACCATTTGTTGCAAACTCCACGACATCCCGAAGCTTAGTAGTGTTGGGGGTATCCACTCTTCCTGCGAGTAAGTTGCCCAGTTCAGAAAACGTATTTTCTTTGGAAATTTCAGGTAGTATTCGGCAAATCCCAACACTGGTTTTTAGCTTCAGAGATGCTTGTAGATCTTGCGCAAGCTGTGTGAGTTGCGTATTTTTTCTTACTCGACCTGTAGTATCATAACCAACGTTTGTGACATTAGCTAAAACAATGTGTGCCTTTTCTTTTTTGTTTTCTTTTAAACCAAACTTACGTATGAATAAAACAAATACGGATGCTTGAGTTCCAGTTGTAGCGAAAGTTTCTGGAGGTAAAATGACGGCTGCATAAATATACCCAAGATTATCAAGTGCCTTTCGTGCCGTTTGAAAAGTAGAGTTTGTTACTACGCTCTTTGGCAGAACAATAGCTAAAATGCCACTTGGCTTAAGATACTTAAGTGATTGCTCGATAAAAACGATCTCACTTTGCTGACGATTGGTTAGATAGCCTTCCCTCGTTCGACAAGTCTGAAAACCGCGTAAGTCAAAAGAAGTATTATCTAGCGTCACACCAAAGGGTGGATTTGTAAAAATCACATCAAAATAATTTGCAACCGGCCATTGATAATTATCATCAATTTTAGGGAAAAGAGCATCAGTTACACGCCGATTAAAGTTAATTTCAGCAAAATGCCCCATATTCAGCTCGGCAAGAAGCAACATTCGAGGATTTTTATCTGTACCCCAAACCGTATTTTTGTGTGATTTATTTTTTTCTTTATGAAATTTTAGAGTTTCAATAAGAAAAGTTCCAGAACCGCATGCTAAATCATACACCAATTGCTCAGGGGTTGGATCGACAAACTCAACCATCATTTTTACAACATCATCAGGCGTAAGATATATTCCTAATCCGCGCCGCATTTCTGAAGATAAAAATTCTTTGAGAGCAACGCTTCTAATATCAAAAGATATTTCTCTGAATTCAACATATTTGAAAAGTTGGCAAAGAATTACTAATGTCGTATTGCTTAAATGGAATTTTTCGTCTTTCCAAAGCTCTTTGAACCATGAATTGAAGGTTGCAACATAGTCAGCGAAAATATTTCTAATATCGCTTGCTAGTCTTGTTACATCATCCTTTGCTAATGGAATTCCTTCTACTGGAAAAATCAGTTTTGGCCCCTTATTTTCATTAGTTTGTTTGAAAAAAAGAAACTTCAACAACTCATCAAAGGCTTCTTGCGGTTGCAAACCATCAATATTGCGCATCGTATCATGCGCTCGCCGATACAAAGTGGATAAATCGTAGTCAGCATCAGGATTGTATCGCTCAATAAGTGTGTACTGTGCGTTAGTCATACTTAGAATCAATTCCTCTTTGGATTTAGAACTAATTCTAGTTTAACGATTGTTATAGAAATTTCAAGAGCTAATTCCAAAGCAACGGGCGGCTTTCAACCCTGTTACGCGGTCTGGCCCAAAGCACGACCCTGACCGCTGCCGACCGTGAAGTGGTGTGCAAGGAACTGGAACGCCCGGAGCAATTTCTGTCGGTGGTGCGGCTGAGCAGTGTGCCCGCAGGACACGGCTTGAACCAGTTGCTACCCATCACCAGACAGATCGAAGGGTTGCCGGTGTTCGAGAATCTCAGCAACGCCTGTTCAGGAACCGACGGCGCTCACGCCCTGCAAAAAGCCCTGGATCAATACATCATCCTGCATCCCAACCACCCCTATCCGTTGCGGGTCGCGCTGGTCAATCCGCCACAACCCGCACATCTGATGATGGGACTGGTGCGCCTGCTCAATGATCACCGTTACCGAAGCGGGCAAAAGCTCTCAGCCATTGACGCCACCATTTATGCCACGGGCCAACATGCGGATCGGCTGCGGGCCGCGCTCAGCTTCAGCGACACCCAAAAGGAAGACGCCGTACAGGAGAAAATCGCCGCCGACCGTCTGCACTTGCATCTTGACCAGACCTGTTTGAACGGCGAACCCCATCTCAGCGAGATCGTCAGCCGGATTCAGGCGCGACCCTGCCATGTTGCGGCGATTTTCGACGAATCCACCATCCGTCTGCGCCAGCGTGATGCCGGAAGGAATCTGCCGATGAGTCCGTTTTGCCTCCGCTATGAGGTGAAACTGGATCGCCTGTCCGGGCGGATTGAACTGCGCCCGCAACCGGGTGAATCGCCGTTTAGCGAATTTCTGCTCCTGATGAGCGCATTGGAAGGCACCCAGCGGGCGGTGACGCCTCAAGCCTATGCTGATGCCGAGATGCTGGCGGAAACCGCCGATGAAATCCTGCAAGGCGAACACCCCGCCGCCCGCTGGCTGTTTCTGGCCGACCGGGCGCTGCCGTCGGAAGCCGGGATGAGGTCGGTGCGAATTTGGGAGCGGCGCGAGGGTATGCGGGATACGTTCCTGGCGGCGCGGGATTTCCGCCCGCTGGCCCGGCTGATTCGCCCGATATTCGCCGGTTGCAATCTGAATGTCACACCGGAACACATGAGCCGCCTGCTGCATCAAGGGGCGCGGTTATTGGGCAGCGGCGTGCTGGACATCATCAAACCCCAGGACGGTCTGCCCGATCAGAAAAAGGTGGTGGGTTTCGCCGGGCTGCTGTTTGCCGCCCGCGATGTGCAGCGCCGCTATCCGGGGGCGCTGGTGTTGTCAGTAGATCACCCGCTGGCGCGATTGTGGCTACGCACAGGAACCCAGACCCTGGCGGATCGTTGTGATTTGCTGGCGTTGTGGAAAGACGAAACAGCAGCGGTTTTCCATTTGATCGCGATTGAAGTCAAGGCGTCGGACAGCGATCAACTCGATACTGCCCGCCTGACCCATGCCGTCGAACAACTGCAAAACACCCTGGAGGCGGTTGACGATGGTCTGGCCGCCGCCACGTTGCAGCCCCGTTCGCCGCTCTCCATCCCCCGCTGCGAAATGCTGAAGCAGACCCTGGCCCGCGCTGCGCAGACCCACTCCGGCGATGCGGCGCTGGATCGCGCCAACCGGTTGTGCTGGGGCGGCTGGCTGGTCGAACTGTTCACGCCGGATGCCGGGAAACCCGCCCCGCCGATCCGGACCAGTGGCTTGATCGTCAGCGTGCTGCTGCGTCGGGAAACGGCGGGAACCCTGGAACCACTGAGGTCGGCGATTCAGTGGCCGATCACACAGCGCATCCTCGGTCTGCCGGAAATTGATCAACTCCTGAACTGGGAACCAGCAGCGCCGCCCGCCGCCGCGATCAAGCCACCCGGCCCGACCGTGAAACCGGCTCCCGAACCGGTTGCCCCGCCGGTCGCCGTACCCGCTCCTCCAGCGCCTCCACGTCCTGTCGCAGACCGCATTCCGCCCGTGATGAAACCCGCGTCGCCGGTTCCTGCGCCTGCCGCCGATTCAATCTGGCCGCCGCCAGTCAATGCCTTGGGCCTGATCGGCCAATCACAGACCGTCGATTTGCTGGTCAAGCAGGCCCAGATGGTCAAGGCTCTCGGCGAACGCTTCCCCGACAAATTGCTGGTCGGTCCTGCTGGGGTCGGCAAAAGTACTCTGGCGCGAAACATCGGCGCTTTGTTGCTGAATTGCGAACCGCTGTTCTTCAGTGGCTCCGACTTGCGCCGTCCGGCCGATTTGCTGGAGCGGCTCACTCAGGAAGGACTCGCGCCTCCACCGGTGGGAGCCGGAATAGTGCGGATCGCACCGTGCCTGATCTTCATCGACGAGGTTCATGGCATTTCCGCCGCAGTGGCTACTGCGCTTCTGAGCGCCCTGGATGATCGGCGGATTACCTCCATCGAAGGCGGACTCTACGACTTCAACCAAGCGGTATTCCTGTTGGCGACCACCGATCAAGGCAAGCTGTCGGAAGCCTTCCAGAGTCGTCCCAACAAGACCTGGCTGCGCTCCTACACCCTGCATGAACTGGCCGGCATCGTCTGGCTGCACGGCAAGGAATGTCTGGACGGCGCCGAATTGACCCAGGACGCGTGCTACGAAATCGCCGCTCGCGCCCGCTGCAACCCACGCCGCAGTGTTCGGGAGTTGAGCGAGGCATTGCGCCCGCATTTCTTCCACTGCGCCATGCAGCAAGCGGTGGATATGCCATCGTTGCGACAGGCCGCCGCGCTGATGACCGCCGACCAGATCGCCGCCTTCTACGAGACTCAGGGGATTGACTACAACGGCCTTGACGATGTGGCGCGACGCTTTCTGCGTTACCTGGAACAGCATGGTGCAGTGTCAGAAGCAACATTGCGGCAGGCACTGGGTTTGACCCACCAGCAGGATTTCGTGGAAACGGCGGAATATCTGACCCGGCTGGGACTGATCGAAACNNCATCGAATCTCGCGGGCGATGTAGCAGCTTAGATCGGTATTCGCGCCGCTTTCAGTGAAATCGTCAGGCAGCGGAAGATTCAGGTAACAATGCCGGCGCATCGGTGTCCAGAATACCGCACGGCATTGACGAGTAATGAACCATGTGGAAGGAAAAATCGGTGGGCAGGCTGATCATCATGGCCGCGCTGGCGCTGAGCGGCTGTTCCGGGGGACGACCCCCTTTGAACCTGGGCGTGACCGAGGGCCGACTGGCGCCGTGCCCGGACTCGCCGAATTGCGTTTCGTCGCAGGCCGCCCATGAAAATCAGCGCATCGAACCCTTGCGTTACACTGGTGATACGGCGCAGGCCCGGAACCGGCTGCTGGCCGTTCTCAACCGCATGGAGCGGGTACAAATCAGACAGGCCGGCCCGGAGTACCTTCATGCCGAATTCAGTTCGGCGTGGTTCGGTTTCGTAGACGATGTGGAGTTTCAGTTCGACCTGCCCGGCGTGATTCAGGCGCGCTCGGCCTCGCGGACCGGGTATTACGACTTTGGGGTAAACCGCGAGCGGGTGAACGCCATTCGCGCCCGGTTTAACGCCACTCAATGACCCACCGCACCAAGGACACCGCCGGTCTGTACCGGCTCGACCGCGATCCGGCCGGGCGCCAGCTCCGCTTTGATCGCGGCACGCTGCTGCTGGAAGGCGCGGCTGAACTGCCCACCGGTCTGGAAACCTGGTTTTGCTACGATCCCCGCGTGGACGCCTACCGTGCGCCGGCCCATTGCTACAACGACATCATCGGCCCGCTGAAAGGTGAACTGGCCCGCAACAAGGCGCCGCGCTACCAGCGCCGCGAACTGGTCTGCGCGCTGGAGATGACGCCCTACCCGCATCAGCAGGAAGCGCTGGCGGCCTGGCAGGCGGCCAAAGGGCGCGGCGTAGTGGCGCTGCCGACCGGAGCGGGAAAAACCCTGGTCGGATTGCTGGCGCTGTGCTGGGCGCGACGCGACGGGTTGATCATGGTTCCGACTCTGGATTTGATGCAGCAGTGGTACGCGCTGCTGCGGGCGGCGTTCCCGGATCACGACATCGGCCTGATCGGCGGCGGCTATCACGAACCGCAACCGCTGACGATTGCGACCTATGATTCCGCCGCCCGCCACATTGAACGGTTGGGCGACCGCTTCGGCCTGCTGATCTTCGACGAGGCGCATCATCTGCCGTCGGAGTTCTACCGGGTCATCGCCGAATTCTCGCTGGCGCCGTACCGACTGGGGCTGACTGCGACCCCGGAGCGCAGCGATGGCCGCGATGCCGATTTTCCAGAACTGATCGGGCCGATTGTTTACCGCAAACGCCCGGAACAATTGGCCGGGGGCGTATTGGCGGAGTTTCAGGTGCGGCCCATCCATGTCGACCTGTCCCCGGCGGAACGCGCCGCCTATCAACAGGCGCTGGACGAGCGCAACGCCTTTTTGCAGGCCCATCGGCTCTCGCTCGGCTCCCTGGAGGGCTGGAACCGCTTTGTGATGCTGTCGGCGCGCAGTGTTGCAGGCCGCCGCGCCATGCGCGCCCACCGCGACGCTCGCCGCATTGCTCACGCCACCCCGGCCAAGATGCGCGTCCTCGGCCTGATTTTTGCCAATCATCCCGGCGCTAAAACCGTGATCTTCACCGAAGACAACGCTACCGCCTATGAAGTCTCGCAGCGCTTCCTCATCCCCTGTCTGACGCATCAGACCCTGATTAAGGAGCGCCAGGCGATCCTCGACCGTTTCAAGGCCNNCGGCGCGGCGACGGCAAGCAGGCGGTGCTGTACGAAGTCATCGCCCGCGAAACCCGCGAGGAGCGGGTGGCTGAGCAGCGCCGCATTCCGCCCGGCGCCGGCCAGCGGGCGGAACGGATCGAAGCTACGCTGGCGCTGTTCGATTCGCAACGGCCCACCGATCCCGAACCCGACCGCTGATGCTGCCCTCCGATCTCCTGTTTTCCCACCAGCGCGGCGCCCAGATTTACCCGCGCTTTCTGCGCCGCGAGCAGCAGGTCTGGGCTGAACAGGTCCTGGCCCTGATCCGCGAGCATCAACACCGCACCCGAGGTGAGTTGCAGGCGGCGTTGCGGGCGCTGGAAGGCGATTCGCCCGATTACCGCATCGTGCGCGGTTTCGCCCATCTGGCCCTGAACGCCGCCGAATTTACGCTGGCGACGGGCGAACTCGAACCGGAAGCGCTGCGGCGGGAGGTGTTTACTCTGGCGGCTGAGCGCGGTGGCTACGGTGAAACCCAGGCGCGGGAAGTGCTGGAGGCAGTCGCGCCGCGCTATCAACTGGAAACGGAAACGCTGCGCGAGGCGCTTTACGCCGACCTGCCGGAGTATCACCTGTTGACCGTGTTGCCGGATTTCACCCCGGATCGGCTGGTGGATCGCTACAACCTCGCTCAGGCGCAGGGTCTGCTGTACTCGGCGCTGTGTCTGCGCCTCACTGCCCACCGCAATGTCCCCGGCGAATACCGGCGGCTGTTCCGCCACCTCAAGTTCCACGGGCTGATGTATGCGGTCGAAGGTCATCTGGACGACGGCTACCAGATTTACGTGGACGGTCCCGCCAGCCTGTTCAGGCAAACCCGCAAGTACGGGCTACAAATGGCGGTGTTCCTGCCGGCGCTGTTGCGGGTCAGCCGCTGGGAGATGGAAGCGGTATTGCAGCGGGACGGCCAGGAACTGAGTTACCGGATCGACTCGCAATCCCCGCTCAAGTCGCTGGACGCCGCGCCGCCCGCCTACGACAGTCTGCTGGAAGAAACCTTCGCCCGCCGCTGGGAGAAACTCAACACGCCGTGGACGCTGGAGCGGGAAGTNNCGCCGCGCCGCCATGCCCAATTTGATCGTGGCGGTGTCGGAGCGGCTGAACGTCGGAGCGGAGGATTTTCAGGATGTGCCCGGCCCGGTGCTGTTCTTCAAGGGCAAGCTGGAACCGCGTGCGGTGCTGGAAAGCCTGGAGCGGCTACCCTGAAGCCTGTTCATCGCGCCTCGCGCCAGGCCACCGAGTCCTGGGCGATCCGCAGCTTGGTTTGCGGCCAGGCTTGCGGTGCTTCCGGTGGACGGGTGGGATCGCTGACTGTGGTTCCCTGACCCGGCGTGGCCAGCTCCACCCGGCCTGCCAGCGTCTCGACATAAACGCCCTTGCCCGCCAGCATCACTACATCCAGGGCGCCGGGCTGAAAGTGGAATCCGCCCCAGAAGTCGGTGCCGCGAATGCCAATCACCGCCACCGGAGTGCGCACCTGCACGGGTTGCGGGCGGTCGGTCGCAGTTTTCGGGGTGATCGCCCGAAACACACCCCGCGCCAGTTCCATAAACGTGCCGCCCTCGCCATTCCCGGCATCCGGCACGCTCTGCACGACAAATTCGGTTTTCTCCCCCAGGGTCACCGCCACGCCGTTCCGCAACCGGATTTCCAGCCGTGCGTCCGGATCCGTCAGCAGTCGCTCGCCGGCATAGATCGGCTTGCCCAAACCCAGCGGGCGCGACGGCCCACCCGGCGGTTCCGCCGGCAGCGCCCGGACGCCGCCCTGGACGCGGGTCACATGGCCGGCCGGTTCCGGCTCCGCCGCCCACGCAGCGCTCAGCAGCGCCAGCCCCAGAAACGCGCCGACGACCCCTTTCCGACTACACGACCGCATGACTCTCCTCTCCTCGCCGCCCTGCTGGCGGCATCTGAATTACTTGCTCAACAGATCGAAAACACCATCCCAGTCCACCGGTGGCGGCGCGGCCTGCATGGCGGCGGCGCGCTCCCGGTACAGCGCATACAAGCGGCTATCCGGCTGGCGCTCCAGCAGCCGGTCGAACGATTCCGCCGCCTGTGGCCACTGCCGCTGCCGAAAAACGCGCAGCGCTTCCTCATAGTCCGCCAGTTCCGCCCGCCGTTCCGCGTCCAGTTCCTCCGCCGGTCCCAGCGGCTCGAAAATCGCCACCGGCTGCGTCCGGCCCTTGACCCGAACCCGGTCAAGTTCGCGGCAAACGTATTCGGGCGCCGCGTCGCGGGTGTATTCGCTGATGACGATGGCGACGCCGTACTGCCTGGCAGCGCCCTCCAGCCGGGACGCCAGGTTGACCGCATCGCCCAGCACCGTGTAGGACATCCGAAATTCCGAACCCATGTTGCCCACGCTCATCACGCCGGTGTTGACGCCGATGCGGAGCCGCAGCAGCGGCCAGCTCCGGGCGCGGAACTCGTCGTCCAGCGCACGCAATCCCCGCACCATCGCCAGCGCCGCGCCCACCGCACGCCGGGCATGGTCGCTATCCGCCAGCGGCGCGCCCCAGAACGCCATGATCGCGTCACCGATGTACTTGTCGATAGTGCCGCGCCGTTCGTGGATGATCCGGGTCAGCGGCGTCAGATAGCACTGCATCAGGCGGGTGAGCTGGCGCGGATCGAACCGTTCGGAGAGGGCGGTGAAATCGGCGATGTCGCTGAACAGCACCGTCATCCGCCGACTCTCCCCTTCCAGCGAGTAGCCTTCGCCACGGCGACTCATCTCCTCGACGATCTCGCGTGGTATGTACTGCCCGAACAGCCGGGTGATCCGGCGCTCCCGCCGCGACCCGACCAGGAAATTGTAGCTGGTGTGCAGCACGTACAGGATAAACAGCAGCGTCAGCGGCGTGGCCAGAGGCGCAACCAGCGCCTGCGCCTGCCACAGATAGCCGTTGACGCCCAGCAGCGCGCCACCCGCCGCGACCGCCAGCAGCAGCGCCTGCGTCGGGGCCAGAAATCCCAGCAGCGCGCCCAGCAGGCCAACCAGGGTCAACTGGAAAATTTCCAGGCCGGCTGCGAACGCCGGCTGGTTCTTGAAGCTCTGGCTCAGAATGCCGGCGATCAGATTGGCGTTCATTTCGACCCCGGCGTAAACGCTCTGAACCGGGGCGGCGCGCAGGTCAAGCAGGCCGGCCGCAGTCGTTCCCACCAGCGCAATCGCGCCCTCCAGCAGGCGCGGATCGGCGCGGCCCGCCAGCACTTCATGCGCCGAAACATACGGAAAACTGCCCTGGGGACCACGATAGGGCACCAGCACCGCGCCCAGTTCATCGGTCGGCACGGTGAATCCGCCGATCCGCAGCGCCTCCAGGCGACGATTCCGGGCATCCGCGCCGTAACCGGCGCCCATGATCAGCGCCACTGGCGGATTTCCCAGCAGCGCGCGCACCACGGCCAGCGCCAGCTGCTCGTATAATTGCTCCCGATAACGGATCAGCAGCGGCGTCCGGCGAAAGATGCCGTCCTGATCCACCAGCGGACTGTTGAAAAAGCCGCCCCCGTGCGCGCTATCCTGCAACAGCGCCAGATTGGCGCCATAGCCGACTGCATCGATCAGAACGGTGTCGCTCGCTCCCAGTTCGTGCGCCGCCGCAATGGGCGCGGGCAATTGCCCGAATTGGACTTCCGCGTTGGGCGTGGCGCGGGTGTTGAAGAAATAGCCGAGTACGACCGGGCGGTCGCGCAGGGCGGCGGCGAAGCGACGATCCGGGTCCAGTTCGGCGCGCAGCCGCTCCAGTTCGACCCGCAGCCGGACATCCTCGCCCAGCGGCCCCCGGGCCAGCATTCCGAAAACGCCATGGGCGGAATCCGGCTCGGCAAACAGGATGTCGAAGCCGAGCGCGGCGATCCGATAGCGCTCAAACAGCAGATTGACCAGTTCGGCCAGCCGGTTCCGCGACCAGGGCCATTGCCCCTCCTCGCGCAGGCTGCGCTCGTCAATATCGATAATCACGACGCGGGAATCCACTCCGCCCGGCAGCGTCAGGTTCAACCGGGCGTCATAGGCGATATTTTCCAGTTGGCGCAACAGAGGCAACGGCCACCAGCCGCCCGCATGGAGTACGAACACGGCGGTGATCGCGGCGCTGAAGAGCAGCCTGACGGCGCTATGAACGACCATGGGTTTCGCGGGCACGCCTGCGGCTGCGCTACTGCCGTGGGCCGTCGTTGATATTCACCAACACATCGCCGTGAAAAATCAGCGTTTTCAGGAAGGTCCCAGGCCCAAAGCTATAATCCCAACGGTAGACGGGAATGACCCGGCGATACTCGGTTTCATAACCCGGCGGGCGGAGACGGACATCGGGGTTAAGCGGTGCCGGATTGACGATGTAGCTACCGTCCTGCCGCACCACCTGCTCGATGAAACCGTCCTGCCAGGCGCGTTGCGGTTCGCCGCAGATTTGAAGCACCCGCGACTGGGAATCGCCCGTGTTCACCAGATAACCGCCACAGCGAATGCTGTCGGCGACCGCGCCGGTGGCGCCGAGCGCTAATGCACACGCCAAAACCCAACGATCCAACCTGCCGCGCATGGTTTTCTCCCCAAAATTGCCGCCAATATAGTTATCATGCAACCTTTCCATGGCAACCACCACAAGTCAGTCATGAGCGCCTTTTTCATCACCGCATCCACTGCGTTTGGTCTGATTGCCTTGGCTGAGCTGGGCGACAAAACTCAACTGGTCTGCATGACCCTGGCCGCCCGTCATCCGCCTGCGCCGGTGCTGATCGGCGCGGTGCTGGCATTCGCGGTACTGAATCTTTTGGCAGTTCTATTTGGCGCTTCCATTGCCGCCTGGGTGCCCGAGTGGGTGACTGCCGCCCTTGTTGCGGTTCTGTTCGCCGTATTCGGCTGGCGGGCCTGGCGGGAAGCCGACGCGGAAACGGTCAAGGTTGAGGAAAAAAGCGGTCGAAGTGTGTTGCTGTCTGCCTTTGCGCTCATTTTCCTGGCGGAACTGGGCGACAAAACCCAGCTTGCTGTGGCCGGCCTCGCCAGCACCCAGGCTGCGCTGCCGGTCTGGATCGGCGGGACGCTGGGATTGGCGGCGACTTCGACGCTGGGGGTGCTGGCCGGACGCACCGTGCTGCAACGCTTGCCGATGCATCTGCTGCACCGGGCAAGCGGCGCTCTGTTTCTGCTGCTGGCGGCCATCGCCGGCTGGCGGGCATTCGCTACCCTGCCCGGCTGAAGCGGATGCCGCGCATGTCTGTGCAACGACCGTCCGCGTCTGATCCATCGGCGGATCATTCCTTGACCGGGGTGTTGAATGCGCTGGGCTGTTTTGGCATCTGGGGACTGTTCCCGATCTATTTCAAGCTGCTGGGGCAGGTTCCCGCCCTGGAAGTGCTGGCGCACCGCATTCTGTGGTCGGTCGTGGTGCTGTTGGCGCTCATTCTGATGCAGGGACGGTGGCAGGCCTTGCGCGCTGAATTTCACGACTGGCGTCGCCTGCGCTTCTACCTGCTGACCACGCTGCTGCTCTCCGCCAACTGGCTGCTGTACATCTGGGCGGTGCAGAATGGCCGGATTCTGGAAGCCAGCCTTGGCTATTACATCAATCCACTGGTCAATGTCGTGCTGGGCGTCCTGTTTCTGCGCGAGCGGCTGAATCCACGCCAGTGGGCGGCGGTCGCCCTCGCCGCCATCGGCGTACTGGTTCTCATCGTGGGCTATGGCGTGGTGCCCTGGATTGCCCTGAGCCTGGCGCTGAGCTTCGGCAGCTACGGGATGCTGCGCAAGAAGGCCGGCCATCCCGCCACCCTGGGCCTGGGCGTGGAAACTGCGCTGCTGGCGCCGGTCGCTCTGCTCTTTATCCTGACGCTGGCGGCGCGGGGAACCGGCGCGCTCGGCGGGGGGGATGGGCGCACCGATCTCCTGCTGCTGGCCGCCGGTCTGATTACCGTCGCTCCGCTGCTGATGTTTCTCGAAGCCACCCGGATCCTGCGGCTGTCCACCGTCGGTCTGATCCAGTACATGACGCCCACTCTGCAATTTCTGCTGGCCGTCGCCGTTTACCGTGAACCGTTCACCGCCATCCATCTGGCTGCATTCGGCTGCATCTGGCTGGCGCTGGCGCTGTACAGCGCCGACGCCTGGTCCAGCCACCGTCGCCGCGTCGGCTGGGCCGCCACACCGGATCCTGGAACGCCGCCATGAGGCTACCCATTGGCAAAATCCAGCTTCGCATCCTCGGCATCCTGCTGCTGATCATCGCTATCTTCATGGTGGCGTTGATCAAAAACGCCGATCTTCCGACCTTCATCATCGGCGGGCTGCTGGCGCTCGCCACCCTGTTCGCCGCCCTGCTGCGCTGGGTCAACCGACCGCTGCGCCTGTTGGTCCACAGTCTGCGCGCCCACGATCCCGCCCTGCTCGATCCGCTGTCGGATCGAGAGACCGAATTCGGCCAACTGGCCCAGCTGGTGCGGGATTTTTTCCAGCAACAACAACGCCTGACTGTGGAAATCGCGGAGCGGCGGCAGGTGGAACAGCGCTTGCGCCTCTTTTCGCGCGCTATCGAAAACAGCGCCAACCTGGTCATCATCACTGACCGCGCCGGCGCCATTGAGTACGTCAACCCGCAGTTTACCCAGGTGACCGGCTATACCGCCGCCGAGGTCATCGGCGCCAATCCGCGCATTCTCAAATCCGGCAAGACCCCGCCGGAACAGTACCAGCGGTTGTGGCGGACGCTGCTCAGCGGTCATGAGTGGCGCGGCGAATTCCGCAACCGGCGCAAGGACGGCACGTTGTACTGGGAATCCGCTTCGATTGCGCCGATCCGTGATGGAAAGGACGCTATTACCCACTTCATCGCCATCAAGGAGGATGTGACCCGCCGCAAGAAGGTGGAAGCCGCGCTGCGGGCCAGCGAAGTGAAATATCGCGGCGTGTTCGCGGCCATCGGCGATTCGCTCCTGCTGACAGACAGCCGCAACGGGCGCATCTTCGATGTCAATCCGGCAACCTGCAAGCTGTACGGCTACAGCCGGGAAGAATTGCTGGCTTTGTGCGACCACGATCTGGCCGTTGGTACTGCGCCTCACCTCGAACTGTTAAACACGTTGTCGACGCGGCGTGTGAACCAGCAGCACCGCCGCAAGGACGGCACGGTGTTCCATGCCGATATCTACAGTCGCCACTTCACGTATCAGGGCCACAGGATTACGGTCGAGGCCGTCCGCGACATGACGCCGCAGAAGCGGGCCGAACAGAAAATCCTGCGTCTGAGTCATTGTTACGCCGCGCTCAGCCGAATCAGCGCCGCCATCATCCGCCACGCCGAACCTCAGGAACTGTTCCAGCAGGTCTGTCAGATCGTGGCTGATCTGGAACAAATACAGGTCGCCACCATTGGTTTCGTTGATGCGGAAACCGGCGGGTTCCAGCCGGCGGCGCATGCCGGCGCAGTACCCGACTATCCCCGCTACCTCGCCAGCACCCGCGTGTTCAACGATCCCGGCATACCGGATATCTGGGAGCCAACCGGCATGGCCTTTCGTCAGGGATCGCCGGTGGTCAATAACGATTTTCCAAGCCATCCCAACACCCAGGATTGGCGTCAAGTGGCGAACGTGATGGGCATTCACGCCGGTGCAGCCTTCCCGTTGCGACGCAACGGCCAGGTAGTCGGCTGTCTGAGCGCCTATGCGGCGGAGCGGGATTTTTTCGAGGAAGAAATCACCGACTTGCTGGGCAATCTGGCCGGCGAGATTTCCTTCGCGCTGGATTTGTTCGACCATGAAGCCCAGCGCAAGAGCGCCGAAGCGCGCATCCGTCAAATGGCGACTCACGATCCGCTGACGGGTTTACCCAATCGCACCCTGCTGCTGGATCGCCTCGCCCAGGCCCTGCACAGCGCTCACCGTAAGCAGCACTATGTCGGCATCCTGTTCTTGGACCTCGACCACTTCAAGACCATCAATGATTCACTGGGTCATGAGGTTGGTGATCGGCTGTTGCAGGAGGTCACCGAGCGCTTGCGGCATTGCATTCGGCAAGAGGACACACTGGCCCGGCAGGGGGGTGACGAATTTATCCTGGTGTTGCCGGATATTGTCGATCCCGCCGCAGCGGGCCAGGTGGCCGAGCATCTGCTCCACGCCCTGCATGATCCGTTCATCCTGAACGACCAGCGACTGCACATTGGCGCCAGCATCGGCGTCAGCATTTACCCGCTGGACGCGACGGATCCACCGACGCTGATTCGGTTTGCCGACAGCGCGATGTATCAAGCCAAGGAAGCGGGTCGCGCCAGTTATGCCTTCTTCACCGTTGAACTGAACCACCGGGTCTCGGAGCGGTTCACGCTGGGTAATGAGTTGCGGCAGGCGCTGGAAGCCGGTGAGTTCGTGCTGCATTATCAGCCACAGTTCGATCTTGCGACAGGCCGTTTGGTCGGCGTGGAAGCCCTGATCCGCTGGCAACACCCCGAACGGGGCCTGGTACCGCCGATCAAGTTCATTCCGGTGGCCGAGGAAACCGGGCTGATTAACGCCATCGGTGAATGGACCTTGCGCACCGCTTGCGCGCAAAACCGCCATTGGCAGGATGCCGGACTGCCGACTATTCCGATAGCCGTCAATCTGTCGGCCAAGCAGTGGTTGCAACCTCATCTGCACGATCAGGTGATCCAGTCGCTGGAAACCGCCGGCCTGGCGCCGGAACTGCTGGAGCTGGAAATCACCGAGAGCCTGCTGATGCGGGACACCGAAAAGATGATTGGAACCATGCGTCGGCTTCAGGCGATAGGAGTGAAATTTGCGGTAGACGACTTCGGCATCGGCTATTCCAGTCTGAGCTATCTCAAGCGCTTCCC
>DEHY01000005.1 GCA_002352185.1 Competibacteraceae bacterium UBA2788
GATAATACACCGCCTTTTTTATCAAACTTTCTTCAGCGCACCAGGACCCGAGCCACCCGCCGCTTGCCGACTTGATAAACGTGATTACTCCCGGCCATCAGTTCAAGGCCACGGTTCTCAATCCGCTCACTATCAATCCGCACAGCGCCCTGCTGGATCAACCGCAGCGCCTCCGAAGTGCTGTCCACTAACCCAGCATCCTTGAGCAGCCTGGCAATCGGCAATCGGCCTTCGTGGGATTGCACTTGAATCTCGGCCAAATTATCGGGCAGCGCTCCTTTCTGGAATCGCTCGATGAAGGCCGTCAACGCTTGCCGTCCAGCCCCGACGCCATGAAACCGGCTCACCAGTTCCTCAGCCAGCCTGAACTTGACATCACGCGGATTTAGCCCCTCACCCGCAATCTGCCGTCGCCACTCAGCGATCTCATGACCTGGGCGAAAACTGAGCAGATCGAAGTAGCGCCACATCAGATCGTCAGAAATGGACATCAGTTTGCCAAACATCTCATTGGGTTCGTCGCGGATGCCAACATAATTGCCCAACGATTTCGACATCTTCTGCACGCCATCCAGCCCTTCCAGAATCGGCATGGTCAGGACGATCTGCGGCAATTGTCCGTAATGCTTCTGCAACTCGCGCCCGACCAGCAGGTTGAATTTCTGATCAGTGCCGCCCAACTCCACATCCGCCCGCATCGCCACCGAATCGTAGCCCTGCACCAGCGGGTAGAGGAATTCGTGAATGGCAATCGGCTGACCACTGGCGTAGCGCTTGCCAAAATCATCCCGCTCCAGCATCCGGGCTACCGTGTGCTTGGCCGCCAGATGGATGAAATCGGCGGGCGTCATCTGATCGAACCAGGTCGAATTGAACATCACCTCGGTTTTCTCGGGATCGAGAATCTTGAATACCTGTTCCTGGTAGGTCTTGGCATTGGCCAGGATCTGCTCGCGGGTCAGCGGCTTGCGAGTGACATTCTTGCCGGTCGGATCGCCGATCATCCCGGTGAAATCGCCAATCAGGAACATGACATGATGTCCAAGCGCCTGAAAATGCTGGAGCTTATTGATCAGCACGGTATGGCCGAGGTGCAGATCGGGGGCGGTGGGATCGAAGCCGGCCTTGACCCGGAGCGGTCGATGGGTCTTGAGGCGTTCAACCAGTTCTTCCTCCAGCAGCAGTTCCACTGCGCCGCGCCGGATAAGCTCCAGCGATTCTTCAAGCGAGTGCATGGACGTTCCTCAAAAAATGAAAAGATTTTATCAAACCGTTTCCACCTCGTTATGATTAACGGCCTCGCTCCTGTCAGCTCCCACTCCCGGATCGCTTCCTCATGGCGGAATATCTGATCGGCCTGATGTCCGGCACCAGTATGGATGCCATTGATGCGGCGCTTGCGCATTTCACCGATGCGCCCGTCCCGGAGCTAACCGCACGGCATACGGTTCCGGTTCCTGCCACACTGAGGGAGGAGCTGCTGGCCCTGGCTCAGCCGGGACCGAATGAACTGGACCGGATGATGCGGCTGGACGCCACTGTGGCGCGGCTGTTCGCGCGGGCCGTCGGCGAATTGCTGGAGCAGGCAACCCTGGCGCCGGGGCGGATTCGGGCCATTGGCAGTCACGGCCAGACTATCCGCCATGTTCCAACCGGCTCCGAACCTTACACGGTGCAAATCGGCAATCCCAGTCTGATCGCGGAATTGACCGGCATCACGACGGTTGCCGATTTCCGGCGGCGGGACATGGCAGCCGGTGGACAGGGCGCGCCGTTGGCGCCAGCGTTCCATGCGGCGTTCTTCCGCACCCAGGCTGAAGCGCGGGTCGTGCTGAATATCGGCGGTATCGCCAACATCACCCTATTGCCAGCAGACCCGGCCACCCCCGTCAGCGGTTTCGATACCGGCCCCGGCAACATGTTGCTGGACGCCTGGTCCCGGCAACATCTGGGAACGCCGCTGGATGAAAATGGCGCGTGGGCTGCCGGTGGTGAGCTATTGTCGGAACTGCTCGCCGCTGGACTCGCCGATCCGTATTTCCGATTATCGCCGCCCAAAAGCACTGGCCGCGAATCCTTTAACCTCGACTGGCTAAATGCCCAACTGGCGACGCTGCCTGCTGCCGATCCCCGCGATGTGCAGGCGACCCTGCTGGAATTGACCGCTACGTCCATTGCCATTGCGATCCGCGAATACGCATCCGCCACTCAGCGGGTGCTGATTTGCGGCGGTGGAGTCCATAACCAGACCTTATTGGAACGCCTGCAGGCGCGACTGGTCGGCATTCCCGTGGAATCTACGGCGATTCACGGCATCGATCCGGATTTTCTGGAAGCGATAGGCTTTGCCTGGCTGGCCAAGCGCACTCTGGATGGTTTGCCCGGCAACCTGCCTGAAGTCACCGGCGCGTCGGGGCTACGAATTCTGGGGGGAATTTATCCAGCCTGAGCGGGAACGAAAATTTCCCGCTCACGCCGCAGGCGTCAGGAGGAGAACGATGAACCGCAACCACAGGTGGTGGTCGCGTTGGGATTGCGGATGACGAATTGAGCGCCTTCCAGCCCTTCGCTGTAATCAATCTCGGCCCCGACCAGATACTGGAAGCTCATCGGGTCAATTAGCAGCTTGACTCCCTGTTTTTCCACCACGGTGTCGCCGTCGCTCAAATTTTCATCGAAAGTGAAGCCATACTGGAACCCGGAACAACCGCCGCCGGAAACGAACACGCGCAGCATCAGATTCGGGTTCTGCTCCTCTTCCAGCAAACCCTTGACCTTGAGCGCGGCGGCGTCGGTGAATAACAGCGGGTCTTCGACCGGGGTGAAGGTTTCAATCGTAGCGCCCATGATTCCTGTCCTTTTGCAAAAAAATTGGTTGGATGATTCTGCAATTGTTGACTTTGCAGGTCAAGATATCGTTTGTCCACGATTCAGCAAGCGCAATCCCAGCCGCTCGATATGTTCCCGCCACGCCAGTTTCGCCAGCCAGCCAGCGGGAATGTTTTCCACGCCCCACAGCGCGCCCGCCAGTTGTCCGGTAATCGCCGCCACGGTATCGGCATCATCGCCAAGATTGGCCGCCAGCAACACGGCTTCCTTAAATGCCGATGCCCCTGCGACGCACCAGATTGCGGCTTCCAGACTATGAATCACATAGCCCGATGCACTGATCTGTTCGCGTGGTTTTTCGCGCCAGGAGCCGCCGATCACCGCTGCCACCGCCGGCGCCAAGTCAGGAATCGGGTGCGCCAGCACTTCATCCTTTGAGCTGCCGTTGATCGCCAGAATCAGCAGTTCCGCATAAGCGGCGCAAGCATCCACGGCTTCCACCGCACCATGAGTGGCAATGCTTTGCCGACGGGCCGCCTCGACGCCCGCCGCCAGGTCGGCGTGGTAAAAAACAGGTACTGGAGCCAGTCGCATCAGCGAGCCGTTGCCTGCGGTCCGGGGCGAACGGCTGCCGGCCTCGGGATTACCTGTCTCCATGAAGCGCTGCAATGCCGATTGCGTCGTCATGCCGATGTCGAAGCAGGTTCCGGTGCAGGAATAACGCCCTTGCCGGTACCAGGTAACAAAGCGTTCCATCAGATCCTGTAGATTCAGCTCTCCGCAGTCGCAGAGCGACTCGCCGAGCGCAAGAGCCATCGCCGTGTCGTCGGTCCACTGCCCCGCTTGCAGGTGAAACGGCCCGCCGCCGATCATGTCGGTCAGCGGCGGATAGCTGTCGCGGCGGCTGAATTCCAGGGTTGTGCCCACCGCATCACCCGCCGCCAATCCCAGAAGACAGCCCAGAGCGCGGGATTGCAGAGCCATTCTTGCGCTCGTCCAGTGGGGAAGGAGGAAAGGGAACCGTGAGAATCAGGTGATCACCGTCGGCGCATCGCGTCCGGTGCGTTCGCGGATGCCCGCCAGACTACCGGCGATCTGAATCAGCTCAGCCAGCGCTTGCTGCGTATCCTGTTCATGCCTGGCCGGGTCGGGTTCATAGGCCTCGATATAAACCCGCAGCGTCGCGCCCTCAGTGCCGGTGCCGGACAGTCGGTAGACAATCCGCGACCCATCCTTGAAACCAATGCGGATACCCTGCTTATCGCTCACGCTGTCGTCAATCGGATCGAGATAGCGGAAATCGTCGGCGTAATCTACCGTGTAGGAACCCAGCCGCTGTCCCGGCAGGGTCGCGCTCGCGGCGCGCAGGGCGTCCACCAGGCCATTGGCGGCATCGCTGTTGACCGCTTCGTAATCATGGCGGGTGTAGTAGTTGCGCCCATAAATGCGCCAGTGTTCGCGCACAATCTCCGCCACCGACTGCCGACGCCCGGCCAGAATGTTCAGCCAGAACAGCACCGCCCACAGTCCATCCTTCTCGCGCACATGATCTGAACCGGTGCCGAAGCTCTCCTCGCCACACAGCGTGATCTTGCCGGCATCCAGCAGGTTGCCGAAGAATTTCCAGCCGGTCGGCGTTTCATAGCAGTGCAGTCCCAATTTGGCCGCCACCCGATCCGCCGCCTGACTGGTCGGCATCGAACGGGCCACTCCGGTCACGCGGGTGCGGTAGCCGGGCGCCAGCGCGGCGTTGGCCAGGATCACCGCCAAGCTGTCACTGGGGGTGACGAAGAAATGCCGCCCCAGCACCATGTTGCGGTCGCCGTCGCCGTCCGAGGCGGCGCCGAAATCAGGCGCATCCGGCCCGAACAGATAATCGGCCAGTTCCTTGGCGTAAACCAGATTCGGATCGGGATGGCCGTGGCCGAAATCTTCCAGTGGCACGCCATTCACTACCGTTCCAGCCGGAGCGCCCAGCCGGTTTTCCAGAATCTCGCGGGCGTAGGGGCCGGTCACTGCATGCATGGCGTCGAAGCGCATCCGAAACCCGGATTGGAACAGCGCACGGATCTGGCCGAAATCGAACAACTGCTCCATCAAATCGGCGTAGTCGCTGACCGGATCGACTATTTCCACCCGCATGTCGCCGACCAACGCGGCGCCCGGTTGATCAAGGTCAATGTCGGGCGTATCCAGAATATGGTAACGGTGAATATGCTGGCTGGCCGTATAGATGGCCTCGGTCACTTTCTCCGGCGCTGGCCCGCCGTTCGGAGTATTGAACTTGATGCCAAAATCCTCGTCCGGTCCGCCGGGATTGTGGCTGGCCGACAGGATGATGCCGCCCCGGGCCTTGTGCTTGCGGATCAGATGTGACGCCGCCGGAGTCGACAGGATCCCGCCCTGGCCCACCACCACCCGCGTGCATCCGTTGGCGGCGGCGATGCGCAGGATGGTCTGGATCGCTGGCCGGTTGTAGTAACGACCATCGCCGCCAACCACCAGCGCCGCTTGATCGTGATCGGGCTGGGTGTCAAAAATGCACTGGACAAAGTTTTCCAGATAATGAGGTTTTTCGAACACCTTGACCTTCTTGCGCAACCCGGAAGTACCGGGTTTTTGATCCTGGAAGGGTTGGGTGGCGATGGTTTCGATGCTCATGAGCAGGACTCTCCTTGGGGTTTAAATTATGATAACCATTATGCGCTTGCCGGCATCAGGATAGAATCCGCAGGAAACCGGGCGCGGGTGATGGATCGCAGCTTTAGATCCAGCGCAGATCGAAACAATATGGCGTCAGAGCGCCACGCGGCGGCTCCAGCGGCGGCGCGCTTGGCGCGGCGTCCAGCCGCTCCACCACGAAGCGTTCGGCGCGGCGGGCAGCCGCTTCGGCTTGATCAACGGGCAAGCCGTCGTAACCGCCGCCTTGCGGCCTCCACTCGTGCAGCGTAACCCGCATGGCCCCCGGCTGGCTGGGATGGCTCAGCACTAACTCAATGGGACCTTGGGCCTCCAGACTGGGATGCAGGCCGGTCCAGGGCTTGAAGCGGCGGTAGCGCAGCCCATAGAGCCAGGTTTCCCCATCAATTTCATCCTCCCGGCGCAGCGGCAGCGCGTAGCCGTTCACGGTCAGCCGCCAGTCCGCCAGTGCCGACTGGGCCCCGGCATCGGCGCACAGGCTGATTTCCAGTCGTGCGGTGCTGGCGTCCACCAGCCGCGAATGACCGTATTCCTGCGCCAGGGCGTCGCCGAGCAGCGGCCAGAATTCCAGACTACGCCGGACGGTGAGTCGGCAATCGCCAAATTGCGCTTCACCCAACTGATAATGGCTCTCATCCAGCAGTTCAGCGATGATCGGCTGCCCCAAACCCAGGCCGGCGCGAGCCAGCTCGTCCAGCACTTCCCACAGGTCAGCGCGCAAGTAATAGGGCAAGGCGAAGCGGTCGTGCAGTTCCCGACCCCAGTAAACCAGTTCGGGAATGTGCGGTTTCTTCATCAGCAGGGCCGCGATGGCGCGCAGCAACGCCGCTAACGCCGCCAGCCGTTCTGGAGTCGGCGGCATGCGGAAGGCGCGGAATTCCACCAGTCCCGCCTGACCGCGACCGGGCAGGTAGGGATTCCACAGCTTCTCGATGTTGATTTCGCTGCGGTGGGTATTACCGCTCGCGTCAGCCAGAAATGGTGACAGACTTTGCCAGATCTGTTCCGGAGTCGGATTGCGCTGGCGGTTGAGCAGGGTCAACGCCAGCGCCAGTTCCTCGACAATTTCGGCGGTGCGTTCGTCGGGCCGGGGCGCCTGACTGGAATTACCGACGCAATCACCGGTGAAATAGAACGAAAGCGCCGGGTGACGGTTGAAATAGCCGATCAACGTCGGCAGCAGGCGCGGCTCGGTCAAAAAGGGGCTGCTGTTCGGATCAGGGCCGCCTAGAGTGAGTTGGCCGCCACCGCCTGAATCAGTGATCTGGCCGTTGTAGTTCAGCCGGTAGGGGGACAATCCGGCGTTGGCGGCGGCGGCGAAACTGAGGCGGGTTTCGCGCAGGAACCCGGTTACATCCGAGGCAGGAGCCATGTTGACTTCCACCACGGCGGGGTCCGGGGTCAGCGTGGTCCAGGCGACCGTGGCGTCTACCGGTGGCGGAAAACCGGTCAGGATCAGGCCGGTGAGTCCAGCCGCATTCGCCGCCTCGCCCACTGCCGCCAGCAATTCCAGAAACAGCGCAACCTCGCCGCAAGCCGGCAATTCGACGCAGGGCGCGGCGACTTCGCCCAAACCCTGCTCCGGGCCGGGCCAGCCGACGCCCAGCAGAAATATTCCCTGTTCGGCCAATTCGTCGCGCCATCCGCACGGCGGAACCGGCTGGCCGTGCAGGCTTGGGCGGGCCAATCGCGGATCCCGCGCCGGGTTGGCCAGCAACGGCAGTGCGTCCCGGCGAAACGCGATGCGCAGGTTGGGGTAGCACTCGACCGTAAACAGCAGCGCGGTCCAGCCACGCGCCCCAAGACGCTGGGTCAGTTGTTCCCATAAATGCTCCAGCGCGCCATCCGGCAAGGAAATCGGCGCTGATTCCAGCAGCGGATCCGCCGGGCCGGGCCAGATCGGTTGACCATCGCGCCGCCGGTACAGGCCCAGGCTCCAGCGCGGCAGATCTTCCTTGGGGTATTGCCGGCCCAGCGTCCGCAGCACCACACCACCGGGCGTCAGATTCACCGCCTCGGCCAGCATCCGGCGGGCGCGGCTTTCCTTGCTGGGGCCGAGCGCGCTATTTAGCCATTCCGGCGTTTCAGCGCGGCGGTCGGTAAAGGTCGGCTCCGCGCCAACCCAAATCGCCAGATCGTGACGTTTGAGAAGATCGTCGTGGGAGCGGATGGCCTGCTCGAAAGCGAGGGGATGGGTTTTCATGGCGCCAGTATGGCCTGAGAGGCAAACTGAAGTCGCATTGTACGGGATTTAGCCGTCAGCGGGGCAAGCGTCCCGGCGAAGACGGCGGGCGGAGGCGGGGCGATGGGGCGGGCGCTCACGGATCAGCCGCAGTGCGGCCAATGGCCCAAATCTCGATCTCAGTCGCGCCGCCAGTTCGCAGCACCCGGGCGCATTCCGCAATTGTGCTGGCGGTAGTGATGACATCGTCCATTAGCGCTACCCGCTGTCCAGGCAAAGGATCGCCCAGCGCGAACGCGCCCAGCGGGTTGGTCTGGCGACGACGGGCATCCAGATCGGTCTGCCGGAGGGTATAACGCACCCGTCGCAACCCGTTGGCCCGCAGCGGAATCTGGAACTGGCGGGCGGTGGTGCGCGCCAATTCCAACGCCTGGTTGAAGCCGCGCTCGCGCAAGCGCAACCCATGCAGCGGTACGGGGACGATGCAATCGGGCAGGGGGCCGCCCCGTTCCGCCAGCGCGGCGGCAAACAGATCACCCAGCAGTCGAGCGTGGGCCAGGCGTCCGCCGAACTTCAAATTCTTGATCAGCGCATCCAGCGGCGGCTGGTAGCGGAAGGGCACGAAGGCGCGGTCAAACTCCGGCAGGGAGGCATGGCAATCGCCGCAGAGTTCGGTGACGCTGATCGAAAATGGTGCAGCGCAGCGCGGGCAGGCGGTATGATTACGCGGCAAATCGGCGGCGCAACCGGCGCACAGATCCCGCGATCCGGCGCCATCAGCCCCGCACAGCAGGCAAGCAGGCGGTAACAGCCAATGTTGGAGCGTATTCAACCACGCAGCGACCACGCTGGACGCTCCCTGATGGGTAAGGTTAGGCCGTTGCTGAACATGGCCTCATTTGGTGTCTCTCATGCCCGTTCTCAACACTGAGGATTTCAATCATGCATCTCCTGGAACAAAGCGAAGTTACAATTATTGGCAAAGTTGCGCGGGGCTCCTCCTCCAGGCGGGCGGCATCCTTGATGAATTACGGCAATTTGATTGCGATTCTGATTCCCTTTCCCCTGCTGATCTTCTGGTTCGGCGCTGCGATGCTGGTATATGCCCTGAACCGGCATCATCCCGATCCCAGAGTGGGCCACTACACCCAGCAGGCGGCCTATCGGTTTTATGGGGTGACGGGTTTCTTTGTTGTGGTCGCGACCTTCATTCCTGGCGGCGGCTGGATCTGGCACCTGATCGCCTGGATCGTGGCGGCGCTGATCCTGATTCCCTGGTCCATTCTCGATTTGCGCCGTATTCATCAGGAAGTGTGGGTGGACATTCCGCTGGACGATGCGGGGCATCCAGCGCCTGACTCAGGATTGCCGCAGGGTGCGTAAACGGGCGCATCAATAAAAGAACAGCGCGAATTAAATCCGCGCTGTTTCCCGATCAGCCTTTCAGCTTCTCCATCAGCAAATCATTCACCTGCTGCGGATTGGCCTTGCCTTTGGATGCTTTCATCACCTGACCGACAAAGAAGGCGAACAGTTTGTCCTTGCCGGCGCGATATTGGGCGAGTTGATCGGGGTTGGCCGCAATGACGCCATCAATCACTTTCTCAATTGCAGACGTATCGGTAATCTGGCGGAGACCGCGCTTTTCGATAATCGCGTCGGCGTCGCCTTCGCCGGCCCACAGCGCCTCGAATACTTCCTTGGCGATTTTCCCAGAGATGGTCTGATCCTGAATCCGCCGCAGTAAACCGGCCAATCGCACGGCGCTCACTGGGCTGTCAGCGATTTCGCGGTTGTCCTTGTTCAGGAATGCGGCCAAATCGCCCGTGACCCAGTTGGCGCACAATTTCGGCTCACCGCCCAGCGCTGCAACGACGGCTTCATAGTAATCACCCAGTTCGCGGCTGGCGGTGAGTACCCCCGCATCGTAAGCCGACAATCCGTATTGGGTGATAAACCGCTGTTTTTTAATATCCGGCAGTTCCGGCAAACCGGCGCGGGCAGCGTTGATGAAGTCATCATCCAGCACCAGCGGCAACAGGTCGGGATCAGGAAAGTAACGGTAATCGTTGGCCTCTTCCTTACTGCGCATGGAGCGGGTCTCGCCCTGGTCCGGGTCGTACAACCGGGTTTCCTGCACCACTTTTCCGCCGGATTCGATTAGATCGATCTGCCGTTCAACCTCGAATTCAATCGCGCGTTCGACGAAGCGGAATGAGTTGAGATTCTTGATTTCGGCGCGAGTGCCAAATTGCGGATCGCCCTTGCGCCGCACCGAAACATTGGCGTCGCAGCGGAATGAGCCTTCCTGCATATTGCCGTCGCAAATCCCGAGATAGACCACCATTTGATGCAACTTTTTCATATACGCCACCGCTTCCTTGGCCGAACGCAAATCCGGCTCGGAGACGATTTCCAGCAGCGGCGTGCCGGCGCGGTTCAGATCAATCCCGGACTGACCGTGGAAATCCTCATGCAGCGATTTGCCGGCGTCTTCCTCCAAATGGGCGCGGGTGACGCCAATCACCTTGCGGGTTCCATCCTCCAGATCAATGCTCAACCGGCCTTTCTGGACAATCGGCAATTCGTACTGGCTGATCTGATAGCCTTTCGGCAAATCGGGATAGAAATAATTTTTGCGGGCGAATACCGAGCGGCGGGCGATCTCGGCGCCAATGGACAGCCCCAACATCACCGCCATGCGCGCCGCTTCCCGGTTCAGCACCGGCAATACTCCCGGCATCCCGAGATCAATCGCGCAGGCCTGGGTATTGGGTTCCGCGCCATAGGCAATCGCGGCGCCGGAGAAGATTTTGCTCTTGGTGGCGAGTTGGGCGTGGATTTCCAGCCCGATGACCGTTTCCCATTCCATCATTTTGCTCGACCCTGAATTTTTGAAAGCAAAGCAGCCGCACCCCCAACCCTTCTCCCGAAGGATGAGGAGAGATCCGTCAGCCAAACGCAGCCGGGGCGCGGTTATGCCAGTCGCTGACCTGCTGGTAGCGATGGGCGATGTTCAGCAACCGCTCCTCGGTGAAGTAATCGCCGATGAGTTGCAAGCCGACCGGGCGTTGACCGACGAAACCCACCGGCAAGGAGAGGCCCGGCAATCCGGCCAGATTGACCGCAATGGTGTAAATATCCGACAGGTACATGGTGATCGGATCGTCGGCCTTCTCGCCGAGATTGAAGGCTACGGTGGGCGAAGTCGGCCCCATGATCACATCCACCTGCGTGAACGCCCGCCGAAAATCCTCGCTGATCAAGCGCCTGATCTGCTGCGCCTTCAGGTAATAGGCGTCGTAATAACCCGCCGACAGCGCAAAAGTGCCGACCAGAATCCGGCGTTTGACTTCGGCCCCGAAGCCTTCGCCGCGTGAGCGGGTGTAAAGGTCCAGCAGGTCTTTCGGATCCTCGCAGCGATGGCCGTAGCGCACTCCGTCAAAGCGGGCCAGATTGGACGAGCATTCCGCTGGCGCGACCACATAGTAGGCCGGAATCGCCAACTGACTGTTAGGCAGACTGATTTCGACCATCTCCGCACCGAGTTTCCGGTATTCGGCAATTGCCGCCTCGACCGCTTGAGCGACCGCGCTGTCCAGTCCTGCGCCGAAGTATTCCCTGGGCAGGCCGATTTTCAACCCGTCCAGCGGCTGATCAAGGTGGGCGCTGTAATCGGGCACGGGACGATCCACGCTGGTGGAATCACGCGGATCGAAACCGGCCATCGCGCCCAGCAGCAGCGCGCAATCCTCGGCGGTGCGCGCCATCGGTCCGCCCTGATCGAGACTGGAGGCATAGGCGATCATGCCCCAGCGCGACACCCGGCCATAGGTGGGCTTGATCCCGGTGATGCCGCACAGCGCGGCGGGCTGACGAATCGAGCCGCCGGTATCGGTGCCGGTGGCGCCGGGCGTCAACCGCGCAGCCACAGCGGCGGCGGAACCGCCGGAGGAGCCACCGGGCACTGCGTCCAAATCCCAGGGATTGCGCACTGGGCCGTAAAAGCTGGTTTCATTGGACGACCCCATGGCGAATTCGTCCATGTTGGTTTTGCCCAGCATCACCGCGCCGGCGGCGTTGATCTGTTCAACCACCGTGGCGTTGTAAGGCGCGATGAAGCGATCCAGCATCCGGGAACCACAGGAAGTGCGCACGCCGTCGGTGCAAAAAATATCCTTGTGGGCCATGGGAACGCCCGTCAGCGGCCCGGCTTCGCCCCGGCGACGGCGCTCATCCGCAGCGCGGGCCTGCGCCAGCGCGGCTTCGGCGGTGACGGTGATAAAAGCGTTCAGCAATGGGTTGAAGCGTTCAATCCGCTCCAGGAAGGCGCGGGTCAGTTCCTCGCTGCTGAAGTGGCCGGCGGCGAGACCGGCGCCAAGTTGGGCAATCGTTTTCTCATGCATGGCTTTGGTCGCAGGAAGACTTATTCGATAACTTTGGGGACCAGATACAAGCCGGCCTCGACACGCGGGGCAATGGCCTGGAACCGTTCACGCTGGTTGAACTCGGTGACTTCATCCGTGCGCGACCGCTGCGCGGTATCCAGCGGATGAGCCATTGGCGCAACGCCCGCAGTGTCCACAGCGTTCATCTGCGCCACCAGATCAAGAATGGCCGACAGATTGCGGGCGTAGGCCGGCGCATCCTCGTCGCGGATGGCCAGCCGCGCCAGATGGGCGATTTTGGCGACTTCGGCGGGTCCCAGTGACATTGGGTGAATTCTCCTGGCTGCATGATCAAGTCCGCTAACCCTAGCATATTTGCCAGCTTGCTCCCAACCGCCCTGCTTGCTAGGATTGGCCGCTTTTGACAACCCGGTGTTTTCAACAACATGTTCAAATGGTTGCGCGGGAAGTTCTCCAACGATCTTTCCATTGATTTGGGAACGGCTAACACGTTGATTTATGTTCGAGGCGGCGGCATCGTCCTCAATGAACCTTCGGTGGTCGCCATCAATCAGGATCCGGTTCGCGGCATTCGCACCATCGCGGCGGTGGGCACCGACGCCAAGCGAATGCTGGGCCGCACCCCCAACAATCTCTCAACCATCCGGCCATTGAAGGATGGGGTGATCGCGGACTTCACCGTCACCGAGAAGATGCTCCAGCACTTCATCCGCAAGGTTCACGCCCGCAAATTCTTCAATCCCAGCCCGCGCGTACTGATCAGCGTGCCTTGCGGCTCAACGCAGGTGGAACGGCGGGCGATCCGCGAATCAGCCATGGGCGCCGGCGCCCGGGTGGTGTACCTGATTCCCGAACCGATGGCGGCGGCGATTGGCGCCGGCATCCCGGTCGAGGAAGCGCGAGGCTCGATGGTGCTGGACATCGGCGGCGGCACCTCGGAAGTGGCGGTGATCTCGCTGAACGGCATCGTCTATGCCGGCGCGGTGCGCATCGGCGGCGACCGCTTTGACGAGGCGATCATCAACTATGTGCGGCGCAATTTCGGAGTGCTGATCGGCGAACCCACCGCCGAGCGGATCAAGCACGAGATCGGCAGCGCCTACCCCACCAACGAAGTGCATGAAATCGAGATCAAGGGCCGCAACCTGGCCGAGGGCGTGCCGCGCAGCTTCACCCTCAACAGCAACGAAATCCTCGAAGCCTTGCAGGAGCCGCTTTCCGGCATCGTCAGCGCCGTGAAGATGGCGCTGGAGGCGACCCCGCCCGAACTGGCCGCCGACGTGGCTGATCGCGGGATTGTACTCACCGGCGGCGGCGCGCTGATGCGCGATATTGACAAGCTGCTGACCGAGGAAACCGGCCTGAACGTCATCATCGCCGAAGACCCGCTGACCTGCGTGGCGCGCGGCGGCGGGCGAGTTCTGGAGCTGATCGCCAAGGACGAGCGCGCCATTGACGCCTTCGCTATCGAATAAGCCCAGCGGTGGCTGCTCTCAAACCCAGCAAACGTGTCCGCCACTTGTTCACCGTCAACCCAACAGCCACTCTCCAGCTTGGACTGTGGGTCGCGTTGTCCATTGTTGTGATGACCGTAGATCATCGCTATCACTCTCTGGACGGCGTGCGGGATGTCCTGTCCACCGTCGTCTACCCGCTGCATTACCTGACGCGGCTGCCGACCAACGCCCGAAACTGGCTGAACGAAAACCTGGCGGGCCGCGCCACATTGCTGGAAGAAAACGCCCGCCTGCGCGAAAACCAGGTGTTTTTCAATGCCCAGTTGCAAAAACTGACCACCCTTGAAGCAGAAAATCGTCGGCTGCGCTCGTTGCTCGAATCGGCGGTCAACGCCCCGGAGCGGGTTCTGATTGCCGAGTTGCTGGCAGTGGATTTCGATCCGTACCGGCACCACATCCTGCTCAATCGTGGCCGCCAGCACGGCATTAGCGTCGGCCAGCCGGTGATTGACCAGCGCGGCGTTATCGGCCAGATCATCCGCGTCGATCCGTTCACCGCGACTGCGATTTTGATCACCGACCCTAACCACGCTCTGCCGATTCAGATCAACCGCACCGGCGTGCGCACCCTGGCGCGGGGCACCGGCAATTTCCAGGAACTGGAACTGCCGCACATTCCCAACAACGAGGATGTAAAGATCGGCGATCTGCTGGTGACCTCCGGGCTGGGCGGGCGGTTTCCTCCCGGCTATCCCGTTGGCGCCATCAGCAAAGTTGAGTTCGATCCGGGCAGTCCGTTCGCCCACATCATCGCCCGGCCAGTCGCGCAACTGGATCGGATTCGTGAAGTGATGTTGTTGGAGCATGAGCCAATGGCCGCACCGCCGGCAGTGGTCGGCACCCCTGCAAAGACATCGCCATGACCACCGATTATTCTTCGGGAGGGGAAATCATCACCCTCAGCTTCCTGCTGGCGTTCCTGCTGGCGGGCACCCCCCTGCCGGGATGGCTGGGCTGGTTCTGGCCGGACTGGGTCGCAATGGTGCTGATCTACTGGTGCATGGCCCTGCCCCACCGCATCGGGATTGGCCTCGGCTGGCTGGTCGGGCTACTGGTGGATGCAGGTCGTGGCGCATTGCTGGGGCAACATGCGCTGGCGTTTGCGACCGTGGCCTATCTCACCTTGCAGACCTATCGGCGTATCCGGGTGTTTTCGCCCTGGCGGCAAGCCTTCAGCGTTCTGATCTTTCTGCTCGTCGAGCAGGTGCTGGTGTTCTGGATCAGCGGAGTCATCGGTTATCCGCCGCGCGATGGCTGGTACCTGGCGCCGGCGGTGGGCGGCATGGTGCTGTGGCCGCTGCTGTTTGTGGTGCTGCGCGACACCCGCCGGTATTTCCAGGTGACCTGACGCGCGGGCTGGCCGACGATGAAAAACTGGCGCCCGTTCACCCAACCGCCTCTGGACCCGCTGCTGACCCGGGAAAAGGACAACACCGCCGAGAGCGAGCTGTTCTTCCGGCGCGCGCTGGTCGTGGTGTTCGCGGTCTTCCTGAGCTTCCTGGCCGTGGCCGGACGCCTGGTCTATCTGCAAGTCCTCAATCATGACCGTTTCACCACGCTCTCCGACAGCAATCGGGTCCGCTTGCAGCCGCTGCCCCCCACTCGTGGCTTCATTTTCGACCGCAACGGCGTGTTGCTGGCCGATAATCTGGCCTCCTACCATCTGGAAATTACCCGTGAGCAGGTCAAGAATCTGGACGCTACCCTGGCGGAACTGCGCGAGCGCATCGCGCTGACCGACGCCGATATTGAGCGCTTCCGCAAGCTGGCCCGGCGCAGCCCACCTTACGCGGGCATCCCGTTGCGCTTTCAGTTGACCGACGAGGAAATCGCCAGGCTGGCTATCGATTTATACCGGTTGCCGGGCGTGGATATCAAAGCCGATCTGACCCGCCGCTACCCGCTGGGGCCGCGCGCCGTCCACGCCATCGGCTATGTTGGACGCATTGACGAGGGCGAATTGAGCAAGCTCGATCCCGGTCAGTACAGCGGCAGCACCCACATCGGCAAGACGGGAGCAGAGCGATCCTACGAAGCCGTACTCCACGGGCGCACCGGCTATCAGCAGGTCGAAACCAATGCCGACGGCCGACCGCTGCGAGTGCTGAACCGCACCCCGCCGACCCCGGGACAGCATATCTACCTCAGCATTGACATCCGCTTGCAGGCGGTTGCGGAAAAGCTCCTGGAAGGCTACAACGGCGCCATTGTCGCCCTCGACCCGCGCAATGGTGAAGTGCTGGCGCTGGCCAGCCAGCCGATCTACGACCCCAACCTGTTCGTCAACGGCATTGACTTCGCCTCTTACCGCGCCCTCAACACCTCCAAGGATCGCCCGCTGCTCAATCGCGCCCTGCGCGGCATCTATCCACCCGGCTCCACCATCAAACCGTTGATGGCGCTGGCCGGACTGGACTACGGCGTGGTCAACCGCTACAGCGGAGTATTCTGCCCAGGGTTTTACCGCCTGCCCGGCGTGGGCCGCAAATTCCGCGACTGGAAGCGCAGCGGGCATGGCAGTGTGGACATGGATCGGGCCATCGCTCAGTCCTGCGACGTGTACTTCTACAATCTGGCGCTGAATCTGGGCATCGACCGCATTCACGAGTTTCTGGGCCGGTTCAGCATGGGACGTCTCACCGGCATCGATCTGCCCGGCGAGAAAGGAGCATTGCTGCCCTCCCAGGAGTGGAAACGCAAGATTCACAAGCAACCGTGGTTCGCGGGCGACAGCCTCAGCGCCGGCATCGGCCAGGGTTACTTTCTGGCGACGCCGCTGCAACTGGCCCATGCGGTCGCCATTATTTCCCAGCAGGGCAACAGCTTTGCCCCGCGCGTGCTTTATGCAACCGAAGATCCCGGCACCCGGACCAAGACCCTGGAAGCGCCGCGCCCATTGCCGCCGGTTACGGTCAAGAATCCCCGCTACTGGGATGCGGTGATCGCCGGCATGATCCATGTGGTTGAAGGCGGCACCGCCCACAAGATCGGGGCCGGCGCCAAATATCGAATCGCGGGCAAGACCGGCACCGCCCAAGTCTTCACTTTAGGCCAGAATCAACGGTACAGCGCCAAAAACCTGGCCAAGCATCTGCTGGATCACGCGCTGTTCATCGCCTTCGCTCCGGTCGAGGAGCCGCGCATCGCCGTGGCGGTCATCGCCGAACACGGCGGCGGCGGCAGCGCCACCGCCGCGCCGCTGGTGCGCAAGGTCATGGACGCCTGGCTGCTCGACAAATACGACGATTCCATCACCGCCGGAATTCCACCCGCCCAGGATGCCCCGCCTCATGGAATCGAATGACACCGGTAAATTTTTCAACCTGATCTATCTCGATCTGTCGCTGCTGCTCGCCTTGTTGGCAGTGTCGGGACTGGGGCTGGTCGTACTCTACAGCGCCGGGCAGGGCGCACTGGATTTGGTTATTGGTCAGGCCATGCGGCTGGGCCTGGGCTTCACGATCATGCTGGTTCTGGCGCAGGCGCCGCCGCGTTATTTCCGGTTCTGGTCGCCATGGATTTATCTGGGCGGGATTCTGCTGTTGCTGGCGGTCATGGTCGTCGGCGACATCTCCAAGGGCGCGCGGCGCTGGCTGGATTTGGGCGTGGTGCGCTTTCAGCCCTCCGAGATCATGAAGGTCGCGGTGCCGATGGCGATGGCCTGGTTCTTCGGCGACAAGCCGTTGCCGCCGCGCTGGTGGCACCTGCTGAGCGGGGCGCTGATTACGGTGGTTCCGTTCATCCTGATCGCCAGGCAACCGGATTTGGGCACGGCGCTGGTGGTGGGCTGCGCCGGGGCCTCGGTGCTGTTCCTGGCCGGGCTGAGCTGGTTCCTCATGATCGGGCTGGTCGGCGCCCTGGGCGCGGCGATCCCGCTGTTCTGGACTTTCGTCATGCATGACTATCAGCGCCAGCGCGTGTTGACCTTCCTGGACCCGGAAAGCGATCCTCTGGGGGCCGGCTACCACATCATCCAATCCAAGATCGCCATCGGTTCGGGCGGCATCTACGGCAAGGGCTGGCTGAACGGCACCCAGTCGCACCTCGATTTTCTGCCCGAAGGTTCGACCGATTTCATCTTCGCCGCGTTTTCGGAAGAATTTGGCCTGGTGGGCGGCTGCCTGCTGCTGGCGCTGTATTTTTTTATCGTCACCCGCTGCCTGTATCTGGCCACCCGCGCCCCGGATACCTACACCCGATTGCTGGCCGGTAGTCTCACTTTAATTTTTTTCCTCTATGCTTTCGTAAACTCCGGGATGGTTTCCGGCCTGTTGCCAGTGGTGGGATTGCCGCTGCCGCTGTTCAGTTATGGCGGGACTTCCCTGGTGACGATCATGGCGGGCTTCGGTATTTTGATGAGCATCCATTCGCACCGCCGAACCCCGACGCGATAATCGCCCCTGGGACAACGACGAGATGAGCGCGTGAAGAGTCTTTATCTGTTTGGCATTGCCCTGCTGTTGAGCGCCTGCGCTTCGCCGACGCCGCTTCGCCCCTCCCCCGACATCCCGGCTGCCTCAAGTCCGCCCACCGCAGCGGATGCAGCCACCGCCCCTGATCCATCCCCCGCGAACGCCGGCAAGCCGCTGGCGAGCCGGGCCGATGTGCAGGCCTTCATGCGCGAAATGGCCGCCCAGCACCGCTTCAGCGCCGCGCAATTGCAGGCGGCGTTCAGCCGCGCCTACGCCAGGCCCGACATCATCGCCGCCATGTCCCGTCCGGCTGAGGCCAAGCCCTGGTATGACTACCGGACGATCTTTGTCAATCCCAAACGAATTCAAGGGGGAGTGGAGTTTTGGCGGGCCAACGCGGCGGCGCTGGCCCAAGCCGAACAGGTGTACGGCGTGCCGCCAGAAATCGTGGTCGCCATCATCGGCGTGGAAACCCAGTACGGCGGCAACATGGGCAAGTACCGGGTGCTGGAAGCGCTGTCCACGCTGGCGTTCGACTATCCCCGCCGTGCGGCCTATTTCCGCAAGGAACTGGAAAACTACCTGCTGCTTGCCCGCGCCGAGGGCATCGATCCCCTCGCCCCACGCGGTTCCTACGCCGGGGCCATGGGGCTGGGGCAGTTCATGCCCAGCAGTTTTCAGTCCTTCGCAGTGGACTTCGACGGCGATGGACGCCGCGATCTGTGGCGCAACCCGCGTGACGCCATCGGCAGCGTCGCCCATTACTTCCAGAAAAATGGCTGGCGCAGCGGGCAACCGGTTGCTGTGCCTGCATCGGTGAGCGGCGCGGCCTGGCCTGCCCTGGTCAGCCGCCAAATTAATCCGCCGCAATCCAGCGTCGCCCGTCTGCGATCCCAGGGAATCGTCCCTGAAGCGCCGGTCAGCGACGCTCAGGCCGCGATGTTGCTGGAATTGCAGGGACGCGACCATTCGGAATACTGGCTGGGCTTCGACAATTTCTATGCGATCACCCGCTACAACCGCAGTCTGCTGTACGCCATGGCGGTGTACCAGCTCAGCCAGGAAATCCGCGAGCGCTATGCTCGATCCTCTGCCGGCGCCCTGCCGGAACACTCGACTCGCATTGCTCACATGGGCATCCACTGAGTCATCCTGAAAATCCACAAAAACCGCGCCGATCAGACACGCCTGTGGTGTGTCTTCCGGTGGAAGGGAGGTGTCTTTATGGCGAAATCTTCTTGGAGCCACGCATTGGTTTGGGTGTCATTGGCGGGCGCGCTGGCCGGCTGTAGCACTCTTCCCGACAGCCCGCAGTCGGTGAACTCGCTGCCGACGAATTCCCTGGACGCCGCTGCGAACAGCGATGAACCCATCCCCAGGCTCGAACCCCCCAGTCGCTCCGGCAATCCCGATACCTATGTGGTGTTTGGCCGGCGCTACCGGGTTCAGGAAACCAGCGAAGGCTATCGAGAGGAGGGCATCGCCTCCTGGTATGGCTGGGAGTTTCACGGTCGCAAGACCTCCAGCGGCCCGCTGTTCAACATGTTCGAGCTGACCGCCGCCCACAAGAGCTTGCCGCTTCCCACTTACGTGCGGGTGACCAATCTGGAAAATGGCCGCCATATTGTGGTCAAGGTGACTGACCGGGGGCCTTTCGTCGGCGAACGCGCCATTGATTTGTCCTATGCCGCCGCCGACCGACTGGGCATGCTGGAGCAGGGCACCGCCCGGGTGGAAATCGCCGCGCTGGCGCCGTATCAGTCCCTGCCGTTGCTGGCCGCCCGTCGCGCCGAGCAGCGGGAATTGCTGGCCAGCCGCCAGAATCGCCCCGAACCGATCATTAAACCCGCAGCCATCCAGTTTGCCCGGGCCATGCCAGCCCGACCGTCGGCGCAGGCGCCGGGCAAGCCGCCGGCGCAGGTTTTGGCGCAGGTGGAGCGGGAAAAGGCGAAGAAGTTGCAAGCTCAGGCTCAGGCTCAGGCTCAGGCTCAAGCCAGAGCCTCGGCGCGTTTGGCGCTGGCGAAGGGTGAGCGGGGCACAGCGAATAAACCGCAACCCCAGCCGCCGGTACGGCTGGCACTGGCGAATGTGGAGCGCAACCTGCCGCAGCCGGCGGCGAAGACTGCGGGCGCGAAACCGCTTTCCAAGGCAGGGCCTGATCAGCGCCCGGCGCTGCGGCTGGCTTCCGCCGCACCAACGTCGAAAGGCAAGGACGCAACCTCGGATCGGCGTACTCCGGCAGCAACCGGCAGCAGAAATGGCAAGCCTGAGTCCGCGCCCAAAACCGCTGGACGCAGCGATGCCCGGTCAGAGCGTAATGATGTAGCGATTAGCGCTGGCAAGCACCTCGCACGGGTAGAATCCAGCGCGGGCAGTCGGTCGGAAACGCGCAATGCCGGCGAGTCCAGGCAAACGGCGATGCGGCTGGCCGGTCTGCGGATCAACCGCCCACGTATCGTCGCGGATTGAAGCCCTGACGTCGATTCCAACCCTTACCCAGGGCCGCACGACCGCCTTGCAGGTTATCTTGCGGCAAGGCGGTTTGTCTTTGGGCGGGACTTGTGGCTAGAATCGCCCGCTCCCGTTTGCAACCATGGAAGAACGTCGCGATATGCCGCAGCCCACTCTGAACCGCACTCTCTTTTTACCGCTGCTCGCGTTCGCCCTGCTGGCGCTGAGCGGGATCACCGCAAAAGCCGAATCTATTCCGCCGCCGCCTCAGGTGCCGGTGCGCGGTTATGTCCTGATGGATCAGCAGAGTGGCAACATTCTGGCCGATCTGAAGGGCGATGAGCGGATGGAACCGGCCAGCATCACCAAGTTGATGACCGCCTATGTCATCTACAAGGCGTTGAAAAGTGGAAAAATCCACTTGGGCGATCCAGTAACCATCACCGAAAAGGCCTGGCGGACGCCAGGATCCAAGATGTTCGTCAAAGTGGGCAGCCAAGTATCGGTGGAAGACCTGCTGATGGGGATGGTGGTGCAGTCGGGTAACGATGCCACCGTAGCGCTGGCCGAACATGCCGCCGGTTCCGAGGAAACCTTCGCCAAGCTGATGAATCAGGAGGCGGAGCGGCTGGGCATGAAGAACAGCCATTTTACCAACGCGCCGGGCCTGCCCGACGCCAATCACTACATGTCCGCCCGCGACATCGCTATTCTGACCCGGGCGCTGATTCAGGACTTTCCCGATCAGTACCCCCGTTATTCAATACGCAGTTTCAAGTACAACAATATCGAACAGCAGAACCGCAACCGGCTGTTGCTGACCGATTCCTCGGTGGATGGCGTCAAGACCGGACATACCGAGACGGCGGGCTACTGCCTGGTGTCCTCGGCCAAGCGCAACGATACCCGCCTGATCGGGGTGGTGCTGGGCGCTGCGAAGGAGCGGGAGCGCTTTCAGGCCAGCCAGGCGCTGTTGAATTACGGCTTCAGCTTTTTTGAGAGCCGCAAGCTGCACGACGCCAACACCCCCATCGTCACCGCCCGCATCTGGAAAGGCCAGGCCAACCAGTTGCCGCTGGGCGTAACCCGGGCGCTGTATGTGACTGTGCCCAAGGGGCAGGCGCCGCAGGTCAGCACTACGACTACGGTGCAGCCGACCATCATCGCGCCGGCGCAAAAGGATCAGCCGTTCGGCGAGATCATCGTCAAGCTGGGCGATCAGGAAGTCAGCAAGACGCCGCTGGTTGCGTTGCAGGATGTGCCGGAAAGCGGCTGGTTTGGGCGGATGATTGACGCGATCCTGCTGTTCTTCCATTCCCTGTTCAACTGAGCGCGGCAGTCGCCGGGAGGCGTCGGGCATGAACGATGAGTCGCTGTTGCAGTTCCCCTGCGATTTTTCCATCAAGGTCATCGGCGGCGGCGATCCGGGATTCCAGGCGCTGGTGATGGAGCGGGTGCGCCGCTACGCGCCCGATCTGGATGAAGCGCGGGTGCAGGTGCGGGACAGCCGCGCCGGTCGCTATCAGGCGGTGACGGTGACGATCCATGCCCGCGACCGCGCCCAACTGGATGCCATCTACCGCGATCTCAGCGCTCACCCTCACATCAAAATGGCGCTGTAAGCGCGTCGGCCATGACCGTGCCGGTTCCCTGTTCCCAACCGCTGCGGGTGCGCCGCCTGGGCTGCCGTGAATACACCCCGGTATTCGCCGCCATGCAGGCATTCACCGCGATCCGAACCGCCGATACGCTGGATGAACTGTGGCAGGTTGAGCATCCGCCGGTCTTTACCCAGGGCCTGGCCGGCAAGGCGGAGCATCTGCTGGCGCCGGGCAGGATTCCCGTCATTCAGGTGGATCGCGGCGGCCAGGTGACTTATCACGGGCCGGGTCAGGTCATCGTGTATTGTCTGCTGGACGTGCGGCGGCGGGGTTTTGGGGTGCGAACCCTGGTCACGGCGCTGGAACAGGCGGTGATCGATCTACTGGCCGCCCACGCCATCGCCGCCTGCGCCCGGCCCACCGCGCCGGGGGTTTATGTCGGGGACGCCAAGGTGGCGTCGCTGGGGCTGCGCATCCGCCAGGGCCGCTCCTATCACGGCCTGAGCCTCAACGTGGACATGGATTTGGAGCCGTTCACCCGCATCAATCCCTGTGGCTACCCCGGTCTGCGCATGACCCAGTTGCGTGATTTGGGCGTCCATCTCACCCCTGCCGCCGCCGCTGAAGAACTGCTGCTGCGCCTCGGCCAGCACTTGGGATTTACCCGCTTCGGCTGGGTCGAAGGACTGCCCTGAATCCCTGCAACCGCATCTCGCAGGTGCGGGATTTGCTTTAGAATCTGCGGCATAATTCCGATCCGAACCCTCGGCCAGCCGCCCCCGCCCCCACCCAGGAACAGGCCATGCCCGATTTCCCCGTTTCCCGCGATGTCCTCGCCGCGCCAGCGCCCAAAACCACGCCCCAGCCCGGCGAGAAATTGCGCGGCGCGGAAAAAGTCGCCCGCATCCCGATCAAGATTGCGCCGACCGATCCACAACAACGCCTGCGCAAGCCGGCCTGGATTCGCGCCCCGTTCCCCGGCACGCCGGAAGTGTTGCGACTCAAGCAGATTTTGCGGGACAACCGCCTGCACACGGTTTGTGAAGAAGCCAGTTGTCCCAATCTCGGCGAATGTTTCGGGCATGGCACGGCCACCTTCATGATCATGGGCGACATCTGCACCCGGCGTTGTCCGTTCTGCGACGTGGGCCACGGTCGCCCCAACCCGCTCGATGCCCAGGAGCCGGAACACCTGGCGCAGACCGTGGCGGCGATGGATTTGAAGTATGTGGTCATCACGTCGGTGGACCGCGACGATCTTCGCGACGGCGGCGCAGCGCATTTCGTAAACTGCATCCGGGCGGTGCGCGCCCGGAGGCCGGGCATCCGTATTGAAACCCTGGTCCCGGATTTTCGGGGCCGGATGGATGCGGCGCTGAATCTTCTGGAGCAGGAACCGCCGGATGTGTTCAACCACAATCTGGAAACCGTGCCCCGGTTGTACCCGCAGGCCCGCCCCGGCGCTGATTATCAATACTCGCTGACCCTGCTCCAGCGCTTCAAGGAGCGGCAACCGGAANNCAGGTCATGCGCGATCTGCGCGCCCACAGCGTGGAGATGTTGACGCTGGGCCAGTATTTACAGCCCAGCATTCACCATTTACCGGTGGAGCGCTACGCGCCGCCGGAGGAATTCGAGCATCTGCGCGTATTCGGCGAAGCCCTGGGCTTCACCCACGTCGCCTCTGCGCCGCTGGTGCGTTCGTCCTATCACGCCGACGCGCAGGCCAAAGGCGCCGGAGTGAGGTAAGCGCCAGTGGGAAGACCGGCGATTGCAGCCGGCAGGAGAAAAAGCGGTGGCTATTTTCGCCCTGCATATGGATTACATCTATTTCATCTACGGCCTGTCGTTCATGCTACTGGCGGTGTGGGCGCTAATGCTCGACGGCTGGGACCGGAACCTGCCGTGGCGCTGGCTGGCGGCCTTCGGTCTGCTCCATGGCCTGAACGAATGGCTGGATCTGCTGACGTTGAGTCTTGGCGATACCCTGACGTTCCAATGGGTTCGGCTGGGATTGATGACAGCCTCCTTCCTGCCGCTGGTCGAGTTCGGGCGACGCGGACTGGCGCGCCAGGGAATTAAGGCGCTGGGAGCATGGCTCTATTTCTATTTTCCGCTACTGGCGCTGACCGCGCTTGGCGCATGGGCCGGAATGAGCGGCCTGAATGCCGCCAGCCGTTATGCCCTCGCCCTGCCGGGCGGGCTGCTCGCCGGCTGCGCCCTGTGGCGAGCCGCCGCAGCGGCGGACGGCGCATGGCAGCCGGGATTGCGGCTGGCAGCCGGTTCGATGCTGTTCTATGGTCTGGCCGCTGGACTGGTTGTGCCCGCCGCCGACGTCCCCCCCGCGTCCTGGCTGAATTACGACGGCTTTCTCGCTGTGACCGGAATGCCGATTCAACTGGTCCGAACGCTGTGCGCTTTAGGAATCATGGCCGGCATCTGGCTCCATGGGCAACGGTGCAAAACGGGGAAACCCTATTTTGGCCGGATTGGGCGCTGGCCCTACCTGGTGACGTTCGTGACCTTGATCCTGCTGGGCTGGTTGGTCACTGAATGGCGCGGCTACAGCGTTGAAGCCGAGATGCGGGAGCGGCTGCTCCGCCAGGCCGTGGAGATCGCCCAGTCCCTCCCTGTCGATAAAGTGAAGGCGCTGTCGTTCACGGCGGCGGACCAGCAAACGCCGGCGTTCGAGCGCATTCGTGAACTGATGATTGCCTATGGACGGTTCATCAAACAGCGCAGTCTCTACAGCATGGCCCTCCGCGACGGCGTCATCGTGTTCGGGCCGGAAAATCTGGCGGAAGACGACCCGCTGGCCTCACGGCCGGGAACCGTTTACCAGAAACCCGGACCTGATGATTTCGAGGTATTTCGAACCCGCAGACCGATGGTGACCAGACCGCACAGGGATGAATACGGAGCCTTCATCTCCGCACTCGCTCCCGTTACCGACCTTCACAGCGGCAAGGTGCTGATGGCGGTCGGTCTGGATATCGGCATCGCTGACTGGAATAGCCGGGTTATGGCGATCCGGTTGCCGCCGATTCTGGGTACGCTGCTGCTGCTGGCGCTTTTTCTGGGCGGCGCCGGCGCTATTCAGTGGCGCAATCAGCAACCGGCGGCCCGGCAGTCGCGCTTTCAGCAGATCGAAATGGTCCAGGTCGGAATACTGGGGCTGGCGCTGACGATTGCTGCGACGCTTTTGGTGCTGGAGGCGGAAAACCGCGAGCGCGGAGTGTTCTTCCAGCGCCTGGCCGACGCGCACGCGAGCAATATCCGCGAAGCGTTTAGCGATATTCGGGCCGCTTTGTCGGCTCTGACCCAGTTCTATCAGGCCAGTCTGCAGATCGATCGCTCCGAGTTTCATACCTTCGCAGCGCCTCTGGCCAAGGCGACTACGGTCCATGCCTATACATGGATTCCGCGTGTACCCGCAGCGGACCTGCCGGGGTTCGAAGCCGAGGCGCGCCGTCAGGGAATGAGTGATTTCGCCATTTGGGAATACAGCGCGCAAGGTGGACGGGTTCCCGTATCGGGCCGGGCGGACTACTACCCGGTTTATCGGGTGGAGCCGCATACCGATAACGAAGTGGCTCTGGGGTTCGATCTGGGTTCCGAACCCATCCGCCGCGCCGCGCTGGAAGCGGCCCTGCGCACCGGGCTGATCACGACAACCCCTCTGGTCACTCTGATGCAGGAAACCGGGAGCCAGCCGGCCATGCTGGTGCTTCAGCCCGTGTTTATGCCGACCCTGCCGATGCAGGAAAGCGCCAGCGCTGGGGGCGACGCCAGACGGCTGCGCGGTTTTGTGCTGGGCGTAGTGCTTCTGCAAACCCTGCTCGATCACGCCCTGCTGCGCGGCACCCATGACACCAACGAGATCGTTGTGGATTTAATCGATCTGATGGCCGCCGATGGCCCCACGCTGCTGGCGGCTCACCCACATGACTACGAGAGCAGGCATATTGAGGCCATCACGGTGGCCGACTTTAAGCAGCGGGAATTTCAGGCCGTTAACTCGCTGTTTACCTTCAGTCGCGCCCAGGCGGTTGTGATCCATCCCACTCCGCTGTTTTACGCCACCCATCCGGCGCGGGCGAGTTGGCTGACGGGCTTTGCGGGGCTGCTGCTGACGGCAGCGTTAGCCACCTTCGTCGGGTTTCTGCGCAACCGTCACGCCATGCTTGAACAGCAGGTACAAACGCGCACGGCAGCGTTGCAGGAAAGCGAGGAGCAATTTCGCAGCTATTACGAGTTGGGGCTGATCGGCATGGCGATCACCTCGCTGACCAAGGGTTGGGTGCAATTCAATGATCGCCTGTGCCAGATTCTGGGTTATCCGCGCACCGAACTGGCCGTCAGAACCTGGGCCGAGATCACCCACCCGGACGATCTCGCAGCGGACGTAACCCAGTTCAACCGGATCCTGGCCGGTGAAATGGATAGTTACACCCTGGATAAACGGTTCATCCGCCAGGACGGCGGAATCGTGCATACCGTCCTGTCGGTCCGCTG
>DEHY01000200.1 GCA_002352185.1 Competibacteraceae bacterium UBA2788
AACCACACATGCAAAGGCACTTGTGCGGATTTTCCCATCGCGCCGATGAATAGCAGAATGCAAATCAAAGTCATTAACGACCAGTCTACGCCGGGAATAACCTGCACAACCATATCTTTCATCAGCGGTGCAGCGGCAAATACGTCAGCATAATCAATGCTATTAAAGGCCATCAACACCGCAGCGATGCCTAGCAGAAACCCAAAGTCGCCTACTCGATTGACCAAAAAGGCTTTTAGACTAGCGAAAATAGCACTCTCACGCTTATACCAGAAGCCAATCAATAGATAGGACACCAGACCTACGCCTTCCCAGCCAAAGAACAATTGCAAAAAATTGTTAGCCATCACTAGCATCAACATAGNNTCAATCATCATCCAAGTGTAAACCGACTCATTGTATGGATCAGCACCTCCCAAATGATGACGCAATACCACTAGTGACAAAAGAAAGGAAATTGCCACACCAATGATAGTCACCCAGTGAGCACCTGCGCGACCAATCTTACGACCAAACAGTCCAGCGATAATGGCGCCGAACAAAGGCGCAAGTACAACCGCGAGATAGATATTTTGCATGGCGGCTTACCCTTCAGCGTGTCGAGATCGGCGACGTTGATGGTGCGGCGGTTGCGGAACAACACCACCAGGATGGCCAAGCCGATGGCTGATTCGGCCGCCGCCACGGTCAGAATGAAAAAGACGAAAATCTGCCCGATGGTGTCACCGAGAAACCGCGAAAAGGCGATAAAGTTGAAATTGACCGCCAGTAACATGAGTTCGATCGACATCAGCAGGATAATGACGTTCTTCCGATTCAGAAAAATGCCGGCCACGCTGAGACAAAAGAGGATCGCTCCAAGCACGAGATAATCAGTAAGCGCGATCATCTATCCCCCGCCTTGAGTTTTTTGGAACTAGTGAAAATCGGTAGAGAGAAAGCGGACCCGCCTCCTTTAGCGTGGGTAGTCCGCCTGACGTTTTACTTCTTCTTTTCCGGCGCCATTCGCACCAGATTTACCCGGTCATCCCGCGAAACCCGAACTTGCCAGGCGGGATCCTGGGATTTAGTACCTTCTCGACGACGCATCGTCAGCGAGATGGCAGCAATGATCGCCACCAGCAAAATCGCCGATGCAATCTCAAACGGATAAACGTAGAAGGTATAAAGAACGCTGCCCAATTCCTGAGTATTGCTATAGCTGGCTGCATGTGGAACCAGCTTGTACTGATCCGCGCTGAAATAGCTGGACCCTACCACCAACCCCATTTCGACGACGATAATCAGCGCCACCGTCACTCCAACCGGCAGGTAGCGAATAAAGCCTTCTCGCAGCGGTGCGACGTTGATATCCAGCATCATGATCACGAACAGGAATAACACCATCACTGCACCTACATAGACCAGCACCAGAACAATGGCTAGAAATTCGGCTTCTATCAGCAGCCAAAGCGCAGCACTGGTGAAGAACGCCAGAACCAGAAACAGCGCGGCATGAACCGGGTTGCGCACCGTAATCACCCGCACCGCCGAAAACACCAGGATGAGGGCGAAGACATAGAACAGAAATTTTTCAAATCCCATGAGTGAACCTGTTTTCTTGATTCTGATATACAGAGGCAATAGAGGCCGACTAGCGATAAGCAGCGTCGGCGGCTCGATCGGCGGCGATCTGCGCTTCCCACCGGTCGCCATGCGCCAGCAGTTTTTTCTTGGTCATAATATGTTCGCCGCGCTTTTCAAAATGGTAATCGAACACCCGGGTTTCCACGATTGAATCTACGGGGCAGGATTCCTCGCAGAACCCACAGTAAATACACTTGAACAGATCAATCTCGTAACGGGTGGTGCGACGGGTGCCATCGGGTCGTTGTTCTGACTCGATGGTAATGGCGAGCGCCGGACAGACCGCCTCGCACAGCTTGCAGGCGATACAACGCTCCTCGCCGTTCGGGTAGCGGCGCAGCGCGTGCAAACCGCGAAAGCGGGGTGAAAGTGGAGTTCGCTCTTCCGGAAATTGCACCGTGATTTTCTTGGCGAACAAGTAACGGCCGGTCACCTGCAGACCAAGCAGCAGCTCCCACAACAGGAAGCTCTTAAAGTAGTGCCGAAGGGTGCTCAGGGTACTCATCGCTTTCTCCGCCTAGTCGAACCACGGACTCACATGCGCCAATACACCCAGCCCAATCACCAGCAGCCAGACCAGCGTTACGGGGATAAATATCTTCCAGCCCAGCCGCATGATTTGGTCATAGCGATAGCGCGGGAAGGTGGCGCGGAACCACAGAAAAAAAAGCAGCAGGAGTGAAATCTTGAACACCAGCCAGATCGCGCCGGGCACGAAGGCGAACAGATCGCCGAGCAACGGAATGCCCTCGAACGGCGACAGCCAGCCCCCCAGAAACAGGGTAGACGCCAGCGCCGACACCAGAATCATGTTGGCGTATTCCGCCAGAAAGAACACGGCGAAGGCCATGCCGGAGTAATCCACATGAAATCCGGCCACGATTTCCGACTCACCCTCGGCCACATCAAAAGGTGCGCGATTGGTTTCAGCAACGCCGGAAATGAAATAGACCAGGAACAACGGCAACAGCGGCAACCAGAACCAATGCAGAAAACTGCCCTGCTGCGCCAACACGATCTGATTAAGATTCAGACTGCCGGCGGCCATGAGTACGCCCACCAAGGCAAAACCCATGGCGATTTCATAAGAGACGATTTGCGCCGCCGATCGCATCGCCCCAAGGAAGGCATACTTGGAGTTCGAGGACCAGCCGGCAATGATGACCCCGTAAACGCCCAGCGAGGTCAGCGACAGCAGATACAGCAGGCCTGCATCCAGATGAGAAATAAGCATGCCATCGCCGAACGGGATCACGGCCCAGGCAGCCAGCGCCGGGCCGAAAGACAACACCGGAGCCAGGAGAAACAGGAAGCGATCCGCCCGGCTCGGAATGATGATTTCCTTGAACATCAGCTTCATGGCATCGGCGATTGGCTGTAGCCAACCCTTGGGGCCGACCCGGTTCGGGCCGATCCGCACCTGCATGTAGCCGATGACCTTGCGCTCGGCAAAGGTCAGATACGCCACGCCCAGCAGCAGCGGCATTAAGAGAGCCACGATCTTTAGCAGGATAATGACGAGGGTCAACAGCGTTTCCATGATCCGATATCCTTGCTATTTTATTGGATGATCACCGGCCCTACTGCCGGACCCAGCATGACGCTGGCGGGTAATCCTGCCGGAATCCAGGCACAACCCCTGGGTATGCTGTCATCCAGCACCAGCGGCAAATCGACCGCCACGCCGTTCTGGCGCACTTGAACCCGATCCCGCCCGGCCACACCCAATTCCTGAGCCATGTCAGAATGCAGTCGCACCTCAGCGGGCTGCGCCAGCGGACTTGATTGCAGCGCACGCGCGCGGCGCGCCAGCGAATCTATCGCGTAGATCGGCACATCCGCTACCCGCAGCAAGCCATCAGCCCGAAATGGCCGCCAACCCGATTGGCTGATGTCCGGGGTGTTATCCGGCTGGATATTGCCACCGACACCCTGCACTTCGGCGAGTACATCCTCGGAACTCACATGGTCGAAACCCTGCACCCCGCACAGATTGCCCAGCACCCGCAACACCTTCCAAGCCGGGCGCGCTTCGCCGAAGGGTTTGCTGGCGCCCTGGAAACTCTGCCAGCGACCCTCGGCATTGACATAGGTGCCGGAGGTTTCAGCGAAGGTTGCGACCGGCAGAGCCACCTTGACATATCCCGCAACGCTGGCGTAAGGACTGAGCGATACCACAAACTCGGCGGCTTGCATGGCCTTCAATGCTGCCGCGCCATCCCAACAGTCCAGCTCCGGTTCAACTCCGATCAGGACATAAGCCTTGCGCGGTGAATCCAGCATCATTCGCGCATCCAGACCAACCGCTGGCGCTGGCTTGCCGCCTGGCAACCGGTGCGGTAAGGCGCCAGCCAGCCACCCACCCACCGAATTGGCAGCTTCTGGCAGATAACCCAGCCGGGCGCCGCTGCACAGAGCCACAAAACCCGCCAGCGCCCGCAACTGGGCAAAGGCTGGATGGGACACCGCCAGATTGCCTAACAACACGGTAGCGGGGGTGTTATTGATCAGGTTAGCGGCAATAGATCGCTCAGCATCACCAACCGCCGCGCCAGAGACCAGGTCGGCCAGACCTGCTGGCGCTGACTCGCCCTTCAACTCCGCAATCGCCTGGGCCACGCCCGCCAGCGCCGCCACCATCCCGACGGGATCAGCAACTACTTTCGCCGCTACCGGGAATCGGAATTCAAAGTCGCGTAGGTTGATGAACATAACCCGACCGCCGGCCAGCGCCGCTTTGCGCAAGCGATGACCGGCCAGCGGCTGCTCCATCCGTACGTTGGAGCCGATCAGCAGCGCAGCCCCGGTCTTTTCCAGATCCTCCAATCCCTGTCCCAGCCATGGAAACACCGGCGCCGTAGCCTGATCGCTGAAATCAGCCTGCCGCAGCCGGTGATCAATATTCGCGATGCCCAGACCGCGCGCCAGTTTCTGCGCCAGATAGAGATCTTCCACCGTCGCCGTCGGCGAGGCCAGAAAGCCAACCGCATCGGCGCCATGCCGGGCGATCACATCCTTCAGACCCTTAACCGTTGCGTCCAGCGCGATCTCCCAATCGACTTCGGCGCCACCGACCAGCGGCTTGTTCAAGCGGTCATCGCTGTAGATGCCTTCGTAGCTGAACCGGTCGCGGTCGGAAAGCCAGGTTTCGTTGACTGCGTCATTCTCTCGCGGCACGACCCGCATCACCTTGCCACGCAGAGTATGAATAAAGATGTTGGAACCGATGGAATCGTGCGGGGCGATAGCGGCGTGTTGCACATACTCCCAGGATCGGCCCTGATACCGCGAAGGCTTGGCCGTCAACGCCCCAACCGGACACAGATCAATGACGTTCCCGGACAGTTCCGAGGTCACACTGTGGGCTACGTAGGTGCCAATTTCCACGTTTTCGCCGCGACCTGTAGCGCCCAATTCGCGCAGGCCGGCGATTTCATCGCCGAAACGCACACAACGGGTACAGTGAATGCAGCGGGTCATATCCGTGGCGATGAGCGGCCCGATGTTCTTGTCCTTGACCACTCGCTTGCGCTCGGCGAAGCGTGATACGTCGCCGCCGTAACCCAAAGCGACATCCTGCAGCTCACACTCGCCGCCTTGATCACAGATCGGACAATCCAGCGGATGGTTGATAAGCAGGAACTCCATGGTTCCCTTTTGCGCGGCAAGCGCCTTGGGCGATTCGGTATAGACCTTCATGCCTTCCATCACCGGCGTCGCGCAGGCTGGCAACGGTTTGGGCGCCCGCTCCACCTCGACTAAACACATCCGGCAATTGGCGGCAATAGACAGCTTCTTGTGATAACAGAAACGGGGGATAGAAATACCCGCTGCGTCGGTAATCTCGATGAGCATCGCGCCCTTGCGCGCCTGCAGCGGGATACCGTTAACCTCGATATTGACCAATTCCTCGCTCATCTTTTACCCATTGCAACCGTGTGGTGGGTTCCGCAGCCTTACGCAGCCAGGGCTGTCGCGCCGACAACCATGCTGCGCTTGTACTCAATGTAATAGGCGAACTCGTGACGGTAGTGCTTGACAAAGCTTCTGACCGGCATGGCGGCGGCATCGCCCAACGCGCAGATCGTATGTCCTTCAATCCGGCTAGCCACACTGTCCAATAGATCAAGGTCTTCAGGCCGACCCTTGCCTTCAACGATGCGGGTGATCACCCGGTACAGCCAGCCGGTGCCTTCACGGCAGGGCGTACACTGGCCACAGGATTCCGAAAAATAGAACCGGGAAATACGTTGCAAAACCCTGACCATATCGGTGGTCTCATCCATCACGATGACCGCGCCCGATCCCAGCATCGAACCCGTCACCTTGGCGACCGAATCGTAATCCATGTTGGCTTTCAACATGATGTCGCCGGGTACCACCGGCACTGAAGATCCTCCTGGAATCACGGCCTTGAGCTTGCGCCCTTTCCAGACGCCGCCAGCCAGCGCCAGTAATTCGGAAAAAGAGATGCCCAGAGAGACTTCAAAATTGCCAGGGTTCTCGACATGTCCAGATACCGAGAACGCCTTAGTGCCGCCCGCGTTGATTGTACCCAAACCGGAAAACCACTCGCCACCGTTACGGATGATCGACGGCACCGACGCCAGCGACTCGGTATTGTTAATGGTGGTCGGTCGGCCATACAAACCATAACTGGCAGGAAACGGCGGTTTGAACCGCGGCTGGCCCTTCTTGCCTTCCAGCGATTCCAGCAGCGCGGTTTCCTCGCCACAGATGTAGGCGCCGGCCCCCAACGTGGGATACAGATCAAAATCAATGCCTGAACCTTGAATGTTCCTGCCCAGCAAGCCGGCGGCGTAGGCTTCCTGAACCGCATTCTCAAACCGCTGGTAAGGCTCATCCAGGAATTCGCCGCGCATATAGTTGTAACCGACCGTGGCGCCGATAGCGAACCCGGCAATTGCCATACCTTCCACCAGGGCATGCGGATTGATGCGCAGGATATCGCGATCCTTGCAGGTACCCGGCTCGGATTCGTCGGAATTGCAGACGATATACTTCTGGCCTGGCACATTGCGTGGCATAAAGGTCCACTTCAGACCTGCTGGAAACCCTGCGCCACCACGACCGCGCAAGCCCGATTTCTTAACTTCATCAATAACCTGTTCCGGCGTCAACTGTCCGGCCAGGATTTTCTTCCAAGCCTCGTAACCCTCTACGCCCTGGTAGGTCTGAATAGACCAAGGACGATCCAGGCCCAGTGTCCGGTAGCAAACTTCGTTAGCCATGGCGGTTTACTCCAAGCTATCAAGCACCTGATCCACCTTCTCAGGGGTCAAGTGTTCGTAGTAGATGTGGTTTACCTGCATCATCGGCGCTCCGCAGCAGGCCGCCAAACATTCCTCTTCCTTCTTCAGGTAGAACTTGCCATCCGGAGTGCTATCACCCAGCTTGATACCGAGTTTTCTTTCAATGTACGCCAGGACCGTATCGCTGCCGCGCAGCATACAGGAGACATTCGTGCATACTGCGATGCTGTGCCGACCAACGGGCTTTAACTCGAACATCGAGTAGAAACTCGCCACTTCGTAAACCGCAATCGGCGGCATATCCAGATAATCCGCGACTGCATCCATCAATTCCGTGGTGAGATAACCGTGATTCTCATGCTGCGCTTCACGCAAGGCAGCCAGCACTGCAGACTGTTTTTGATCAGCGGGATAGCGGGAGATCCAGTGATCGATTTCTGCACGGGCGTGGGTGGATAGCAGATCACTTTTGCGCACGCTCATTAGCGGTCAATCTCCCCGAAAACGATGTCCTGCGTACCGATGATGGCCACTACATCGGCCAGCATGTGGCCGCGAGCCATCTCGTCCATGGATGACAAATGAGCAAAACCCGGGGCCCGGATTTTAACGCGATAAGGTTTATTGGCGCCATCGGAAACCAGATAAACCCCAAACTCGCCNNNTGATGATGCGATTGGATTGCCGCATCTCCTCAACTCGAACCAGGTAACGGTCATAACAATCGCCGGTGACGCCGACCGGAATATCGAAATCCACTTGTTCATAAACATCATAAGGCTGCTTCTTGCGCAAATCCCAGGCGACACCAGACCCACGCAGCATCGGTCCGGAAAACCCCAGTTGCAGGGCGCGTTCGGGCGTCACTACGCCAATGCCCACCGTCCGCTGTTTCCAGATGCGGTTATCGGTCAGCAGCGTTTCATATTCGTCCACGCGCTGCGGAAAACGCTCGGTGAACGCCTCGATAAAATCCAGCAATGATCCATGGCGGGTAGCATTCCGCTCATCCACTTCTTTTTTGGTGTGGCGCTTGGAATGCTCGTACTCATATTTGGGCATCGCATTCGGCAGATCGCGATAGACCCCGCCAACCCGGAAATAAGTGGCGTGCAACCGCGCTCCGGAGGCAGCTTCATAGCAATCCAGCAGATCTTCCCGTTCGCGAAAAGCGTAAATGAACATGGTCATGGCGCCAATATCCAGACCGTGCGCGCCAATCCACAACAGGTGATTCAGAAGTCGGGTAATTTCTGCATACATGACCCGAATATATTGCGCTCGCAACGGGGGCTGAATGCCGAGCAGTTTCTCAACAGCCAGCACATAGCCGTGTTCATTGCACATCATGGACACGTAATCGAGCCGATCCATGTAGCCGATGCTTTGATTAAAAGGTTTGCTCTCGGCCAGCTTCTCGGTAGCGCGATGCAGCAAGCCAATATGGGGATCAGCGCGCTGCACAACCTCGCCATCCAGTTCCAGCACCAAGCGAAGCACACCATGGGCTGCCGGGTGTTGCGGCCCAAAGTTCAGGGTGTAATTGCGAATCTCAGGCATTAGCAGCTTTCCCTCAGTGAGACCCGGACAGATAACGGTGATCCTTGCGGATAACGCGGGGCACTAATACACGAGGTTCAATACTGACCGGCTCGTACACTACACGCCCGCGCTCGGGGTCGTAGCGCATCTCGACGTGGCCAATCAACGGGAAATCCTTGCGGAATGGATGTCCAATGAAGCCATAATCGGTAAGGATACGCCGCAAGTCCGGATGACCTTCAAACACAATGCCGTACAGGTCGAATGCTTCACGCTCATACCAAGCGGCTGCGGCCCAGATCGCCACCACCGAAGGCACTACTGGAAGATCGTCATCTGCAGCGAATATGCGCACCCGCACCCGCTGATTGAGAGAAACCGACAGCAACTGATAAACTGCGGCAAAACGGCTTAAATGGCTTTTATCAGCGATCACTCGATCCGCAGCGCTCCGAATCGCTGCTGGACCACGACCGGTAGCCCGTTCGACGACTCCGCGACTGAATCCCTTATTAGTGGATTCGTTGGTCGCCCATTCCACTTCTCCATAAGTCGAGTAGTCTATCCCGCATACATCCATGACTTGCTCGAAGGAAAAATCGGGATCATCACGCAGTGCGGTAAACACATCAAGGGCCTTGGCCGACGAGATTTCGATGGTCACTTCCTGGCGATCCAACTCGCATCCCAGCAGGGTATCGCCGAACCGGGTTTGGAGTTTTTCCACAAGATTCTGGAGAGCGTCAGCCATAGAGCATTTTCTCAACGGGCGATAGTGTTAGTATTTCGGATTTTATTATGCAACTGGATAATCCCATACAACAGCGCTTCTGCAGTTGGCGGGCAACCAGGTATATAAATATCTACCGGCACAATGCGGTCGCAGCCGCGAACTACCGCGTAGGAGTAATGGTAATAACCACCACCATTGGCGCAGGAACCCATGGAAATAACCCAGCGCGGCTCAGCCATCTGATCGTAAACCTTGCGGAAAGCCGGCCCCATCTTATTACATAGAGTGCCAGCAACGATCATAACGTCGGACTGACGCGGACTGGGTCGAAACACAATGCCAAACCGGTCCAAGTCGTAGCGCGCCGCGCCGGCATGCATCATCTCCATCGCACAGCAAGCCAGCCCGAAGGTCATCGGCCACATCGAACCTGTGCGCGCCCAATTAATGAGCTTGTCGGCGGTAGTAGTCACCACGCCCTTTTCCAGCAGGCCTTCTATTCCCATTCTAAGGCTCCTTTCTTCCACTCGTAGATAAAGCCGATTACCAGGATGCCGAGAAAAACAGCCATTGCTGCAAAACCAAACAAACCAATCTTATCGAGTACGATAGCCCAAGGAAACAGAAACGCAATTTCCAGATCGAAAATGATGAACAGGATGGCTACCAGATAGTAGCGGACATCAAACTTCATTCGGGCATCTTCGAACGACTCGAAACCACACTCGTAGGGGGATAGTTTTGCATCGTCAGAACGGCGAGGACCAAGAAAGTAGCCAAGGCTGACCATGACTGTGCCAGCTACAAGAGCAATAATCACGAAAACCAGGACAGGAAGATAATTGGACAGCATCAGAGTCGCACCTTGGATATGGCAAAGTCGGAGGAAATCGCTACAACAGCCAAACTATGTATTAGGATCGAAGCATTTCTATCCTTGACATAGGGTGAGGCCGGAACGCTCTGACAGGAACCTACCGAGCAAACATTCAGGGCGAACATTTTTATAATTAAAACGCCACATGGGAGACAGTGAACCTCAGCAGTGGTCACTACAACATCTTTAGCCAACCTATGCAAGAAATACAGAACTCCCTGTAAAACATCCTGGATCCTAAGCCCGGATTCCAAGATGCCTGGACATCCAATGGTACCGATGGCCGGACTCGAACCGGCACGGCTTGCGCCACTAACCCCTCAAGCTAGCGTGTCTACCAATTCCACCACATCGGCACAACAAAACATAAACCGCACTACCGCTATTTCTGCGGCAGCTGAGGCACATCCGATGGATCACCGGCTTTGGGCAATTCGGCGGGTTTTTCCAGTTGAACCCGCTCGACCACACTCTTGGGCGCGGAGGTCTGCGTTGAGAAATACGCCAGAGTCAGACTCGTCATAAAAAAAACGGTTGCCAGAATGGCGGTGGTCCGACTCAGAAAGGACGCCGAACCCTGTGATCCAAACATGGTTGAGGAAGCGCCGCTACCGAACGCCGCCCCGGCATCAGCGCCTTTGCCCTGCTGCAAAAGCACCAGCGCGATCAACGCGACAGCGACCACAACGTGCGCAACAAGAATCAGGGTATGAAACATGGTGGGAGTTTAACAACCTGCCTTGGCGATTGCCAAAAAATCCTTGGCGTCGAGCGACGCGCCGCCAACCAGGCCACCATCAATATCTGGCATCGCCAACAGCTCCGCAGCATTGGAACCCTTGACGCTGCCACCGTACAGAATGCGCACCTTATTGGCCAGCGCAGGATCGAGTTCAGCCAGTTTGGCGCGAATGAAAGCGTGGACTTCCTGGGCTTGACCCGAGGTTGCAGTCCGGCCCGTACCAATCGCCCACACCGGTTCGTAGGCAATCACNNCGTGCGCCGTTCCGAGTGGCCAACGATCACATAGGCACAGTGGAAATCATTGAGCATCGATCCCGACACCTCGCCGGTGTAGGCTCCAGACGCCTGCTCACACATATTCTGCGCGCCCCAGACGATAGCGGAACCGGACAGTTGCTGTTCAACCGCCCCCAAGTACACGAACGGTGGGAACACCGCCAGTTCGACGGCAGCCACCTCGGCAGCGCCCCCGAGTATCCCTTGCAACAGCTCACGGATACTGCCTGTCGAGCCATTCATTTTCCAGTTTCCAGCCACCAGCTTACGGCGCATGTCATTCCTCTCCACGGCGAAAAATCCGGGCAAGCTTACGGATTCCACGCCCGAAAATCAATCATGCCGATAGCGTGTCCCGCACCACATTAGCCAACTCCCGGGCATGGCGCTCAACAACGCCTGCATCTATTCCTTCCACCATAACGCGCACTACAGGTTCAGTGCCGGATGATCGCAGCAGCACGCGCCCGTTGTCGCCCAGTTGCATCTCCGCTGCACGAACCGCTTCCTGAATCGGTTTTAGCTGCAAATCCACCTGCCCGGTGACCGAAACATTGATCAGCGTCTGTGGATACTTGCTCATGCCCGCTTTGAGATCGTGCAAATTTTTGCCCGATTGCAGCATAGCCGATAGCACCTGCAATGCGGAAATGATACCGTCGCCCGTCGTCGTTCGATCCAGGCAGATAATGTGCCCGGAACCCTCGCCACCCAGAATCAGCTTCTCGGCCTGCAAGCATTCCATTACATAGCGATCGCCGACCTTGGCGCGCCGCAATTCAAGCCCCAGCGCCCGCAGCGCTACTTCCAAGCCCAGATTGGTCATTAGCGTACCGACCACGGCATTGAAGCGGCTGCCTGTACGCAGGCGGTCGCGGGTGATAATGAACAGCAGTTCGTCACCATCCAGCGCCTCGCCGCGATGATCCACCATGATCACCCGGTCGCCATCGCCGTCGAAGGCGATGCCGAGATCGGCGTTCTGCTCCTTGACCGTCGCACGCAGGATTGCCGGTTTGGTGGAACCGCAGTCCAGGTTGATATTCAGCCCATCCGGTGCGACGCCTATCGGAATCACCGCCGCGCCCATCTCGCTCAATACACTGGGGGCAATGTGATAGGTGGCTCCATGGGCACAGTCCACCACGATTTTCAACCCTGCCAGACTGGTGTATGCCGGAACCGTACTCTTGCAGAACTCAATGTAGCGGCCGGCGGCGTCAACGATGCGCTCGGCCTTGCCCAGCGCGTCGGGTTCGACCGTCGTCATCGGCTGCTCCAGCAGTTCCTCGATGCGCATTTCGACGGCATCAGGCAATTTCTGGCCGTCGCGGGAAAAGAACTTGATGCCGTTGTCATAGTAAGGATTGTGGGAGGCGCTGACCACGATGCCGGCGCAGGCGTGCAAGGTGCGCGTCAGGTAGGCGATGCCGGGCGTCGGCATCGGCCCCAGCAGGGCGATATTGACTCCGGATGCCGACAGACCCGCTTCCAGGGCCGATTCAAACATGTAGCCGGAAATGCGGGTGTCCTTGCCGATGACCACCTTGTTGAATCCCTGAGTCTGCAACACCCGCCCAACGGCCCATCCGAGCTTCAACATGAATTCCGCCGTAATCGGGTGTTGACCCACCCGACCGCGAATGCCGTCCGTACCAAAGTAGCGTTTTCCCATACCCTATCCCCCTGCTTTAGCTTGATTTAGGAATTTTAGCGGGGATGGCGGCGCCCCGAATGCCCGACTTGGCGCAATAATTTAACGCCGTACGCATCAGGCAGCCGCCCGTGCGGCCGTACAGACACACAGGGCTTGCACCGTCTCCCGGACATCGTGGGTGCGAATGATGTGAGCGCCCTGCCAGGCGGCAATCACCGCCGCCGCCAGGCTGCCGCTCAACCGCTCGCCAACGGGCGCGCCCATCAGTGCGCCAATCATGCTCTTACGGGAAATTCCAACCAGGATGCCTGCGGCCAGATCGCTGAAGCGGCGCAAGCGCCGCAGAAGCGTCAGGTTGTGTTCCAGCGTCTTGCCGAAGCCGAAACCGGGGTCCACCAAAATCCGCGTGCGCGGGATGCCGAGACTTTCACAGGCTTGAACCCGCTCGGCCAGAAAGGCATGAACATCAGCCACGACATCGGCATAACCGGGTTGCTGTTGCATCGTTGCCGGCTCGCCTTGCAGATGCATCAGGCAAACCGGCAAACCGCTGGCTGCCGCCGCTTCCAGCGCCCCCGGCAGGCGCAGCGCCCGCACATCGTTGATCAGGCCAGCGCCGACGCAGGCTGCTTCGCGCATGACCTCAGGTTTGCTGGTATCCACCGAGATGGGTACGGACAGTTCACGCGCCAGCCGCTCCACCACCGGCAATACCCGATCCATCTCCTCCTGAACTGATACCGGTGTCGCGCCGGGCCGAGTGGACTCACCGCCTACATCAATCAGCGCGGCGCCTTCCATCACCATCACCTCGGCGCGGCGCACTGCATCGGCCAGCGAAACGTAAAGCCCGCCGTCGGAGAATGAATCGGGGGTGATGTTCAACACCCCCATAACGACAGGCTGGCTCAGGTCAAGCATCCTGCCAGCGCAGTCAATCCGCATGGCTCAATGCTGCCGGGCCGGGCCGCCAATCGGCCCCTTGCCGATGTGATCCTTGTCCAAGCTGACCGGCGAGCCCGTTGATGGCGGTTCCTGGTCAGTGTCCGGTTCGACAGGCTCACGCGGCGGACGCCCCGCCATGATATCGTCAATCTGATCGGCATCAATGGTCTCGTACTTAATCAGCGCGTCAGCCATGGCATGGAGCTGGTCGAGATGATCCCGCAACAATTGCTCGGCGCGCCGGTAATTGCGGTTAATCGTGGCGTGGATTTCCTCGTCAATGACATGGGCGGTTTCATCGGAAACATTCTTGTGACGAGTCACCGACCGACCCAGAAACACCTCGCCGTCATCCTCGCTGTACGTCAACGGTCCCAGTCGATCCGACAATCCCCACTTGGTCACCATGCTGCGTGCAATGTTGGTGGCGCGCTCAATGTCATTCTGCGCGCCGGTGGTGACAAAATCCGCTCCGAAGATCAGCGCCTCGGCGATTCGACCACCGAACAGGCTGGAAATCTGGCTTTCCAGTCGCTGCTTGCTGAAGCTGTAACGATCACCTTCCGGCAGGAACATGGTGACGCCCAGCGCCCGTCCGCGCGGGATGATGCTGACCTTGTAGACCGGATCATGCGACGGCACCAATCGCCCAACAATCGCATGACCCGCCTCATGATAGGCGGTGAGTTTCTTCTCATCCTCGCTCATCACCATGGACTTGCGTTCAGCGCCCATCATGATTTTATCCTTGGCTTTCTCGAAGTCCTCCATGTCTACATCGCGCTTGTTGGTGCGGGCGGCAAACAGGGCGGCTTCATTGACCAAGTTTGCCAGATCGGCGCCGGAGAAACCCGGAGTGCCCCGGGCGATGACGGCAGGTTTGACGTTGCTGGATAGCGGCACTTTGCGCATGTGAACCTTGAGAATCTGCTCGCGGCCACGCACGTCGGGCAGCGGCACCACCACCTGGCGATCAAAGCGGCCCGGACGCAGCAACGCCGGGTCGAGTACGTCCGGCCGGTTGGTGGCGGCGATGACGATGATGCCTTCATTGCCCTCGAAACCATCCATTTCCACCAGCAGTTGATTCAGGGTCTGCTCGCGCTCGTCATGACCGCCGCCGAGACCTGCGCCGCGATGGCGGCCGACTGCGTCAATTTCATCAATGAAAATGATGCAGGGCGCGTGCTTCTTGGCCTGCTCGAACATGTCACGCACCCGCGAAGCGCCGACGCCCACGAACATCTCGACGAAATCGGAGCCGGAAATTGAGAAGAACGGCACTTTCGCCTCGCCGGCGATGGCCTTGGCCAGCAAGGTCTTGCCGGTGCCCGGCGAGCCGACCATCAGCACCCCGCGCGGAATTTTGCCGCCGAGTTTCTGAAACTTGCCGGGATCGCGCAGGAATTCCACCAGTTCCGCCACTTCTTCCTTGGCTTCATCAACGCCTGCGACATCAGCAAACGTAATCTTGATTTGATCTTCGCTCATCATCCGGGCGCGCGACTTGCCAAACGACATCGCGCCCCGACCTGCGCCGCCACCCTGCATTTGTCGCAGGAAAAACACCCAGATCCCGATCAGCAGCAGCATCGGGAACCAGGAGATGAAAATCTGCATCAACAGCCCCTGTTTTTCCGGCGGTTGGCCTTCGATATCCACGCCATGATTAAGCAGTTCGCCGATCATGGGGCTGTTATCGGTTTCGGGGCTGTAGGTGGTGAAGCGTTCGCCGCCGCTGGTGCGACCCTGGATGATGCGACCGTCAATCGTCACCTGCGCGATCCGCCCCTGCTTGGCGTCTTGCAGAAACTGCGAGTAGGACATCTGGGCGGACGGCGTCACCTTGGGGCCAAAGCTGTTGAAAACCGACATCAGCACCACCGCGATAACCACCCACAACAGGATATTTTTGACCATGTCGTTCAAGGCATGCACCTCAATACTGCAAGACTGCGATAAAGGAATTCGCGCCGCCGTTTCCCGGTCGCGATGGCTGAAAAAGCACAAAATTTATAGACCTGTTCACCCGCGATAGTTCCTGGCGAGCAGGTACTGTTCGGCGCTGCGCGCACGCGAGGCCCTGGGCTTGCGGGGCGCGACGGTGACGAACGCGGGGCGCAGTTCTTTCAGAAACGCATCGAAGCCTTCACCCTGAAAAATCTTGAGCAGAAAATCTCCGCCAGGTCGCAGACAACGACGGGCAAAGTCCAGCGCCAGTTCACTCAGATACATGCCGCGAGGTTGATCGACGGCTTTGATGCCGCTGGTGTTGGGAGCCATATCGGCCAGCACCAAATCTACAGGGCGACCGTCCAGCGCCGCCAACAAGCGTTCGAGCGTCATGGCCTCGCGGAAATCGCCTTCGATGCATTCAACTCCGGGCAACGGTTCAATAGGCAAAATATCCAGGGCGATAACCGCACCCTGCCGACCGACCAGCCGCGCCGCCAGTTGTGACCAGCCACCCGGCGCCGCACCCAGATCCACCACAGTCATGCCAGGCCGCAACAACCGGTCTTTCTCATGAATTTCCAACAGCTTGTACACCGCACGGGACCGATAACCCTCCTGCTGGGCGCGCTTGACGTACTCGTCAGTGAAATGCTCACGCAACCAGCGGGCGCTGCTTTTAGTCCGGGCCATCGGCGCGCTGTTCCCGGTCGCGAGCGATCCCGGCCATGACCTTGCGGGTGCGGATTACGATCCAGCACAGACCCAGCAGACCATAGCTCGCCAACACCAGCAGTTGCACCAGCAAGCTCTCCACGATTCTCCCCTGCACCAGCAGCAGCAACCCGCCGACCGTCAGGATAATGCCGAGGTCCAGCTTGACTTCATTCAGGGGGCTAGGGGCTACCGTCATACCCTTGCCAGCAGTTATATTATTCGCTTCTTTCACTCTATCCGGCCCCCCGCGTGCAGACACTCACCAACCCACAGAAACGCCATCTCAAAACCTTGGCCCATCACCGCAAGCCGGTCGTAATTATCGGTGACAACGGCATCACGGCGGCGGTCACTCACGAAATTCTGCTGGCGCTGGATCATCACGAGTTAATCAAGATCCGGGTCAACGCCGCCAATCGCGCAATGCGCGAAACCATGGTCTCAGATCTTTGCGCAACAACAGACGCAACGCTCGTGCAGCGGGTTGGACACATCGCTACGCTGTTCCGCCGCAATCCCGATGCGCCGCGCATCGAACTGCCGTGAGCGGCGCGACGCTTCCAAAGACAAAAAACCGCCAAAAATGGCGGTAAGTTAACAGGGAACAAGGGTTGCTAACCGGCTGTTTTTGGTACTGGTGGTGGGACTCGAACCCACAAGCCCGGTCAAGGGCGCAGGATTTTAAGCCCGATGCGCTTCCTACCAAAAAACGAATCAACTCAATTTGTTGCCAAGATAGCCTAGCCAACTTGGGGCACTATCGGGACACTTGGCTACAACCTTTAGCAACATCCTACCATCAATCTCTTTTACCTAGAAGCATTGTACAAACCTTCCATTTCTACCCTCAATGCCCCTTGAGTATCCCAAATTCTCTTTTAAGCCAGTAAATAAGCGCTTATGCACAGGATTACTAATCCTGTGTTGCTACGTTTGGTAGTTTTTGGTAGGGTATCGCCGCTATCCAAAACAAGGGCGCAAGCATGGCAACCATTGAGAAGCGATCCGGGCGCGGCGAGACGGCTTACCGGGTCAAGGTCCGGTTGAAGGGACACGCCCCACAATCGGCAACCTTCACCCGGAAAACCGACGCCGATAAATGGGCGGCGAAAATTGAAACGGAGATTCGGGAAGGCCGGCATTTCAAGACCGTTGCCGCTCGCCGGCATACCCTGGCGGAACTGATTGACCGGTACATCATCGGCGTTTTGCCCAGCAAGAAGGATGCGGCGCAACAGGCCAGACAACTGAACTGGTGGAAAGCCCGCCTGGGGCACTGCCTACTGTCTGATCTATCCGCCCCATTGTTGGCTGAACAACGCGACGCTCTACTTTGCGAACCCCGCCGATCCGACAAACCCCGCTCCCCGGCAACCGTCAATCGCTACCTGGCTGCGCTGTCCCATGTCTTCACCGTTGCCGTTCAAGACTACGGTTGGATTGACGCGAACCCACTGCTGAAAGTCAGCCGTGGCAAAGAAGCCACTGGCCGCGTTCGCTTCCTGTCAGACGCCGAGCGGAACCGGCTGCTGACCGCCTGTAAGGCCAGTAGCAACGCCGATCTTTATCCCGCCGTGGTTCTATCGCTGGCAACCGGCGCACGGCGCTCTGAGCTGCTTACGCTACGTTGGGCGCAAGTAGACCTGATCCGTGGAAGTGTGACCCTACTGGAAACCAAAAACGGCGAACGCCGCGCCTTGCCGCTGGGCGACCTTGCCCGCGAACTGCTGAAAACCCGCGCTAAGGTGCGGCGTATTGATTCCGATCTAGTGTTCCCCGGCCGGCCGCCGACCCGCCCTGCTCAGTTACGCCATGCGTGGCAGACCGCCCTTCAGGTGGCCGGTATCACTGACTTCCATTGGCACGATCTACGACATTCCGCCGCCAGTTACTTGGCGATGAATGGCGCATCACTACAGGAAATCGCCGCCGTGTTGGGACACAAGACCTTGGCGATGGTGAAGCGCTACACGCATCTGTCGGAACAGCACACCGCCGGCGTAGTGAACCGGATGAACCGCGCCATTTTTGGCGAATAGGGAGCGCGATCCATGACTGAGAAATCAGGGCTTTCATTGCGCGACGCGCTGATTTGGAAAAGGAATGAAGTAGTTAGCGTGAGTGAATTTGTTATGGCTTTGCAATCATGGGAGAAAATCAGCGAGAGAGGAGCATTTACTCAACTCAACATGCTGATTGCTTCAGGTCTTCCCATCTATGACCACTCCAAGATTCTTACTGGTGAAATTAAAGTGCCTTCGCACCTTGCGATAATCTCAATTTCAGCACAGATGATGGATATTGAACTGCAAGAAGTTGACGGAGAAAAACCGCCCGCGTTTTCAAACTTACGGATTAACCGTAATGAAGCATTCAATCTGTTTGCCAAATATGGAATTAAGGAACCGTATCCGTGGCCTTATCCTCCCGGCTTTCCTAAATTTGGTCTAACTGAAATTGTAGAAGCATCCACTATAGATGCTCCAATACACGGCAACACAATAAAAAACACTCTAACAAGATACCAAACTCTTGAGGCTTGTTTCGCAGTACTCGCCGCATATCCCAACGAATGTAGAGATAAATCCGGCAAGGTAGTAGCTACAAAGTTATGCCGATGCCTAGACAAGAACGCTGCAAAGTTTTGGCCGGAAGAATGCGTGCCACCCCTAGAAGTGGATACTATTGAGAGACAGATTAGAGATGTCCTTAATCGCTTAGGCTAATTTCGGAAGTAAATTACTTCCGAACGGAAGTAATTTACTTCCCAGTATTCAGCAGCATCATCAACCAATAATCGCCTCGTTCAACATGCAATGAGGCGATTCAATGACAGACCAAGCCACGCAACCCAGCCGCGCCCTATTCACCGTGCGGCAATTCTCCGAGAAACATCCCGCCTTCCCCCTCGCTGGCCTACGCCACCTGATCTTTCTCTCTGAAGAACGGGAGTCGAGCAATGGCAAACTCCCCGGCAACGGTTTGAAGGAATCCGGCGCGATCCTGCGCGCTGGCCGCAAGGTGCTGATTGACGAGGCGCGGTTCCTGACTTGGCTAGATCAGCAGAATCAGGTCGCCACGAACGCACCTATAGCCCGACCCGCCGCCGTGGCGCAGGAGTAAGGCCGATGCCTACGCCTCACTTCGTCACCCGCTTACCGGCTGAATTGCGCGCCGAGTTGGATCAACGCCTGCGGAGCAGCGGATACCGGAATTCAACCGATATAGCCGCCTGGCTCACTGAAAGCGGGTATGCCATTGGTAAATCAGCGGTCAGTGCTTACGGAAAACGACTGAAGAAAGCGGACCTCGTGTTACCCCGCTTTTTGAGCGATGGAACCCCGGAAACTCAAGCCGCCTTTGCCGCCTTGGCGGAAAGTCTCTTTCAATGTTGGCTCGCGTTTGAGCGTGTCCAGGCTGCAATGAGCTTGCCCAATGACCCAGGCCCAGCAGCAACTTGACCTCTTCAAACGACGCCGGCAACAAGACGCTATCGCCGCTGATCTGCTGTCCGGTCATGCCGTGGATTCGGTTCACGCGGCGCAGCAGCATGGGGTATGGCGCTTGTCGGGAGTGATCTACCGGCTGCGGCGGCAAGGCTGGCCGATCATCGCCCGGCGCGATCATCAAAATGGACTCGCTCGCTATTCACTTCAAAAAGGATGGAATCCGTGATGACAAATCCAAGTCAAGGCGGTTCGAGAAAAACCAGTGTTGAGGATATATTCAGATTATATAAATTGATTTATGGCCCGCTTGGATGGACGAATGAGAAGATTTTTCGGGAGATGAACATAACGGATAGGTCAGTTATGGCAGCTATTGAAAAGCGTTACCAAGAGCGAGAAAAGCGTTACCAAGAGCGAGAAAAGCTGATGGCCTATTGCAATGGAGATTCAGAGCTTCTTGCTGCCGCTTATGCCAACTTTACCGCTGAACAAATCAGCGCCTTTGTTGAGGAATTCCTATGAAGATCAAAATCCCGTTTTTCAGCAGCAGCGCCTCGGAATCCGCCGATGCCCTTGCCAAAATCGAAGCCGCTCTTGCGGCAACAGACGCCGCCCAGGTCAGAGGGCAACAACTCCATGCTGATCTGGTTTCTGCAAACGAACAGGCCGGCAAACTCAAGCCCGCAATCGAAAGGGCGCACGAGCGGCGGATTTTGGTCCGGGAACGAAGAGATCGAGAAACCGGACGGGATGGAATCGCGCCCGCCGCCCTGGTTGAAGCCCTGGCCGTTGCCGAGCAGGAATACTCGGAGCTTGTTGAACAGCGCGATCAGACCGCCGCCGAGGCGGAAAGGCTGCATCAAGCGATTCGAGACCACCAGCGCCCGCCGCCGGTTACGGTAGAAATTTGCGCCCAGGACGTGGTGGCGGTTCAAGCCACACTGGCGGAAACCCTTGCGGCGCTGGAAAAGGTCAGCTCGGCCATCGCGAAAGAGACGGCGCGGCTTCCCCAATTCACGGTAGACGATTCCGAAGTCGTTGAAGCCCGCCGGGCGCTGGAAGACCTGCTCGCCGATAGCGTTGATGACGCCGATCAGGTCACTGAGATCGGCGCGGCCCAGGCGCAGCTCACAGCAGCGGAATCCCGCCTCTTTGCTGACCAGGCGCGGGCCGGCGCAGGCATGGAAACCGCGCAGCGAACGATTGCCGGATTAGAGCGGAAACGGGAGACGCTTCAGGTAGAACAGGCTCGCCGCGTGAGACTGGTGGCGGAGGCGAAACGGCTGTTTCTGAAGACTGAGATTGGCCGGGCGACGGCGGAATACGCTCAAGCCGCCGAGGTGGTGTTTCAGCGGTTGCGGGAGTTGGCGGCGCTGGGATCTGTCGCGCAGCGTACCGTCTATAACGGACTACCGTATGACGCCCAACTGCCAAAACCGCACGGCCAAGGCGAGGCGTGGAAGATCAACGGATTTGAAATCGAAGCCGCTGCGCAACAGGCCCGACAACAGTTTGCGGCTCAAGGCGTAGTGATCTAAGCCCGCCCGCGCCCGCCGATGCCATCCCCTCTTGACGCCGTGCGCCGCTATCAGCAGGCGATGGAGTCGGCCCGCACGGTGATCGATACGCTGATAGCGGCCCGGTTGGAGGTGGCCGCCCAGGTGGCCGCCAGCACGGCGTTGCGGGATACCGCCGCGAACGCACGGCCCTGGCGCTGGGATGAACTGGACCACGATCAAGCGGCGCTGGCGTCGGCCCGAACCGACCTGAAAAGCCGCCAGCGGGAAATTGATCGGGAGCTGCGCACGGCCCAGGCGCACTTGAAGACCCTGGAAGAACAGCGCCCGGCGATAACCGCCGCGTTGCTGCAAAGCCTGCTGGAAGACGCCAGCGCCGATTATCACTTTGCCCGCTCGGCCTTTGAGACAGCGGCGGATCGACTGAAAGTTTTGCGGGAGGCGTTGTTGACCTGGAATCCCGCCGCCGAGGTTGCGCCGGCCAGCGCGGCGCGGCTGAACACCCGGAGCTTGCGCGACGTGCTGTATCAAGAACGCCAGCGCCTGGCCGGGTTGGGGATTCGATTACCCCTACTCCCCGGCGATCCGTTTCCAGAACTCACCCCGGATCGGGTTCCTGGAAGGCCAGCGGGCGATGCGTGACCGCCTTCATTGCGGCGATGCCCTGGCCCTCCTGAAGACGCTGCCCGATGCCTCGGTCGATTGCGTCGTTGCCGACCCGCCGTATGGCACTACCAAACTGAGTTGGGATCAGGGGATGGATTGGCCGGCGCTATGGCCTGAACTTCACCGGATCACCCGCCCCGAGTCGAATATCCTGCTGTTCGCCGCGCCCGGTCGGTTCAGCGCCGACCTGCTGAACAGCAACCGCGCCGCGTTTAGGTATGAACTGACTTGGATCAAGACCCGGGCAACCGGCTTTTTGGATGCCAACTGCCGACCGTTGCGAGTGCGTGAAAATATCCTGCTGTTTGTAAGCGGACACATGGTTTGCGGCGCTAGGAACACATGGATGTAAGCGGACATGTTTTCACTCAAGTACTTCACCCCTACTGGAAACCGCGCCATGCCTTGCGCCCGCCCGCCCCTGGCCTATACTTCCCCTGCCGACGTGAAAGCCGCCGGCCCGGTATGGCAACCGGAACCGACTCAGGCGCACCTGCGCCCGCTTGCGACACCGGCGCATTTTTTGCGCCCGCGTGTTCGTCATTGGCGGATCGTGGAGGGCAACCGCAAGGTTGGCCGGCTCCTGAGTCCGGTATTGCCATCCCTCCCCGATCCGTCGCCCTCGCTCGGTGGCAAGAGCAGCGGCGGCTCCAATCTGCACTCAGGAGTCCCGTCATGACCAATGAATCTGTCCCTTCCCCTGCTTGCGCGTGCGCCAGCAACCCGGTAGCCCGCGCCCTGGCTCAAGCCGCCCTGGCCTCTTTATCCGCCGAAAACTTTCAGGATGAGCTGAACTGGCGCATCGGCCGCGCCAAGAATGCCGCCGATCACCTCGCGTTCATTTTCGACCAGGCGGACCATTACCGAATCGACCTGGGATTCGATCAACTTCACGGAGTGGCGTACCTGCTCGCGGCCGAGTTGCAGACCATCCAATACCTGCATGATGCGCTGCACAAATTCCTGAACGACAGGATGAAGCGGACAGGGGAGGTGGCGCCATGAGTAAGAAAGTCCGCAATACCTCGCCCGCCGAACCGACTCCCCCCGTTAACATTCTCGCGGGATTCGAGAGTCCGGTTGGAATCATCCGCAACGTCCGAGCCGTGCTGGCGCTGTTGAGCGTCATTTCTTTGGATGAAGAGGGCTTCATGCCATCAGGCTTCAACATGGGGTACTGGCTCATCCTGCAATCGATAACGAACGCGCTCCAACACGCCGAAAAGCTCTTGACGACGCAAGATGCGGAGGTGGCGCCATGACCGCCCCCCTCAACGCCACCCTGGCCGCGCTGGAACGAGTGACCGGCTTTCGCCCCGTGCCGTCGGGTGATGACTACAAAGCCCGCTGTCCGGTCCATGAAGCCGACGGCGCATCCCACACCCCCAGCTTGAGCGTGCGCCAGGGCGACCAACACGCCGTGCTGATGAACTGTCATGCGGGTTGTCGGTACGAAGACATCATCATCAGACTGGGCTTGGAGGGAACCCCGGCCCGCGCCGTTCGGCGGATCGTGGCCACCTATCCTTACCGCAACGCGGCCGGCGAAACGGTCTTTGAGAAAGTCCGCTACGAACCCAAGGATTTTCGCATTCGCCACTGCCCGGCCCTCGGCGCGGACTGGAAATGGAAGCGGCCCGACCTGCCGGAATATCCGCTGTATCGCCTGCCCGAACTGCTCGCCGCCCAGGCCGAGGGCAAAACGATCTTCGTGGTGGAAGGAGAGAAGGACGCCGACCGCGCCGCAACCGGCGGACTGGTGGCAACCTGCAACTGGGAAGGCGCGTCCGAACCCGGCAAGAAGCCCAAATGGCGCAAGGAGTACACCGCCCAGTTGGCCGGCGCCGCCCGCGTGGTGCTGATCCCCGACCACGATGCCCCCGGCCGCGCCCACATGCGGCATATCGCCCGCCAGTTGACCGGAAAGGTGCAGGACCTGCGCTGGCTGGAATTGCCCGATCTGCCGGATAAAGGCGACCTGTCCGACTACCTGGAACAGCATTCGGTGAAGGAGCTGCTGGCCCTGGTCGAATCGGCGCCGCCGCCTGATCGGGCGGAAGACCCTCCCGCCGACCCGTCGGCCGACCCGGACCCGGCGCCAGACCCGGACCCGGTGCCGGACCTTGCCCAGGACCCGGCGACGCTGCAAAACAGTGGTCGCCAAGAGTCAGGCCCCAAGAAAACCCTGGCCACCGTGGTGGCGATGCTGAGCGCCCCACCGTGGCGAGGGGTTATCGGCTTCAACGCCTTCCGCCAAACCATCGAAAAGCGCCAGCCGACACCCTACCAGGGTCAACCTGGCGCCTGGCGCGATTGCGACACGGCGGAAACCATGCTGCACCTGGACGCCACCGCCGGCGTGGCGTTCAGCCGTGACATGGTCGATCTCGCCGTCATGACGGTCGCGCATCGCCACACCTTCAACCCAGCGCAGGAGCGGTTGCGGGAATTGGCCGACCGCTGGGATGGCGAGGCGCGGCTCGAAGGCTGGTTGACTGCGTACCTCAGCGCCAAGACCAACGACAGCAACGCCGATTACCTGCGCGAAATCGGCTCGGCGTGGCTCAAGGGCGTGTGCGCCCGAGTACTGATGCCCGGATGTAAGCGCGACGATGTCCTGGTGTTGCGTGGCCCGCAAGGCTGGCGGAAATCCACCGCCGCCCAAGCCATCGCCGACAGCATCCATCCCGACAGCTTCACCGACTCGGTTGACCTCAACAACCCGGCCGAGGCGAAGATTCAGATTCGGGGCGTCATCATCGCCGAACTGTCCGAACTGGCCGGCATGGGCAAGGCCGAGGTGGAAGCGGTCAAGGCGTTCGTGGCCTGCAAGCAGGATCGTTTCCGGGAGAAATTCGGCCGCCATGCCGAGGACTTCCCCCGCACCGTCAGCTTTATCGGATCCACCAATGACCCGAACTTTCTCAAGGACCCTACCGGCAATCGCCGATGGTGGCCCGTCACCTTGGATTCCCCTATCGATATTCCCCGCCTGGAGGCCGTGCTGCCGCAACTGGTGGGCGAAGCCGCCCGCCGGGTGATAGACGGCGAACCCTGGCACGTCACCGCCGAAAACGCCCTGGCCCAGGCCGAGCGGGTCCGCGAGGCGCATTACGACGAGGATGTTTGGACCGACCCGGTCTTGCGAATCGTGGAGAACATGAACGCGGCCGGAACGCTGGTGACGACGGCTGAAATTCTGGATGGCTTGCAGATTCCGCGCGTGCAACAGACCCCCGGCACTCAAAGGCGCGTGGCGAGCATCTTGAAGACGAGCGGCTATGAGGAAGCGCGGCGCTGGCTGGATAAAAACAGGACTGTTAAGCAACGCTACTGGAAATCTTCATACGCACGCGATGTGGGTACATATGGGTACGTGGGTACATCTAGTCAGGAAGCGGATAAACCCTGTACCCACATGGGGACCGGATACAAAATCGATGTGGGTACAAAACTCGAAAATCCGTTAACTGTACCCACATCAAATTTTGGTAGTCCTGTAAAAAGT
>DEHY01000068.1 GCA_002352185.1 Competibacteraceae bacterium UBA2788
TACAAGCAACAGTTAAAAACCCCAAGCGGGTCAGAAGGGTGGCGACTCCTACCAGCCACACCCCGGCGCCCGATGCCACTGCTGCCGCTGCTCCCTTCCGGGCCTGACGGGGTTCACAGCTTGTCGTCGCGGGGGAACCGATACGAGCCGCCATTGAAACCGGCGGCGCCGGCGGCGCGGCTATAACCAGCGCCGCCGGCAGGAACATCGCAGAACGTTTGGCGGGAGAACCNNATTCATGATAGTCCATAACCGTTTGAGGGCGCAACGCGCCCGCGTGGGGTCGAGCCAGCTCGATAGTTTTTGCGTGCCATTGTCAACGCGCTATCGGGTTGTCCGCTGTGCGCCAGTTCGGACATACAGGACAGCGCCTAAAAACAGCAGCCCGCTAAAACCGATGTCCAGCCAGGCCAGCCAGGGCTGCGCCATCGGCCCCGCAGCGTAAAAAATTCCGACTGCGAGATAGAACAGCGCCAGGAAACAAGTCCAGGCATGGGTATAGAGTCGCCCATGCAACAGACCACGCAAAGGAAACAGCAGCGGCCCCACCAGCAGGATCAATACCAGCGCGACCGGCGCTCGATCCGGCGGCTCCAGCCAGGCAAACCAAAACAACAGCAACCAGAACAAGCCAAAGTAGCCAGTCAATGCAACCTTCCGCCAAATCGAATTCATCAACAGATCCCCAGTCGCTGTGCGATTCCCGCCAGTCGTCGGCCTAGCGCACGACAGATTTGTTTCTCCTCGACGCTGAGCGCCACACGGGATTCCCGCCCCGACCAGTGACTTGGACCATAGGGTGTGCCACCCCCCCGCGTTTCGCTCAGCGCCGTCTCAGTGAAAGGCACCCCTACCAGCAACATGCCATGGTGCAACAGCGGCATCATCATGGTCAGCAGGGTAGATTCGTGACCGCCATGCAAGGTCGAAGCCGAGGTAAATACCGCCGCCGGCTTGCCGGACAGCGTTCCCGCCAGCCAGAGCCCGCCGGTGGAATCCAGAAAATATTTGAGCGGAGCCGCCATGTTGCCGAAGCGGGTCGGGCTGCCCAGCGCCAGTCCGGCGCACTCCCGTAAATCATCCAGGCTGGCGTAGGGTGGACCCGCCGCCGGAATCTCGTCCTCGACCGCCTCGCAGACCGTTGAAACCGGCGGCACGGTGCGCAACCGCGCGGTCATACCTTCTATCTCATTTATCCCTCGAGCAACCTGCCGCGCCATTTCAGCAGTGCCCCCGGTGCGGCTGTAATACAGAACCAGAATTTCCGCCACTTCCGTCTCTCTCAAGGCCATTGATCAAACTTCACGCGCAACCCGGCAACGCTGCGTTAGCCGGATTCATCAGCCAGACTCATCGCCTCTGGATCGTCATTTCAACCGGGAGCCTGCCATCGGATGCGATCCGGTGTTATATAATTCTTTCAGTTTCAACTCCGCATCCATCAAACGCGGTGACCCCAGTGGCTTATCTTTCTTTGACGCGATTACTTGCAACGCGGATTCGGCTCACCGCTATCACGCTGGTGCTGACGGCCTGCGCCAGCGCGCCCGTGCAGGAGATGAGCGACGCCCGCCAGGCGATCTATTCAGCCGAGGCGGCTGGCGCCGCGCAACGCGCTCCCGATACCCTGCTGGCGGCTCGACGCTTGTTGCAGGAAGCACAAACCCGTCTGGAAGCCGGCGCTTACGACAATGCCCGACAACATGCCCTGGACGCTCGCGATGAAGCGATCAAGGCCCGCGAGCGGGCGACCGCCACCCTCCATCTTCCTCCCTAGATTCACACCACCGGCTTGAACATGCCCGCCTTCAACACACGCTGCCTGTCCCGACTGGGCATCTGCCTGGCGCTGGCGTTGCTGGCGCTGGCTCATCCCGTCAAAGCGCAGGGCGTTAACTTCACCCTGCCTGATCTCGACAACCGACCGGTGCAACTCGCCGATTTTCGTGGCCGGTGGGTGATCGTCAACTTCTGGGCAAGCTGGTGTGCGCCCTGCCTGCTGGAAATGCCCGATCTGCAAGCGTTCCACGAAGCCCACTACGCTCGCGCCGTGGTCATCGGCGTCAATTTTGAGGAGATCACCGCCCGCGAGATCCGGCCCTTCCTGGCGCGGCTGGGCGTCACCTTCCCTGTTGCGCTGAGCGGCGGCCAGCCTGTGCCTGGTTTCGAGATTAAGGGACTGCCCACCACGTTTTTTATTTCCCCAGCCGGCCAACGGGTTGGCGCGCATTTGGGCGCTGTGAACACCGCTCTGCTCACCCAGCGGCTGACCGAACTGGAGCAATCGGGCAGATCGGCGCGCTGATCGCCCCCACGCTCCCCGATCATCAGGAGGTTTCTTGAAAAACCTGTGTCTGCGCTGTTATGTGACTGGCCGTGTTCAGGGCGTCGGTTTCCGCTACGCCACCGCCGAAAAAGCCCTGAATCTGGGCGTTAACGGTTATGTTCGCAATCTGCCGGATCGGCGGGTGGAAGTGCTGGCGTGCGGCGAGGAAAGCGCCGTCGTCGCCTTGCGCAACTGGTTGTGGCAAGGCCCGCAGCTTGCGCGGGTGAGCGACGTCCACTGCGAAACGCTGCCTTATCAGGATGTTCACGGCTTCCGGGTTGACTGAGTGAAGTCGGTTTTATTTTGTATCGGGCTTGATTTATCCACAGGCCTGTGAACGGTCTCCCGCTGGGCGCTGTTCTCTCACAATCCACCCAAAAATCTTCTCCAGATTCCAAGCGTTATACACAACTCACTGAAAACAATCATAAATATGCAATGGTTAAAAGTTCATCAAACTGTCATTCTGCCAATGGCAACACACAGTTATCTGCGCTGCGCAAAAGTTATCCACAGAGTTATCCACAGGTTTTGTGGATAACTCTGCACAGGGACACCGCTTCATCCCGCCGCTGCCAACCGCTTCCGCAGCCAATCCAGCAGCTCGGCGTGCGCCACCAGCGTGTTGTCCGGATCGCGTCGTCCACGATATTCCACTTGACCGGCGGCGAGGTTGCGCTCGCTGATCACCACCCGATGCGGAATGCCGATCAGCTCCATATCCGCGAACATGACGCCAGGTCGGGCATCGCGGTCATCCAGCAATGCATCAATGCCGGCGGCTAACAGATCGCGATACAGAACCTCGGCAGCCTCGCGCACGGCGGCGGAACGGCCAGCGCCAATGGGCAGAACCACCACCTGGAACGGCGCCATCGCCCCCGGCCAAATGATGCCGCGCTCGTCGTGGTTCTGTTCGATGGCGGCGGCCACCACCCGCGACACGCCGATCCCATAGCAACCCATGGTCACGATCACGGGCTGACCATCCTCGCCCTGCACCGCAGCGTTCAGAGCGGCGCTGTACTTTTGGCCCAGTTGGAAAACATGACCCACCTCGATGCCACGGGCTATCGCCAGCGCGCCGCATCCATCCGGGCTGGGATCGCCCTCGACCACGCTGCGGAGATCGGCCACCTCGGGCTCCGGGCAATCACGACCGAAATTGACGCCGGTGAAATGCCAGTCGTCGGCATTGGCGCCCGCGACAAAATCAGCCATCTTCGCCACGGTGCGGTCGGCAATGATCACGCCAGAGAAGCCGACCGCGCCCAGTGAGCCGGGACTGGCTCCAAATGCAGCGCGAATCGCGTCGGGGCCGGCGAAAACCAGTGGTGTTTTCACCTGCGGCAGCTTCTCGGCCTTGATCGCGTTCACCTCGTGATCGCCGCGCACCAGCAACAACACCGGCTGTTCATCCACGCCCTCGACCACTACCGCCTTTACCGTGCGCTCGGCGGGAATGCGCAGGAAAGCGCATAACTCGGCAATGGTTTTGATCCCCGGCGTCGATACGCGGGTCATGGTTTCACCCGGCGCGGGACGCTCGCCCGCCGGCGCCAACGCTTCGGCCAGTTCGACATTGGCGGCGTAATCGCTGCCGGTGGAAAAGGCGATAGCATCCTCGCCGGAATCGGCCAATACATGAAATTCCTGCGAACGGCTGCCGCCGATGCTGCCTGAATCCGCCAGCACGGCCCGAAACGTCAACCCCAGCCGGGTGAAAATGCGCGAATAGGCGTCGTACATCGCCTGATAACCTTCCTGCAACGATGCCGGATCGAGATGGAACGAATAGGCGTCCTTCATCAGGAATTCCCGCGCCCGCATCACTCCGAAACGCGGACGGATTTCATCGCGGAACTTGGTCTGAATCTGATAGAGCGTGATCGGCAGTTGTTTGTAGCTCTTGATTTCGCGGCGGAACACGTCCGTGATCACTTCCTCGTGGGTCGGACCGAAGCAGAACTCGCGCTCATGCCGGTCCTTGATCCGCAGCAGCTCCGGGCCGTATTGCCGCCAGCGGCCGGATTCCTGCCACAGCTCGGCGGGCTGTACTGCGGGCATGAACAACTCCAGCGCGCCGGCGTGGTTCATCTCCTCCCGCACCACCGCTTCAACCTTGCGCAGCACGCGCAGGCCCAGCGGCAGCCAGGTGTAGACGCCCGCAGCGAGCTTGCGGATCAGGCCGGCCCGCAGCATGAGTTGATGACTGATAACCTCGGCATCAGCCGGGGTTTCCTTGACGGTGAACAGCGGAAAGCGGGATACGCGCATGAATCAGCCTTGTGCGGCGGCAACGGGTCAGGGATTGCAAAAATAGTCGGCGTCTTTCTGGGCCTTCTTCAACTCTGCTTCGCGCTGCTGCGCGTCAATCACCACCTTTTGGCCTGAGGCGTCGGTTTTCACAATCTGGCTGTCGCCTTGCAGCACCTGGACGTTTTTCTTGGCGATTTCGCAATTTTTGACGCGCTGATCCTGCGCTTCCTGCTGGATTTTCTCCGCTTGCTGCTTGCGCTCAGCCTCCTGCCGGGCCAATTCCTCCCGTTCCCTAGCCTGCTGACTGCTCAGGGCGGATTCGCCCTGTATGGCTACGCCCGGTTTGCGCACCGCCTCATAAGCAACGCCCGTGGGCGGCGGCACTTCGGAATACTGGAGCTTGCCCTGATCATCAGTCCACTTGTAGATGGTTTGCTGGGGTGGGGTTTGAGCGATGACCGCTGCCCCGCAGCAACTGACTGCCAATAGCAGTAACGCTTGCTTCAACATGGGATTCTCCGACCCGCGCTATCCGGGAGCAGGCGCCGCCCAGCATCGCAACGGGATTTTGCTGAAAAATAAAGTTGTGTAGTATAGCCAGTCCGCAAAACTTGCGCCTAACGAGTACCGGCGATTATCAGGACGGGTTGCGCCCCCCGGGTGCTACCCCCCGCCGCACGGCGGTCATCCCGCTCAGTTGCGACCCCGGCCATGCTACCTCACGGACCCGGCCATGATACACCCGTATTTCGGCGACTATTGGTCTTGCCGGATCGCGTTTTCCCAACCCCCATCGCCATGAGGAGTCAATGCTTATGGAACTTATAACGGGTGCTGAAATTTTAGTCCGCTGCCTCAAGGAAGAAGGCGTCCAGTGCATGTTCGGTTATCCAGGCGGCGCCGTGCTGCACATTTACGACGCCCTGTACGCCCAGGACGACATCAAACATGTGCTGGTTCGGCATGAACAGGCCGCCCTTCACGCCGCCGATGGTTATGCGCGCGCCAGCGGCAAAACGGGCGTCGCGCTGGTGACCTCCGGCCCCGGCCTCACCAATGCAGTTACCGGCATCGCCAATGCCTATATGGATTCGATTCCGCTGGTGGTGTTCTCCGGCCAGGTGCCCACCGCGCTGATCGGTAATGACGCCTTTCAGGAAGTGGACGCGGTCGGCATTACCCGGCCCTGTGTCAAGCATAATTTCCTGGTCAGAGACATCAGGCAACTCGCTGAAACCATCAAGAAAGCGTTCTATATCGCCAGCACCGGTCGGCCTGGCCCGGTGCTGATTGATTTGCCCAAGGATGTGACTATCTCCAAGGCGGAGTACCACTATCCCAAGAAAGTCAAGCTGCGTTCCTACAACCCCACGGTTAAGGGTCACGCCGGCCAGATTCGCAAGGCGGTGGATTTGATCCTGTCGGCCAGGCGGCCCATGATCTACACCGGCGGCGGGGTGATTCTGAGCGACGGTTCGCCGGAGCTGGTCGAACTCACCCAACTGCTGGGTTATCCGATCACGAATACGCTAATGGGGCTGGGCGCCTATCCAGCCACCGACCGCCAGTTCATCGGCATGTTGGGGATGCATGGCACCTATGAAGCNNTTCTGCCCGACCGCGAAGATCGTGCATGTGGACATCGACCCGTCGTCGATCTCCAAGAATGTCCAGGTGGATATCCCCATCGTCGGCTCGGTGCCGAGCGTACTGCGGGCGATGATCAGCGTAATCCGCGACGACAAGCTCAAGCCCGACGCCGAAGCGCTGGCGGGCTGGTGGCGGCAGATTGATGAGTGGCGCGACGTTAAATCGCTGCACTACAAGAACAGTGACACGGTGATCAAGCCGCAGTATGTGATCCAGAAGCTGTACCAGGTCACCGAGGGCAAGGCCATCATCACCTCCGATGTGGGTCAGCATCAGATGTGGGCGGCGCAGTACTATCATTTCGACCGTCCGCGGCAATGGATCAACTCCGGCGGGCTGGGCACCATGGGTTTCGGGCTGCCGGCGGCGATGGGCGCCAAGCTCGCCTTCCCTGATCAGGATGTAGCCTGCATTACCGGCGATGGCAGCATCCAGATGATGCTGCAAGAGCTTTCAACCATCAAGCAGTACCACACCCCGGTCAAGATCGTGAACCTGAACAACGGCTATCTCGGCATGGTGCGGCAGTGGCAGGAGTTCTTCTATCAGAAGCGCTACAGCATGACCTATCTGGAGGCTTTGCCAAACTTCGTGATGCTGGCCGAGGCTTACGGTCATGTCGGAATGCGGATCGAGAAGCCGGGCGATGTGGAAGGCGCGCTGCGCGAGGCCTTTGCGATGAAGGATCGCACCGTGTTCCTTGACTTCATCACCGATCAAAGTGAGAACGTGTTCCCGATGATTCCCTCCGGCGGCGGCCAGAACGAGATGCTGCTGGCCGAACGGGATGAGATGGTGTCGACTCACGACGAAGGGATGGTGCTGCTGTGAACAACAACAATCGTCATTTGATTTCCATCCTGATGGAGAACGAAGCGGGCGCCCTGTCGCGGGTGGCCAATCTGTTCTCGGCGCGTGGCTACAACATCGAGAGCCTGACGGTCGCGCCAACCGACGACCCGACGCTGTCGCGGCTGACGCTGGTGACCTGCGGCAAC
>DEHY01000033.1 GCA_002352185.1 Competibacteraceae bacterium UBA2788
CGGCAGTGGGTGCAGGTGCGCACGCCCGCGTTTAAGGCGTGGTTTGGGGATTGGGAAGCGGTCAGTCACGCAACACCTCGGCGCGCAGCGTCTACCTTCGATGCGGCGAAGTTGGCAGCGCGTGATTTTGTCGGCAAACCGCTGACCAATAACGCCACAGGGTTAACGGCTGAGGTATCGAATGGAAATCTGGCGAAGATGACCAGCCAGAGCGCAGCGGCTAAATCCACCAATGCTTACGATCATGCGCTGGCGATTGCGAACCTTGATCAGTTGTTCTTACACGCAGAACTCGATCAGAGCCACCCGGATAAAAGAGGGGAGCCCACCATTCGGGCGATCCGGCGCTATGTGGCGCCGATGGTGACGCCAGATGGGGTAGTGGCCGTCAAGTTGACCGTTAAGGAAACCGTCAGCGACAAACAGCCCAATCCCATTTACTCAGTCGAAACGCTGGAAACGGCAAAGCCCGCGCTGGATGCCCCGCAAAGCGAGATTGAGCGGGCACCCGTTGACCGGAATGCCCCACAGGCGGGCTTCAATGCAAAGGTAGTCCAAATTCTCAATACCGTCAATAACGGGGCTTCCAAAGTCGTTGACGCCAATGGCGAGCCGCTGGCGACCGATGTGGACGCTTTTACCCGTAACGACGCCGCCGATCTTCGCTATGGACTGTCCCCGGAACACTGGAACGCGCTGACCGATGCTCAGAAGTTCGAGTACGCGGTGGCGGCGCTCAGGATGCTGTCGGGCAATCCCGACCTGTTTCAGTACGGCAAATCCAGCGCCAAGGGGATGGCCGAGATTGCGGCGGAGTTGAGCCGCGAACTCCAGGTGACGCCGCCCAATGCGCGCAAGGACAATCCGTTGCGGGCCACTCACGCGCTGAAACAGTCGTGGGAAGTGACCATGCCGGATGGCGCTACGGCGGATGTGATTCTGAAGAAGAACGGGCGAGAGCTGTACATCGACGCCAGCGGCCTGGAAAAAGGCAAGAGCTTTGGCAGCCTGCTGTATCAACTGGTGGGAACCTATGCCCACAACAATGGCCTGATCTTTATCGGCGATCCGAACGGCATCACTGCGGCGGGAAAAGCCCGTCGGCTGGAACATCTGATTGCGCTGGCGCTGAAGTTTGGAACCACCGACTTTCTCCTGCCGCATCCCGACCAGAACCTTCCGTGGAAAATCGACCAGCACGGCTATAATCTGGCCCAGATGATCCGGCGCTCGCATGATCTGATCTATCAGGCTGTTCCAAAACTGAAGGGGATTCGTTATGACTTCGGACAACGACGATTCATTGGTGCAAGCGGAAATGAGTTTACGGAAGATTTGTTCAGAGAACTCGCTCAGTCCGCAGGAGCGCGAGCGGCGCAAGCGGGCCCAACAACGCTTAAAAGAAGCGTACTCGTCGATTCCCTGGTACAAGGCGCAGGCCGAGAAGGATGGCGAGATATTCTGGGAGCGTTTGCACGACAAAGCGGTCCTCTCGGACTAGACCCGCAACTGAAGCGGATTTATTACGCCCAGGCCCTCCCGGGGCGGGAACCGTCGCCCCCGGTGGCGGATACCGCTGAAGCGCAGCGTCAGTATGATGCGGTGGTGGCCCGCTATACCTTGCCGGATGGAACCAAGGTGCCGGGCTGGCTCAAAGCGCCCAACGGTCAGCCGACGAAGCTGACCGAGCGGCAGTGGGTGCAGGTGCGCACCGAGAACTTCAAACGCGAGTTTGGGGACTGGGAGTACGCTGCGCATCAACGGGCGATTGATGCGCTGACATCGGTTCCGGTTGATTTCAAGCTGGCCGAGACGTTGCCGTTATCCGATGCTCGGCATCTGGCGCTGGCAGAAGCCAAGTGGAGATTGTTAACAAATAAGGAGGATGAGATTTCTCCTCGCTCCTTTAACGCCAGCAACGGCGATCAGATTTGGATTTCGATGGCGGGGTTGAAGGAATCGGTCAGTAAGTACGCGGGTATCCAGAAAATGCGGATACTTCCTGCACTCGGCCAACTCATCGAGAACAGTCATTTTGTACGATCCGCGCCGGATGAAAAAACCGAGAAGCGTAGAAGCAAAAATGTATTGGGGTATCGGTACTACGTTGCCAAGGCCAAGCTGGATGGAAAGCCGTACTACGTCAAACTGGCGGTGCGGGAAATCGAAGATGGGGGGATACGACGCAAGTTTTACGATCATGAACTTTCGGAAGTCAGCGAGGCAGCCGGTGAATCGGGCACGGCACACCTTGCGGCTGCGGGCAACCCGCCTGCTACTGCCTCGCTTGATCATATTGTCCATCACGGCTGGCAAAAGTTCAACGGCGAGGTCTCGCACGCGATAGACGCCAATGGCGAGCCGCAGTTTGAGGCAACGGAATCCGCGCAACGCTTTGCCCGCGCCTACTCGGCGGAGCTGGAGGCGGCGCTGGACAAGATCGGCCAACGTCCGCCGCAGTCGTGGCGGGCGCGCTTTGCCGGACTGACGGATCGGCTCGGCCTGAAGCTGCGCCAGGCGGTGGCCGACCATCACGCGGCGCTGCTGGATTTAGACCGACAAGCCTATGGCTATGACGTGGTGGAGAACGACACCGCCGCCGCCAGTTGGGTCAAGGCGCGGCTGGCGCGGTCGGTGGATGGACCGATGCATCTGCTGCTGCATGAAGCGGCGCTGAAGATGGATGCCGACGGGGCGCTGGACGTGATTCCCGGTTCCAAGGGGTTGCAGCAGATTCTGGAACCGCTGGGGAGCGAAGCCGACGACTTTCTCAAGTGGGTGGCGGGCTGGCGAGCGGATCGGCTCCAGCAGGAAGGCCGCGAGCGGCTGTTCACCGCCGCCGACATTGCCGCGCTCAAGACCCTCAATCAGGGCGAGATGGCCGATGGCCGCAAACGGTCGAACGTCTACGGCCAGGCGCTGCGCGAATTCGCCGCCTTGCAGAAATCGGTGATGGACATTGCCGAACAGGCCGGGCTGATTGACGGGAAGGAACGCGCCGCTTGGGAGCGGGATTTCTACGTGCCGTTCTACCGCCTGGCCGAAGACACCCAGGACGCTCGCGCCATTAACGCCGGCGACGGGCTGGCGCGGCAAGAGGCGTTCAAGAAGCTCAAGGGCGGCACGGAGCGGGCGCTATGCAACGTCAATATCCTGAGTGAAGGCTTTGACTTCCCCGGTATTGATCTGGTCGCCCTGTTACGTCCCACCAAAAGCGCCGGTCTCTATTACCAACAGGTTGGCCGCGCCTTTCGCCTAGCCCCCGATAAAAAGGACGCGCTGATTCTCGATTTTGCCGGGGTGATTGCTGAACACGGCCCGGTCGATCAGATTCGGATGCAGAAAAAAACAACATTGCCGAGCGAAATATCGCCGGGCGAAATTCCGATGAAAAATTGCCCGCAATGCACCACGCCGCTTTATGCAGCAGCCAGAACATGCCTGAATTGCGGTTATCAATTCCCCCTGTTATCCATTTTACACGCTGCGCAATCCGCAGTGGACGCGCCAATTTTATCAAATCGGTAGTGGCTCACTGAGGTGA
>DEHY01000202.1 GCA_002352185.1 Competibacteraceae bacterium UBA2788
GTCGAACAAACCGCCGCCGCCAGCCACGCCATGGGCGATCAGGCCAGGGAACTGCAAGGGATGATGAGCTTTTTCAAGCTGGACAAAACCGTATTAACTCCGGCTGCGCACCCCCGAACAGTGGAACGCAGCGGATTCAAGCGGGAGAAAACCCAGCCGATAAGCAAGTTATCGGCTGGGAGCAAAGTAGGCAGCGCAGGCGGCCAGGCCGTCTTGCTTACTTGGAACGACGCACTGAGCGTGGCCGACCCGGATATCGACAAGCAGCATCGGAAGCTGATCGACATGATCAATGATCTGCATAACGCCATGCTCAAGGGACAAACCCAATCCGCCATGGGAAATCTGTTTAACCGGCTGATTGAGTACACCGTGGAACACTTCAGTTATGAAGAAGAGCGGATGGAGGCTTGTCGTTATCCGAATATCATAGAGCATAAGGCAAAGCACGCTGATCTGGTGCAGCAGGCAACGGAACTTCAGGAAAAGTTCAATAGCGGCAGCCAGCATCTAAATATGAAAGTGATGCGTTTTCTCAAGGACTGGATTACCAATCACATTCAGAAAAGCGATAAACATTACATGCCCTATCTGCAAGCGAAACGGTAGCAACCGCGTAATCCTGAAGTTACCGGGTTGCTATAAGAAAACCCACAAAAGGCGAGTAAGAGACTGTCAAAAAACTCGCCATTGATTTTGAAGCAAAACTTAGCGTGGAACCGGTTTCCAGCCGGTTTTGATCTGGCTGTAATATTATGCAGATCAAAGATTTGTTTTTATACAGCCTCTTATATCCATAGAGAGCTGACCCCCGCTTTCCACAAGAATCCCCGAAGAACCGAACTTTTGCCAGGCTTGGCCATTATCGCCATGCTCAAATTGACGGCTTCTTGGAACCTGCCCCTGCGCAGGCGGGAGCGTAGGAGGTCATTCATCCTCTCCAGTTGGTTTGTTCGACCGGGGTGACTCGTGATGGCGTGCGCTGCGCTCCCGCAGCACCTCCTGACCCAGCCGGGCTTCGGTAACGTCTTGAAAAGCGCCCGACAGTTTGACGACCCGCCCATCCCGCATCACCGGCCAGCCGATGGTGCGCACCCAGCGCCGATTACCCTTGGCGGTAGCAATTTCCAGGGTCAGGTCGTAGGACACACCCTCCTGGCAGGCGCGACGGAAGGCTTCGGCGATAATGGGGCGATATTCCGGCAGGTAGAAACTCATGCTTTGTTCGGGTTGCGGCTGGTGGCCCAAGGCGATTTCGTGGATGCGGAACGTCTCGTCGGACCAGCGCAACTCCCCGGTGGCGGGGATGAAATACCAGGCGCCCAAGCGGGTCTTTTGGGTGATCTCCTTGAAGGAAGTTTCCCGCTCGGCCAAGGTCAGTTGGACCTCCTTGACTTTGGTCACATCCACAAAGGAAACCACTGTGCCGGAGAAGGCTGTCGGGCCCACGGCGTAGGGGGCCACCCGCATCAGATACCAGCGGCCATCCTGAGTGTGAACCTCGCGCTCCTGCGGCTGACTGGTGGCTTGGACATCCCGCGCCACATCAATGGGATCACAATCCGCCAGATAATGCGAAATATGCGTGATGGGCCGACCGACGTCGCTGGGCAGCAGCTTGAAGATATCGGCGACCCGGGGCGAAAAGCGCCGCACCTCCAGGTTCTCGTCCAGCAGGAGCTGGCCGATCTGGGTGGCGCTCAGCAAATTGTCCACATCGTTGTTCAGCTCGGTCAGCTCAATGATCTTGGTCTGATACTCGGTATTGACAGTGAACAGTTCCTCATTGGTGGACTGAAGCTCCTCATTGGTGGACTGAAGTTCCTCATTGCTGGCCAGAAGTTCTTCATTGGTCGCCTGAAGCTCTTCGTTGGACGTTTCCAGCTCCTCAATCGTTGCTTGCAGGTTCTCGCGGGTAAATTGCAGATCCTGCTCCAGATCGCGCAACCGTTCTTCGGCTTCCCGCGACAGGTCGTAGGCTTGAATCGTGTGTTCCGACTCGGTCGATGCGGTTTTTTTCGCCTCGCCGATAAAAACCGCCGCCAGCGATTCCTGCCCGCGCTTTTCGGGCAGGGGCCGGATGCGCAAGTCCACCAGCCGGGCGCCGCCGTCCCGGGGCAGGCGGATGTTGGTGAAACGCAATTCCTGGCGCTGGCGGAAGACTTTTTGAATGCCGGTAGTCAGCGGAATGGACAGTTCCCGCACCGCCATTTTGGAAATATCGTTGACCACCTTGCCTGAGGGCAGTTTGAAGTAGTCCCCCACATCACCCAGGACATGCAGGACTTCCAGTTGGGTGTTGACGATCACCGCCAGCGGGATGTAGTCCTGGGCAACGGCCTCCAAAAAGCGCTCCAGCACCCGCTCCTCTTCGCTGAAACGCAGGCTGCGGCGGGCGCCGGCGAACTGACCTCGCAGATCGCGGGTGCGGGTGTCCGTCACTGACAGCAGGTGAGCAGCGTCAGCCAGCGGTTTAAGGCGGCCTTTGGAGCGGTAGAGCTTCCATTTCGAGTCCAGCACCTCGAAATAGTCGGCCATTTCACCCGTGGTTTCGCTGGTGCCCAATAGCAACAATCCACCGGCATTGAGAGAAAAATTGAAAAATTCGAGGACCTTGCGTTGCAGGATCGGTTGTAGATAGATCAGCAGGTTGCGGCAACTGAGCAGGGTGATATTGGTGAAGGGCGGATCCTTGATCAGGTTGTGCTGGGCGAACACCACCATTTCCCGGATGGTGCGGGCGATTTGGAAATTATCCTCGTTCTTATAGAAATACTTGGCCAGCAGCTGGGGTGAAATGTCGGCGGCGATGCTTTCGGGATAGGCGCCGTTGGCCGCGTAATGAATGGCGTTGCGATCAATATCGGTGGCAAAGATTTTTACGTCGTGGGAGACGCCCAGCGTTTCCATGCACTCACGGGCCAGAATCGCCAGGCTGTAGGCCTCCTCACCGGTGGAGCAACCGGCCACCCAGAAGCGGATTTCCCGACTGTTGGCGTTTTTGAAGATTTCCGGCATCCCGAACTGTTCCATGCGGTCGAAGGCGCCCTGGTCACGGAAGAAGCTGGTGACTCCGATCAGCAGTTCACGGTACAGCGCCACCACCTCGCCGGGATTGTTGGTCAGGTAGGCCACATAGTCCTGAATGTCGTCGGTCTGATTGATGGTCATGCGGCGCTCAATGCGCCGGGTGACGGTGCTGGGCTTGTAGAAGGTGAAATCGACCTTGCATTTCTCCCGCAGCATGGCGAATACCCGGGTCAATCCCTGCTCGTCGCTTAACAGGGTTTCGGAGCGCTCGACCTTGGTGGTGTACGGGTGCTTGGCGAAAGACAGCAATTGAACCGGCATCTGATCCGGCGGCAGGATGAAATCCGCCAGACCGGTAGAAATGGCGGCCCGGGGCATGCCATCGAATTTGGCGCTTTCCTCATCCTGGACCATGACCATGCCGCCATATTCCTTGATGACGCGCACCCCCCTGGCGCCATCGCTGCCGGTGCCGGAGAGGATGATGGCTATGGCCTTTTCGCCCTGATCTTCGGCCAGGGAGCGCAGAAATACATCAATGGGCAGATTGATGCCCGGACTGCGATCCTGATCGCTCAGCAGCAGTTTGCCGTGGAAAATGGTGAGATTCTTCTTGGGCGGGATCAGGTAGACATTGTTGGGCAGCACCATCATGCCATCTTCAGCCCGATGAACCGGCATGGCGGTTTTTTTCGACAGCAGCTCGACCATCAGGCTCTTGTAGTCGGGCGAGAGGTGCTGGATCACGATGAAACCCAGGCTGCTGTCGGGCGGCATGTGGCTGAAGAACGATTCAATGGCTTCCAGCCCACCCGCCGATGCGCCCACGGCTACATAATGGGAGAGCGGCGCGGCGGCGGGTGGGCTGGAAGCCTCATCCTCTATCGTGTCTTTACTCGTGTTGTCGCTGGTTTTCTGCATGCCACGATACTCCCCAATCAAGGTCCGCCATCGGTGTCCATGGGCGTTTATGCCCATGCTTCAGGAATTCTACGCTATCGGTTCCATGGATCGAATCGTAGCCGGTATGGCCCGGAGGCGGGTT
>DEHY01000139.1 GCA_002352185.1 Competibacteraceae bacterium UBA2788
ACGAAAAATTCACAACCTCTGAGTCTTCGCTTCGTGTACGTTGACGATCACCGCCATTGACCACCTCATATGGACTAACTTACTGGACTAAGGCTACAACAGTCGCGGCGGACGAGCAAGCCTTGCGTCGCGTCGACAGCCGTGGCGCGCGAGATTTCGCGCCGCGGCGCAAAGCCGCTCAATCGTGATAGCGTCTTTGCAGAAATTCGATACGGCCGTGCTTGAGGGTATGGACGTAACGATCTTCCTGGGGCCGCGCAGCGCCGACTCGACGAGTCCGAGCACGTGCGAGGCGAAATTCGGCACGCGACCGCCCGGATTCGATCCAGAAGATCAATAGAGAACTCCTGCCCGCACAGAAGCATGCCCAAAGCTTGGCCTTGGCGCTGACGGCCAGAGGCGTTGATTGTGCCGGAGCTTCAGCACTGCCAGGAGACTCCGCTGCAACGCAAGCCAGAGTAGCCGACGAGGTGCCGACTGGAAACAAGGTTTCCATTTTGTCGCACAATCGCTAAGCAATCTATTCCTGCGACTTTCATGGTCTCGTCATAGCAGGCTCTTTTATTGACGTTTTCCGCTCTGGCACGCTTCTTGTGTGCGCAGAGGTCACGACAAGGAGCGCGCCCTGTCGTCGAGCCGAAACGGCAACGTCCCGACCGACGGTCGAGCGCATCAGGAGGGGAGGGAAGGATGGCAAACACAAGCCTGCTGAAACTGCAGGGAAGCCGGGTCGTTACGGCAGCAAGCGAGCGGCTCGGGCTGTCGCGGCGCGAGTTCCTCCAGTTCTGTACCGGCATGGCGGCGAGCCTTGGCTTGCCGCAGGGCGCCGATGCTGCCGTGGCCGAAGCGATTGCGACGCAGAAGCGACCCTCGGTGATCTGGCTGCATTTCCAGGAATGCACGGGCTGCACGGAGTCGATGTTGCGCGCCGAGCACCCGACGCTGGAGCGGCTGATCCTCGACGTGATCTCGCTCGATTACCACGAGACGCTGATGGCCGCCGCCGGCCACCAGGCCGAAGCCGCCCGCAAGGCGGCGCAAGCCGAAGCCACCCATGCCACGGCAAAATCCGGGGAACCCGCTCAAATCGGCGCAGCTCCCGCCCAACCCGCGAACAGCCTGCCCAGGATTCAGTTGATCTCCCGCGCCGAATCCACGGCGTCCTCGCGGCCCGCAGCTCGGCCACCCACGGCCAGCGCCCCCCCTCAATCGCAGCCTGCGCCGCCGCCGGCCAGCGGCGGCACCGTAGCGGGCAGCTATGCGTTGCAGGAGAACGCCAGCGCCCTGCGCGACTACTACCGCAGCCAGAATATCCGGGCCGCCGTTGAGTCAATTATGGTCAATGGCCGACCCATGTACCGGGTGCGCATCTGGCGATGATCCGGCGGCAAATCCTCACATTTTTCGCCAATATGCGATTCTGCTAAGATGCTTTTTTGCAGACCATCAGCAGGAAGCGCAGACATGGGTACACGATTCGGAGCGGCGCGCAACAGCGTATGAACTGGGCGGATTACTTCATTATCATCCTCATCGCCCTGTCGGCGTTGATAGGTCTGTGGCGTGGGTTATTACGCGAGGTCATCTCGCTGACGACCTGGATCGCCGCCATCGCCATCGCGTTCCTGTTCGCCGAGGATGGCGCTGCATATCTGACTCCCTACATCGAAATTCCGTCGCTGCGGATCGCGGCGGCCTTCGGCGGCCTGTTTCTCACTACCCTGCTGCTGGGCGGACTGGTGGGCATCCTCGCGTCGTACCTGGTGGACTACACCGGCTTGACCGGCACCGACCGGTTGCTGGGCATGGTGTTTGGGCTGACGCGGGGCGCGGCCATTATCGCTTTGCTGGTGCTGGCGGCAGGATTGACGCCCTTGCCCAAAGATCCGTGGTGGCAACAGGCAAGGCTGCTGCCCCATTTTCAGGAAGGCGCCATCTGGCTGCGGAACTGGTTGCCGCCGGAACTGGCCCAGCACTTTCGCTTCCCTTGATGCGTTTCCTGTGACGGTCGCTGCCGTCCATTGTGATGGGTAATAGCAGAATGTGCGGAATCATCGGTATTGCGGGGCGTGATGCAGTNNGGCAACATCGGCATCGGCCATGTCCGCTACCCCACCGCCGGCAGCGCCGATTCCGCCGAAGCCCAGCCGTTCTACGTCAATTCGCCGTTCGGCATCACCCTGGCGCACAACGGCAATTTGACCAATACCGCCCAGCTCAAGGAAGAACTGTTCCGCGCCGACCTGCGCCACATCAACACCAATTCCGATTCGGAAATTCTGCTCAACGTATTCGCCCACGAATTGCAACAGCGCAGCAAACTGGCGCTGGACGCCGAGGATATCTTCGCCGCAGTAGCTGCGGTGCATCGGCGGGTGCGGGGCGCTTACGCGGCGATCCTGCTCATCGTTGGCTTCGGGCTGGTGGCGTTCCGCGATCCGCACGGCATCCGTCCGCTGGTGTTCGGCAGCCGCGAAACCGGGAGCGGCATGGAATACATGGCGGCTTCGGAAAGCGTCGCGCTCGATGCGCTGGATTTCCGGCGGATTCGCGACGTGGCGCCCGGCGAGGCGGTGCTGTTCGATCTGAGCGGGCAGATTCACACCCGCCAGTGCGCTGAAAATCCGCAGTATTCNNGTGTCGGTACACAAGGCGCGGTTGCGGATGGGCGAATATCTGGCCGAGAAAATCCTGCGGGTCTGGCCGGATCAGGATATTGACGTGGTCATCCCGATTCCCGACACCAGCCGCACCGCCGCCCTGCAAATGGCCTCGATTCTGGGCATCAAGTACCGGGAAGGCTTCATCAAGAACCGCTACATCGCCCGCACCTTCATTATGCCGGGCCAGAAAACCCGCAAGAAATCGGTGCGCCAGAAGCTGAACGCCATCGATCTGGAATTCCGGGGCAAAAACGTGCTGCTGGTGGATGACTCCATCGTGCGCGGCACCACTTCGGAAGAGATTATCCGCATGGCCCGCGACGCCGGCGCCCGCAAGGTCTACTTTGCCTCCGCCGCGCCGCCGGTGCGCTATCCCAACGTCTACGGGATTGATATGCCCGCCGCGCATGAACTGATCGCCCATAACCGTTCCGAGGAAGAAATCGCACGCGCCATCGGCGCCGATCATTTGATCTTCCAGGATCTGGCCGATTTGGAAGAAGCGGTGCGGCGGGGCAATGCCGCGCTCCAGCGCTTTGACGCCTCCTGCTTTACCGGCGATTATGTGACCGGCGACATTGACCGGAACTATCTGGACTGTCTGGCCCGCCAGCGCACCGACGCCATTAAAAACGCCCGTGATAACGCCGACAACGCCATCATTGACCTGCATAACCACGACTGAGCGCGGCGTCGGCCCGGCGCCGACGCTCCCGGTATGGAGACACCCGCCTTGAATCCCTTTGACGATGTCGTCGAACCCGGTTTCGCCAGTCTGGCGGTGCGCGCCGGCCAAACGCGCACCTGCGAGGGCGAACACGCCGAGCCGATTTTCCTCACCTCCAGCTTCGTATTCGCCAACGCCGCCGAAGCCGCGACCCGCTTCAGCACCGCCACGGGCAACATCTACTCCCGGTTTACCAATCCGACCGTGCGCATGTTTCAGGAGCGGCTGGCGGCGCTGGAGGGCGGCGCATCCTGCATCGCCACCGGCTCCGGCATGGCGGCGATCCTGGCGACCTGCATGGCCTTGCTGAAGAGCGGCGATCATATCGTCTCGGCCAGCGCCGTATTCGGCACCACGATTTCCCTGTTCAACCAGTATCTGAGCAAGTTCGGCATCGCCGTCAGTTATGTGCCGCTCAGCGATCTCACGGCCTGGGAAGCGGCGATTAAGCCGGAAACCCGGCTGTTTTATCTGGAAACGCCGTCCAACCCGCTGATGGAACTGGCCGATATTCAGGCGCTGGCCGATCTCGCCCATGCTCACGATATTTTGCTGGTGGTGGATAATTGCTTCTGCACCCCGGCGTTGCAACAACCATTCAAACTGGGCGCGGACTTGATCATCCACTCCGGCACCAAGTATCTGGACGGCCAGGGCCGCTGCGTTGGCGGCGCGGTGGTGGGCGATCAACAACGGGTTGGCGTCGACATCTACGGTTTTCTGCGCACCGCCGGCCCCAGCCTGAGTCCGTTCAACGCCTGGATTTTCCTCAAGGGTCTGGAAACGCTGCATCTGCGGATGCGCGCCCACAGCGAATCCGCCCTGCAACTGGCGCAGTGGCTGGAAACCCAGTCGGCGGTGGAGCGGGTCTACTATCCCGGCCTGCCCTCGCATCCGCAGCACGAACTGGCGCAACGGCAGCAAAGCGGCTTCGGCGGCATCGTTTCCTTCGAGCTGCGCGGCGGGCGGGAAGCGGCCTGGACGTTGATTGACAGCACCCGGCTCATCTCGATCACCGCCAATCTGGGCGACGCCAAATCCACCATCACCCATCCTGCGACCACCACCCACGGTCGGCTGACCCCGCAGGAGCGCGAACGCGCCGGTATTCGCGAGGGGTTGGTGCGGATTTCGGTCGGATTGGAGGACGTGGCGGACATGCAACGCGATCTGGAACGCGGTCTGCGCCGGTTGCATGGGTGATGATCAAAGCCATTACGTTCGATCTGGACGATACGTTGTGGGATATCTGGCCGGTGGTGGTTCGCGCCGAGCGGTTGTTGCACGACTGGCTGGCCGAGCGCTATCCGCGCATCGCTGATCGGTTCACGCCCCTGGAACTGCGGGATTTGGCGGTTGACGTGATCGCCGCCCGCCCGGAAATCGCGCATGACCGCACCCGGTTGCGCAAGGAGGCGCTGCGGTTGGCGGCGCGGTGGTCGGGCTATGCGGAATTTGACGTAGAAGGCGCTTTTGCCGTGTTTTTCGCCGCTCGCAATGCGGTGGAATTGTTCGAGGATGTGCGGCCCACGCTGGAGCGGCTGGCCCGGCGCTACCCGCTGGCGTCGCTGTCCAACGGCAATGCTGACGTGCGGCTGATCGGTCTGGATGATGTGTTTGCGTTTTCGCTCAACGCGATTGATGTGGGATCGGCCAAGCCGGAACCGCTGATGTTCGAGGCCGCTCGCCGCCGCTTGGGGATGCGGCCCGCTGAGATCGTCCATGTCGGCGATGACCCCGATCATGATGTGCGGGGCGGTCGGGAGGCCGGCTTTCGCACCGTATGGGTGAACCGCATCCATCGGGAGTGGCCGGGCGGCGCGAGGGCGGATGCGGAGATTGGCAATCTGGCGGAGTTGGAGGAGGTGCTGGCGGAGTGGGAAAGCCGCTCCGCCTGAACCGGCGGCTACCAGGGAATCGGCTGACCGTCGCGGAAGAAGCCGCCGTTCGGCCCGTCATCCGGCAGCATGGCGGCCCAGACAATGCCGGACGCGCCCTGTTCCACGCTGCGTTCGGCGTTGGGCCCGCCGATGTCGGTGCGCACCCAGCCAGGGCAAACCGAGTTGACCAGGATGTTATAGCCCTGGGTTTCCGCCGCCAGAATCCGGGTCAGCGCATTCAGGGCGGTCTTGGAAATCCGGTAGGCGGGTGATCGGCCTTCCATCTCGCTCAACTGGCCCATGCCGCTGGAGACGTTGACGATGCGGCCATAGCGCTGCTGTTTCATCAGCGGCGCCAGTTCCTGCACCAGCAACAGCGGGCCATACAGATTGGTTTTCAGCGTCGCCGTCAACGTATCCAGGCTGGTAGCGAACACGCTGGCGACGCCGGTGTCCTCGGTGCCGTGACGGTCGAGAAAGACGCCGGCGTTGTTGACCAGAATATCCACTCGGCCACAGTGGCTGTGAATGAAGGCGCCCAAATCGGCCACGCTGCTTTCCGAAACCACATCCAGCGGCTGGAACAGGACATCCAGCCCCTCAGCCAGCAGTTTCTCCAGCGCCATCCCGCCCTTGCCGGGGTTGCGGCTGGTGAGGATTACCCGGAGGTCGCGCTGGGCGAGTTGCCGAGCCGTTTCCAGCCCCAATCCACGGTTGGCGCCCGTGACCACTGCTACCGGTTTGCTGCTCTTTCCGCTCGACATGATCTTGCTCCTTCCGGCCATGGCTGCCGTCGTCGCCCCGACCTCAGTGATTACGCCGTGTGTTGTTGTATTCACACGAAATAGTAGCAGCATCGCGGCCACAACAAAATAAAACCCTGCCGTGTGATTGAATATATAGCAATCCTGTTTGAGGGGTGGGAACGTGGCACGGGCTTCCAGCCCGCGAACGAACACGGGCTGGAAGCCCGTGCCACAAATCAGAAAGGGGTCAGAATTTTCTCTGTCAGGAATCATCGCGCCGTGAAATAAATATCTCCGTACCAGGCCGCAGCGCTTTGGCCGCTATTGTCGGTATCAGTCATTAGCGCAACCGCGTCAATTTGATGAAGGTCCTCGCCAAACAGTTGCCGGAAATCGGCGCGGATGTTGCGCTTCTCGCTCACCCAGCCGCCTGCGTCTTTCATGCCTGAACGCAACGCCATCATCCGGGCGTTGCCGGTAAATGCATTGTTCCAGGTGGCGCCCACCGCCTGATTGCTGGACCAGACATAGATCAGCGAGCGCGTTTTCCAAAACGCCGCGCCGCCCGACGCCACCACGTAAACCCGCGCTGGATAGTCGTCGCCCGCCTTGCTGCGCTCATCCACGCCGTTTAGCACCTTGTCCACCCGCCACGACCAGTTGAGCCAGGGGGTGCGGTTCAAATCCACCTGAATTTCCCGATAAAGCCCTGAAGCCGCGCCCTGACTGTCGGCGAACAGTGCGCGCCGACCGTCCTGCTCCATCAGGCGATAGCGGGTTTCGCCCTGAAAGGCTTTGGATTGCCACTCGTTCAGGTCGCCGGCGGAAAACCGCCCGATTATCAATTCCTCGTTAGCTGCACCCGCCCAGGTCGAAATCGCCAGCAGCGCTGCGCCCAGCATGATTTTGAATCTCATCGTTCCTCCTGCGCCGGTTGAAACAGCCGATCCAGCAAATCCGCATCGTCGAAATGCCGTCGGCCCACAAAAGCTATCGCATGGCGTCCCCGCTCGCGCATCGCGCCGGGCGAGGCCACGCCCATCGGCCATAACCACCAGCGCTCGGCCCGTTCGCTTCCGGCTACCAACCCGTCCGGCCCGAACAGGCTGCGCGCCGCGCCGTTCTCCACCGGAACGGTATACAGCGCCATGTAATCGCGCTCGTCCAGCGCTATCGTCCGGCCCGGACGGTCGGCATAAACCCGCTGCACGGAGTGGCTACCAGAGGACAGCCGCAGGATCAGCCGTTCGCCATGGCCGAGAGCAGGCGCCGGTTGCGGCGCCAGCGGCGGTTCGGCCCATTGCGCCGTTTCCGGTCGCAGTCGCAGCGCCGGGCCGGGAAAAAGCTGGTGATAGCAGCCGCAGGCGTGGATGCTGTCGTAGAGCAGCGCCTGGCCCGACCGATGATCCAGCGTCACCCGCCATAAAACGCCATCCAGCGGCCCACCCAGCAGATCGAACGCGCCGATTCGTGGCCGGGCGGCGAACCAGATGAGGTAGTTGAGTTGCAGCAGCGGATTGCCCCGCCAGCGGGCGTAAGAGACATAGCGATAAACCGCCGGTTCGGCGGGATTAACTGTCGGGAGGCCATCCGCCCGCCAGTAGGGCGCGCCGGGCCGGTCGGCGTCGGTAGCGACATCTATTTCCCAGAGGGGAGCATGGGCGGCGAACAGCGCTTCAAGCTGGGCGGGCGTGGGTTCGGGAATACCGAGCGCGTCGCGGGGAATATCTGTCAGGTTCACCGGAACCGGCGACGCCGTATCCGGCCCAAACCGGCGCAATTCGCCCCGCACCGGCAGCGCCGCCAGCGGCTGGGCGAACAGTGCGCGGGTTTCCTGCTGAAAGCGGTCAATGCCGAAATCCACCGGCAGCGCCGTCAGTGGATACAGCCCCAGCACCTGATTTACCGTGTCGTAATCGTCCGCAACCTGCGCCCGCTGCCGGATTAAGGCCAACCGTCCGCTATCGGCCCGATCAGCGGCTTGCAGCGTAGCGGCGCAGCGCTCCAGAACGGCGGGAACCTCGCTGGCGGGCGCATGACGGCGCTTGAGCGCAGTCCGAACCGGGTCCGACAGTGAGTTCCATTCCAGCCGCCGCGCTTCCCGATCCAAGGCATTCAGGCGCGTCAGCCAGGCCGCAATTTCAGCGGGACTCAGCGCTTGTTCGCGGTAACTGCTTAGGAATCGCTCGACCCGCAGATAGGGAAAACCAGGAATCCGGGCTGGCGAAGAGGGCATTGTGCCCTGCTCGACCACCGCCGTATCCAGCGCGGCGTATAACTCCAGACAAGAGGCGGCGACGGGATTATTGGGCGGTTGAGGCGGATTTACGGCGCACGCAGCAAGCAGGATCGCCCACGGCAAAATCGTCAGATCGCGTCTCAGTTCCATCTCGCGCACCTCTATATTTCAGGGCCTGCTGTCAGGGACTCCGCGCCAGACCGGGCGTTCCCCGGCGCGATTTCACCGACCCGGCGCGGGCACCCGCTATAATCGCGGCATTTCCAACTGGGAGAGGAGCCATGCGCGTTTATTTGCTCTCGACGGCGGTTGCGCCGCTGGGTTCCGGACTGGGCGGCGGGGTGGAACACATGGTCGTCACTGCCGCTCGCCAGTTGCTTGCGCTCGGTCACCGCGCACCGATCATCGCTCCCATCGGTTCGGTGGCCGACATACCGGATTTGATCGCCCTGCCGGGCCGGCTGGCGCCAACCGCAGTGACCTACGGGCGTAACCTGCCCCTTCCTATCGAGGCCGACGCCTTTCTGGTCACCGCGCTGCGCTGGTTGACGGCGCGAGCGCAACCCGACGATGTGATCCTGAACTTTTCCTATGACTGGCTCCCGCTGTTCCTGAGCGATTACCTGCCCTGCCCACTGGCGACGCTGGTGAGCATGGGGCCACTGAACCGCTCAATGGATTTGGAAATCCGCCGCTGCGCCGCCCGGCACCCGGAACGGATTGCATTTCTCAGCGCGGTCCAAGCCGCCAGCTTCGACATCAGCAACCCGATCCGGTTGATTCCACCGGGATTGGATCTCGCGCACTACCCCTATAACGCTCATCCCGGCCACGCCGTAGGCTGGTTGGGACGAATCGCGCCGGAAAAGGGTCTGGAAGATGTCTTTGCGCTGTCGGCCCGCACCGGCATCACTGTCATGGCGTTCGGCGTGATGCAGCAGCAAGCCTATTGGGATCGGCTGGTGAAAGGCTATCCCAACGCAGCGGTGCGCTACGGCGGTTTCCTGACCATGCCGGCGCTGGCCGCAGCGGTGCGGGAATTGCGAGCGTTGCTGATGACGCCAAAATGGCTGGAAGCCTTCGGCATCGTAGGCATCGAAGCGCTGGCCTGCGGTACGCCGGTCATCGCGTATCAGCGCGGCGGCGTGAGCGAGTATGTCCGCGACGGAGAAACCGGCTGGCTGGTGCAACCCGACGATCTCGACGGGTTATGCGCGGCGGCAGAACAGATTGACGCCATTGACCGGGCGCATTGCCGGGCGCTGGTGGAAAACCGCTACACCGTGGCGCATTACGGCGCGGCGCTGGATCGCTGGTTGCGCGTATTGACGGCGGGGGCCAGCGCATGACGATGCCGGATGGACAGCGGAGTTGGACGATCCATATCCGCAAGGACACGCTCAAGTTTTCCGCCGCTCACATGACCGTATTTCCCGACGGCGGCAAGGAAAACCTGCACGGCCATAATTATCAGGTCGAACTGGCGGTGGAACTGGCGGAACCGCCGACGCTGGCGCAAATGCTCAGCTATGAAGTGTTCAAGCAGGCGTTGCGGGCGGTCTGCAACGAATGGGATGAAAAGGTGCTGATCGCTGCGGCTAACCTGCGGCTGGAACTGCTAACCGCTGCCGCCGGTGAATGCGCCTTCCGGCTGTGCGGCAAGCATTATGTGCTGCCTGCGGATGAGGTGGCGATGCTGGCGGTAGACAACATTACCGCCGAGAACCTGGCCCGGCTGCTGTGCGAGCGGTTCTGGGAGCAACTGGCCTGCGACCGCTCTATTGCCTGGCGCGAACGGATCGCCCGCGTGAGCTTGCGGATCGACGAATCGCGGGGTCAGGGCGCGACATATAGTATTAGCTTTGGCAACCGATCGCCGGAGAACGCTGATGAATGACGCCGCGCATTCCCTGCCATTGCGCCATCAGGTCGCTTTAATCACCGGCGGCGGTCGAGGCATCGGCGCGGCCACGGCGGAGGCGCTGGCGCGTAAAGGCGCTCATGTTATCGTCGCCAGCCGCACCGAAGCGGAATTGACCGCCACGGTCGNNTGCTGAGCGGTCCGTTCGCCGATATGGCGATGAGCGATTGGGACCGGCTGATGGCGATTAATCTGCGCGGGGCCGTACTGTGTGCGCGGCAGGCATTCTTATTGATGCGGGAATGCGGCGGCGGCATCGTCAACGTGTCTTCGCTGGGCGGAATGCCGGGCGCCGAAAAATTCCCCGGTTATGTCGCCTACACGGTCAGTAAATTTGCCTTGACCGGCCTGACCGAAGCGCTGGCCGCTGAAGGCAAAGCGCAGGGCATTCGGGTCAATGGCGTAGCGCCTGGCGCCGTAGATACCGAAATGTTGCGCAAGGCTGCGCCGCATTTGCGAACCCGCACCGGCCCCACCGACATCGCCAAGGTTATTGCTTTCCTGTGCGATCCCGCCGAATCCGGCTGCATGAGCGGCGCGACTCTGGTGATCAATAGCAATGAGTGAATTGCGCCGCCACTGATCGGATCTACCAGGATTAACGGGTTGGATGAGATCAATGATCCAGCCTGCGCCGCGAACCTATCGCCGTCACAGGAAAATTTACGGGAAGCGCCTTGTGGAACACGCCATGTTTTATCAATCGGTTATACGGCCAATTATTTGTTGTGTAGCAGGATGCCTGGCCCTTTCCGTCTGCCTTGCACAAGGCCAGAGCGTTACGATTTCTGTTGCGACCGAAAATCCGCTTAACCGCTTTATCCCTTCTCAAACCTTTGGGGCAGGTATCGACGGTCACGAATATGGCGACACCAAAAAAATCTTTACCAAAAAAAATATTGCAGCGATGAAGTCAGTGGGCTTTGGCCCACTCAGCTATCGGCTAAGGACTGAGTTAGGGATAGAAACATGGCATTGGAATAACGAGGGGCAATGGAGCGATCCGGTTCATCAGCGCGGCTATTGGGTATCAAGTTACGAGTCATCCAAGCCCATTGAGCAGTCTTATGGCTACCGATTACCGCGCAGAGGAAATACTATTGATCAGGCTAATAATGACGGTTATTCACGGCTTGATGACGGGGATCAGCACACCTTCTGGAAGAGCAACCCATATCTTGATCGCTATTTTACCGGTGAGGATAATGCGCGTCACCCTCAATGGGTAGTGGTGGATTTTGCCAAACCCATTCCCATAAATGCATTGCGCATTCATTGGGGCGGCCTTTACGCTACTGAATATACAGTTGAGTATTGCACCACTGCGAAGCCTGATGACATTGAAGATGAGGTACCGACCGAATGGCATGTCTTTCCATGGGGCGCATTTAGCAATGAAAAAGGAGCGACTCAGCTAAAACAACTTTCCCCAACGCCGATCTCAACCCGTTTTGTGCGAATAATGCTCAAGAAAAGTTCTAGCGCCATCCCCAAAAAGATCTCTGATATCCGTGACTATCTTGGTTATGCAATTCGAGAGATTGAGTTGGGGAAAATCAACGCTGATGGCAAATTTGAAGACAAGGTGCGCCACGAAAAAAACAATGTAAAACAGACACCTATGTATGTATCATCCACCGATCCATGGCATTCGATCCATGATAGAGATATTAATACGGAGCAACCTGGCTTCGATAAGGTTTATCAGAGCGGGCTTACCAACAACCAGCCGATGCTTTTGTCGGCAGGCGTCTTATATGACACCCCGGAAAATGTGGCCGCAGCGATTCGATACCTTCAATCCCGTGGTTATCCATTCACCCGGATTGAAATGGGAGAAGAACCTGACGGGCAGTACGTCACGCCCGAAGATTACGGAGCTCTTTATATCCAGATGGCTGACGCCATTCATGCGGTTGATCCTGAATTAAAATTAGGAGGCCCGTGTTTTCAAACGAACATCAGCGAATACAGAGTTTGGCCTATTGGCAATGAAAAAAGAACATGGATGGCCCGTTTTTTAAGTTATTTGAAGGAGCGTAATCACGAAAAAGATTACTCATTCTTTTCTTTCGAGTGGTATCCATTTGACAAGGGCTGCATAAGCACGGCGCCTCAATTAGCCGCGCATCCGGGCATTTTACGCGGCTTTGTTGAACGCCTGCAACGCGATGGGCTTTCTCCGTCCATCCCATGGATGATGACTGAATACGGTTATTCCGCTTTTTCTTGCCGCGCCGAGGTTGATATTGAGGGAGCCCTGTTCAACGCCGATGCGGTAGCGCTGTTTCTGTCCCTTGGCGGAGATCAGGTTTATTTATACGGCTACGAACCAGGGAATCTTATGGATGAGCTTTCCTGCAATTCGTGGGGTAACAATATGATATTTCTTGCCGACGATAACCTAAAGATCAAGCACACGACAGCCACTTATTTTGGGGCGAAGATGATCAATGAAAACTGGGTCAAGCCAGGGAATCAACCGCATGAGATTTATGCAGCCACTTCCAGCCTTCTCAACAAGAACGGTCAGCCCCTGGTTTCCGCTTATGCTCTGCGGAGACCTGATCAGCTCTGGAGCATTCTCATGATTAACAAAGATCCTGTAAACAGCCATCCGATAAGGCTGGAGTTTCAGGATAAAACTGCGGGAAAAACTACTTTTGCGGAAGGTGACATTGAATTTTTCCAGTATTCTCGTGACCAATACCAATGGAAGCCTGATGGAGAGCATGGACGCCCTATCAGAAACGATCCTCCCATGCATAAAAAAATTCCTTCGGATCAACTGGAACTGCCTCCGTATTCGCTCTCGGTCGTTCTGGTTCATCTTCCACATTGACTTCATTTATGTCATAAATGGATTTTCCATAACGGCCACGCCGTAGACTGCTCCACAGCTTCATCGAACTGAAACGAACGGCATGAGTTGAATCAAATGTCCATTCCGAATGACTCTCCAGCCAAACCGGTTTTCTTCGATCCCAGTCACAAGCGCTGGCCGCGCATGCGGCTGGGGATGGCAATTCTCGGCGTGACGCTCTCCCTGCTGTTGGGAGCGCTGGCGCTCAGCATCCTGGTCAGCCCAATCCTGCCGGCACTCAGTTTGCCCAGCGCCAGCATTGTGCCCCACGGCGCCCATATGGTGCCGCCGGTGCCTGCGCTTTCCGCCGAGCGCGTGCTGACGCGCCGCGAACGCGCCCTGCGCGATACCGAAGCCAAGCTGACGCAGGAGAAGGCGCGCAGCCTGCAACAACTGCTGGCGAAGTTCCCAAAGACGAACCGCATCCCGGATGATCGCCCGCTGACTATCGGGTTCTTCGTCAACTGGGATGACGCCAGCATGAGTTCCCTCAAGGAAAACCTGGACAGCCTGGACATGGTGATCCCCGAATGGCTGCATCTTGCGGGTGAGGATGGCTCGGTTCGAGAGGACGACGCCAACCGGGCGGCGCAGGCCACTCAGTATATTCGCGCCCGCCGTCCTGATCTGCGCATCATGCCGCTGGTGAACAACTGGAGCGGCAGCGAATGGGAGGGCGTGAAACTGGGCCGCATGTTGATGAATCCAGCCGCGCGCGCCCGCGCTATCGAGCAACTGACCGCTTATGCGGAGCGCCATGGCTTTGCCGGAATCAGCATCGACTTTGAATCCATCCCAAACAAGGCCCAACCCGATTTTCGCCGCTTTATCGCCGAGCTGTACGCGGCGCTGCGTCCCAAAAATCTGCAGCTGTCGGTCAATGTGCCGGCCAGCGATCCGGCTTTCCACTACAGCGAACTGGCCCGCCATGCCGACTACCTGATCCTGATGGCCTACGACGAACACTGGGCGACCGGCGCGGCGGGTCCCATTGCCAGCCTGCCCTGGTTCGCCGAAGTTCTGCGCCAGCGCCAGCACGACGTGCCGGCCCAGAAAATGATCGTCGCTATCGGCAATTATGGCTATGACTGGATCAAGGACAGCCACCATGCCGAAGAAATGACCTTTGAAGAGGCGACGCTTACAGCCAAGGAATCGGAGGGCGACATCCGCCTCGATCCGGTCTCGCTCAACCCGACCTTCGATTACACCGATGACGATGGCCGCATTCACCATGTGTGGCTGCTGGACGCAGTGACGGCGTTCAATCAGATGGTGGTGGCCCGCACGATTCAGCCACGCGGCTTCGCGCTGTGGCGCCTGGGCGGCGAAGATCCATCGCTGTGGCGGGTGTTCGGCCAACACGGGGCGCTGGATGCGGCCCAAGCCGATCAGTTGCGGGATATTCGCTTTGCCTACGGGCTGGATTACGAGGGAAAGGGCGAGATTTTGCGCGTCACGGCCCAGCCGCATTCCGGCAGCCGCGACATCAGCTTCGATCCGAAACGCAACTTGATTACCTCCGAACACTTTACCGCATTCCCATCGCCCTACATTCTGACCCGGCAGGGCAACCAGGAGCGCAAGTTGGTCTTGACCTTCGATGATGGCCCTGACCCCCAATATACGCCCCGGATTCTCGATATTCTGCGCCAGGCGGGGGTGCGCGCCACCTTTTTCATCATCGGAGCCAATGGCGAACGGCGCCCGGATTTGTTGCGCCGCACGGTGGATGAAGGCCACGAAATCGGCAACCACACCTTCACCCATCCGAATATCTCGGTTATTTCGCCCACCCAGTTCGAACTCGAACTGTCGGCCACCCAACGCCTGCTGGCCAGTGTGGCGGGACGGCATTCGCTGCTGTTCCGTGCGCCCTACGCGGAGGATGCCGAACCGGAGACGATTGATCAGGCGCGCCCTATCGAGATAGCCAGCGGACTGGGCTATCTCGCCGTAGGCATGCAGATTGACCCGGATGACTGGCAACGACCCGGCGTGGACGAAATCGTGCGCCGCACGGTGGAAGCTGCGGAACGGGGCGACGGCAACGTCATCCTGCTGCATGATGCCGGCGGCGACCGCAGCCAAACCGTGCAGGCCCTGCCCAGGCTGATCGAGGCGCTGCGCAGCCAGGGCTTCCAGTTTGTCACGGTCGCCGACCTGCTGAACCGGAGCCGCGACGATGTGATGCCGCCCATAGCCCCCGACAGTCTGTGGCAAACCTGGCTGGACGGGGCCGCTTTCAGCGTCATTAACCTGGCGGCGGTGACTATCCACTGGCTGTTTCTGCTTGGCATTGTCCTGGGGATCGCGCGCCTGCTGTTCATCGGCGCCCTCGCCGTTTATCAGCGCCGGCGCAAGCGCCGCTTCATCTTCGACCCGGCCTATTCCCCTTCAGTGGCCGTGATCGTGCCCGCCTACAATGAAGAGAAGGTGATTGTGCAGACCATCGTTTCGCTACTGGCCTGCGATCAGCCTGGGCGCTTCGAGATCATCGTGGTGGACGATGGCTCCAGGGACGCGACTTATCGCCTGGTGCGCGACGCCTTCGCCGACCAGCCGCAGGTGCGGGTCTACACCAAGCCCAACGGCGGCAAGCCGGCAGCGCTTAACTTTGGATTGGCTCAGACTCAGGCCGAGATTGTAGTGGCCCTCGACGCCGATACCGTTTTCACCCGCGACACCATTACCAAGCTGGTCCGCCATTTCGCCAACCCTCAAGTTGGCGCCGTGGCCGGCAACGCCAAAGTGGGCAACCGCACCAATCTGCTGACCTGCTGGCAGGCGCTGGAATACATCACTAGCCAGAATCTGGATCGCCGTGCGTTCGACGTGCTCAACTGCATCACCGTGGTGCCGGGAGCCGTGGGCGCGTGGCGGCGCGAACCGGTGGAGCAGGCCGGCGGCTTCAACGACCTCACCCTGGCGGAGGACGCTGACCTTACCCTGTCCATCCGCAAGCTGGGCTACTCCATCGTCTATGAAGACGAAGCGGTCGCTCTCACCGAAGCCCCCGATACGGTGCGGGGTTTTGTTCGTCAGCGCTTCCGCTGGATGTTCGGCACCATGCAGGCGGCCTGGAAGCACATGGATGCCCTGTTTCGACCGCGTTATGGCGCGCTGGGCTTTGTCGCCCTGCCCAACGTCATCATCTTCCAAGTGCTGTTTCCCCTGATCTCGCCGGTGATGGATCTGCTGCTCATCGGCTCGCTGGCCTCGGCGGCCCTGGACCACTGGCAACATCCAGCCGGCTATTCCACCGATGCCTTGGGGCGGGTGCTGTTTTATTACGCTCTGTTCGTCACAGTGGACTACCTGGCGGCGGCGGTGGCCTTCGCCCTGGAACGCAATGAGAATAAATGGTTGCTTATTGGACTGTTCTGGCAGCGCTTCTTCTATCGCCAATTGATGTACTACGTGGCGATTAAAAGCACATTGGCGTCCCTGCGCGGTGTGCTGGTGGGCTGGGGTACGCTGGAGCGCAAGGCCACCGTTAAGGTTGCATAGCAAGGATTGGCGGTAAGATCCGGTCAAAAACGCACAGATCCCCGTTGCGGTTGGGTTGCGGGTCACTATGCCAGGCGTCGCGGGATCGGGTTTTCGCCCGGTTGAAACGCTGATTGTGTTTTTGCCGTCTGGGACGGGCATTCAGGCATAATCCACCACCTTTCATATCGAAACGATACGTTCTCTATGCTCCCCGTCATTGCTTTAGTCGGCCG
>DEHY01000105.1 GCA_002352185.1 Competibacteraceae bacterium UBA2788
GCAACGACTTCCGGCCAGTGCGTTGCCGCAGCACCGCAAAAAGCCTGATCGCCGCAGCCGAATTACGTCGCAGGATGGAAGGCGAGGGCTGGGCGGATGGCCGGTGCGAGCCGATGGGTGAGCGGCTGCTGCCGGAATTCTTTCGCTTCAAACGCGACATTCAGGGCGATCTGGAAGGCCGCAGCCATCTCGAACAAAACCTGTTCGACCCGATGGCCTGGATCGTGACTTCGCCGCGTCCGCTGCTGACTGCGGCGCAGGTCAACACCCAGGTGGAATTCGACCGCACCTTCCGCACCATCGTCCGGGAACATGGCTATCAGGGCAAGCGGGTCCTGTATGTTTCCGGCCTCAATATCGACATCTCGCCCCAGGCTGGACAGCGCTTTCCGCTGACCAAGTTCGTGCCTTGGGCAGCTTTCATTCAGCAGCCGGACGGTTCCCATGACACCCTGGAACAGATCGAGCTTCTGGCGCGACTGCGCGAGCAGCCCAGCGAAAATCCCGATCAGATCGATCTGGAAGACGCCATCCACCAGATGGAGCAGTTTCAGCAAATCCACATTGAAGCCTCCTGATTCGTCGCAGGAACCGATGTCTGTAAACCGGGTGGAAACTGCCTTGAGAGTTGCCAGCAGCTTGACTGATCGGTGTTATGCGCGCCGGTGGTCGCGCCGGGCGAATGCACGGGCGCAACCGGAAGCGGATTGGCCGCGCCTGAAGGATGCAGCTTGAAAGTTCTTGGCGTCAGCGGCTGGAGCGGCTGCGGTAAAACCACACTGATTAGCGCCCTGATCCCCCGATTGCGGGCGCGGGGTCTGACCGTATCCACCCTGAAACATGCCCATCACGATGTGGATCTGGATACGCCCGGCAAGGACACCTGGCGCCATCGCGAGGCCGGCGCACAGGAGGTGATGCTGGCGACGGGCCGCCGCTGGGCATTATTGCACGAGCTGCGCGAAGCGCCGGAACCCCCGCTGGATGAACTGTTGACCCACCTGCAACCCGTAGATGTGGTGCTGGTGGAAGGCTGGAAGACCGGCGCTTACCCCAAGCTGGAACTCTGGCGACCCACCTTTGAGGCTCCACCGCCGCGCTTCCCGGAGGATCCCGCCATCATCGCCGTCGCTTGCGCTCCATTGCTCGATCCAGCGGCATACGGACGACCTGAACTGCCCGTGTTTCCGCTGGCCAATGTGGACGACATCACCGATTTCATTGCCCGGTTTGCCCGCACGCCTTAATCCGTGGCTTGATGCAGGCGGTTCGGGTTTCAGCCGTCGGCATGATGCATGTTGACGCAGGTACCTGTTTCAAGCGCCGAGGTCGCGCCATTGATTGATCCGCCGGGTGGCGAAATCCAGCGCGTCGTCGAGCCGATCATTGCCCCAGAACATCTCGCCGCGCACAAAAAACGTCGGGGCGCCAAAGATGCCCAGCGCTTGCGCGGATTCAGTGTTCTCCCTGAGCCTGAGCTTGTTTTGCTCCGACTGCGCCAGTTCGATGATCTCGTCCGCCGGAAGTCCGAGATCGGCCAGCGCTTCGGCAACCGTTTCGGAGGCGTTGATATCCCGATCGGCGACAAAATTCAGCAGCATGATCTTTTTGCAGTACTCGCCGATCCATGGCTGGTCGGCTCCGATCAGCGCAACGCGCAAGGGCAGCACCGCACGCCGTGGAAATACCGTCGGCTGCTTCCACGGCACGCCGTACTTTGCGCACTGGCGCGCCATGTCCTTCCACATGTACGCGCCTTGCTGTTTGTATAGCACGAACGGCGATGTATTCCAGCCGAACGACTGGAAGATCGGGCCGAGCAGGAAAGGCGTCCAGACTATCTTGACGTTGCGTTTTGTCGCCTCCTGCTCGATGCGCATGACGCTGATGTGGCTGTAGTTGCTGCCGAAGTCGAACCAGAAGTCGATCTGGGAAGCCGCATCGGCAGGCTGAGGCGTTGGTTCGGTCATCGATATTTCTCCACTGCGTTCGGATACAGGCGATAGTCGCGGTGATCGTTTCGAGACCCTCAGCCGGATTGCCGCTGAAGTTCCCGCAACTCCCGCCGTAACACCTTGCCCGCCGCCGAAATCGGCAAAGACGCTACGAATTCGACCGAACGGGGAATTTTATAGCGGGCCAGCCGGTCGCCGAGATGGGCCAGCAGCTCTTCGGCGGCGGCGGGCTGGTTCGGTTTTAACACCACGAACGCCTTGCCGACCTCACCCCATTTGGCATCGGGAACGCCGATCACCGCGCATTGAAATACTGCCGGGTGCTGATAAAGCGCCGCCTCGATTTCCGCCGGATAGACGTTCTCACCGCCGGAAATGAACATGTCCTTGAGCCGATCCACAATAGTGAAATACCAGCCCTCGTCATAACGCGCCAGATCGCCGGTGTGAAACCAGCCGTCGGCGTCAATCGCTTCCGCCCAGGCTGCGGCGTTATTGAAATAACCGGAAGCGATGCTGGGGCCTTTTAACACCAGCTCGCCGACCTGATTTGGCCCCAACGACTGGTTATTGCCATCCACGATTCGCGCATCAATGAAATAATTCGGTCGTCCAATGCTGCCCGCTTTACGAATGGCATCCTCCGGCGCCAAGGCAAACAGCCCCGGTCCAAACTCAGTCATGCCGAAGCCTTGCTTAAAGCGGATGCCTTTTTCGCGGGTGTACTGCTCGACCAGAGGCACCGGCAATGGAGCGCCGCCGCTGGTGCAGAAGCGCAGCGAACTTAAATCGGCGGCAGCCCACGCCGACGTTTGCGTCAGCATCTGATACATTGCCGGCACCGCCGCAAAGACCGTGATCCGCTCCCACTCGATGAGGCGCAACACCTGTTCCGGGTCAAAGCGCTTCATCAGCACCGTAGTCCCGCCGAGAATGATTTGCGGCAGGGTGTAAACAAACAGCCCGCCGACGTGAAACAGCGGGAATACATTGAGATAGATGTCGCCGCGACCGAGATCGTGAATGACGGTATTCAGGCAATTCCAGGCGATCTGGCGGTGGCTGATCTGTGCGCCTTTGGCCATGCCGGTGGTGCCGCCGGTGAAGACAATCGCCGCAATAGCTTCGCTATCCAGCGTTGCGCAGGTGCAGGGGGTTACTGAAGCAGAGTCCAGAATGTCGCCGAAATGCCGACTGCCGGGAATGCCCGTGCCGTCCAGATGAATCCAATGCCGCACTGATGTTGCCGCTTGCGCCAATGAGGCGACACTGTCTTTGAAGGCGTCGTCGTAAATGAGCGCGGCTGGAGTGACGGCGGCGAGAATCTGTTGCAATTCGCGCCAATGCAGCCGCCAGTTCAACGCGGTATGAATCGCGCCCAATTTACCGCAGGCGAACAGCAAATCCAGATGCTCAACCCCATCCTGCGCAAGGATGGCGACCCGGTCGCCTTTTTCGATGCCGGAAGCGCGCAACCCATTTGCCAACCGCAGAGCGCGTTCATTGAGTTGCGCGTAATTCAGCCGCAGTTCGGGCATCTTGCCGGTATCTACCACCGCCAATGCTTCCGGGCTGTAAATCGCCCGCCGACCGAGATAGTCGCCGATATACATCCGTCTTTATCCCCCTGCGGTGTTTATCAATCAGGCCGCCAGATTCCGGGCGGCAAAATCCCAGTTGATCAGCTGATCGAGTACGGCGGCTATGTAATCCACGCGCCGGTTCTGATAATCCAGATAATAGGCGTGTTCCCAGACATCAATGGTCAATAGCGGCTTCTGGCCGTGAGCAGCCGGCGTATCGGCATTGCCGGTTTTTCGGATCGCCACTCCGTCGCCGTCTTTGACCAGCCAGGCCCAGCCGCTGCCAAACTGACTGGCGGCGGCCTTGGCGAATTCGGCCTTGAATGCATCGAAGCTGCCGAAGGATTTCTCAATGGCCTGGATCAGAGCGCCGGTCGGTTTACCGCCGCCTTGGGGGCGCAGACTGTTCCAATAGAAGGTGTGATTCCATATCTGCGCGGCATTGTTAAAAACCGCGATTTGGTCCGCCTTGTCGGCGGTCGTCTTAATCACTGCCTCCAATGATTGATCCGCCAGCGGCGTACCGGCGACCAGTTCGTTGAGTTTGTTTACGTAGCCCTGATGGTGCTTGCCGTAGTGGAAACCAATGGTCTGCGCCGAAATGGCCGGACTCAGGGCATTGTCGGCGTAGGGCAGCGGCGGCAGGGTAAAGGGGCCGCTGGCGGCGCGGGCCGGGCGGATTCCGGTCAAGCCGCCAACAGCCAGCGCGGCGGAACCGGCCAGCAGGGTGGTCAGGAACCGGCGGCGATCCAGGGAACAGTCGGGCAAGGCGGTGAACATCGGTGAGACTCCTCATTGCAGCGGCAGTGGGCCGACAGGAAAAATCATACCCATTCTTGCTGATACAGGGCGGCCAAGCGAATCGCCAACCCGGTCACGGTGTAACTGGCTGTGGCCGGGTTGGCGTTTCCGGATACCGCGTTGGCTCCGCTCAGGCGTTTTGGTCCTGGCCCGCCGCATCGCCTCCGGTTTCAACCGCGCCGAACAGTTTTTCAATCTGCGCCAGCCGTTCCGCCCGTTCGCCGCTGACTTCTCCGGCTGCTGTAACGATCTTCCGGATCATCTCCAGCATCTTCGCCCGGACATCGGCGTCGGCGGGCAGCATCTGCGGAATCGCGGCCAGCGCGCCGTTGCGGTCGAGCAGCAGCCCGAAGAACTGTTCCCGCAGCAGCCGCTTGAACTCCTCCAGCGTCAGGCCGCCGTGTTCGGCGCGAATCAGGCGCAGTTCGTTAAACGCACGCTCGTCCACGCCCGGCCCGGCCATGCCGATGTAGACCAGACTGCGAATCGCCGCTTCGCGTAGCCCGCCCTCGGCGATGCGCGCCTTGAGTTCAGCCATGCGCTGCTGGATGAAAGCGATGCGCTCCGGTTCCACGCCGGGCCTCCGGCGCGGGCTGGCGTCCGATGCTCGCAGTCCGACCAGCGCCTGCAACAGCGGCGAACCGTAGATCGTGAGAAAAATCTGCTCCAAGCTGCGATCCCGCAGATCGCGATAGCCGTCGAGCGCGGCGATCATGAAGTCCGAGATCATGGCCTGTGCCTGAACCAGCGGATTGTCAGGCGCAGCCGGCGTGCGCTGTCCGCGCACCTGTTCGGCCAGCTCGGCAATCTGCCGCATTAGCGGGTTGCGGTCCGAAAACAGTTCGTAGGGCAATTCGGAAGGGTTCAGTTTGTGCAGCCATTCGGCGGTTTTCTCATTGACGCACGCCTGGACAAAGGGCTGGAACAAGGTGCGATACAGGCCAAGGTTGATCTCCGACACCCGCTGCGCGGCGGCAAAGCGGCGCTCGTTCTCGGGATCGGGCTGCACGATGGCCCGGAGGTGGTCCAGAGTGCGCGGCTCGAAGCGGGCGATCCAGTCGCCGCTGATGAGTTCGGGATTGGCCGCATCGGCGGTCTTGGGCGTCAGCACCGCCTCATACAGGCCGGGCGGCAGCACGTCGATGAGATCGATGTTGGAGGCGAATTCCTCGTGTTCCTTGCGGGCTACGCCGCCAGAGACGAAGATGCCCAAGTGGCCGATGCTCTCATGGATCGCGTAGACAATAGTCTGGCCGCAGGCGCGGATGTCGTCGTCCTTGCCGTACAGATCGACGATCCAGCCCAGCGCTTGTTGCGGCGGGGTGATGTTGTCACCCTTGGAGCAGAAGCAGACGATGGGGGAGCGGATGTTGCGCAGGTCGATGCGGACTCCGTCGCTGGTGACGATTTCGGCGGTCGCCAGCCGGTTGCCGACGAACAGTTCGTCAACGATCCACTGCATTTCTTCAGCGTTAAGATTGACGTGGCCGCCCCACCATTTCTCGAATTCGAGGAAGCGCGGCCCCTCGGTGTCCACCTTTGACCAGAGGTCGTAGTTCTTGGTCCACAGCGTATTGGCGGGATTTTGCTGCTCGAAGTTGCCGACCAGATGCCCACCGTCGAACTTGCCCGCGCCCAGGTCGCTGGTCAGCGCGGTAACCCAGCTGCCGCCCGCCAGGCCGCCGGTGTAGCGCATCGGATTCTGGCCTTCGACCCCGGCCCAATACGACAGGGGCGAACCGGGGATGATGATCGGGCCGAACAGCTCCGGTCGGGTCGCGGCCAGCATCATCACCGCCCAGCCGGCCTGGCAGTTGCCGATGACGCAGGGTTTACCGTCGGCGTCGGGGTGCAGCGCGATGACCTTCTCCAGAAACACCGCCTCTGCTTTCATGATGCCTTCGATGGTCTGGCCCGGCATCGGGTCCGGGGTAAAACCGACGAAGTAGCAAGGATGGCCGGCGCGCATGGCGACGCCCAGCTCGCTGTCGGCCTTGAAGCCGCCGATCCCCGGCCCGTGCCCGGCACGTGGATCCACCACCACGAACGGGCGTTTCTTCGGGTTGATGATCACCCCTTCCGGCGGCTTGACCCGCACCAATCCGTAATTGACCGGGCGTTCAAAGGTCCGCCCGTCCAGCACCAGCTCGACATCGAAGCTCAGCACGTTGGGCACCGCCTTCGCTTTCTGGGCGTAGTACTGGTCGCTGCGCTGGCGCAGCACATCCCAGAACAGGATCGTGCGTTGCATCGCGTCGGCTGCATACTCGCCCAGCGGTCCCCAGGCTTGCAACACGGCGTTCATGCTCGCGGCGGGTTGCAGCGCAGCGGATGTTGTAATGGCGGGCAAGCCGCCAGTATCGCTCGTTTTGGACATTGCGGTTTCCTCGGTTCACGCTTGGCTTGTTCAACAGGATTCAATCCAGTTCGGGCCATAAGACTGACGCCGCCATCATCCGCTCACCGCCTTGCCTGCCGCTTCCCGCCGCGCCCTGGCGACCAGAGCCGCGACCGCGCACGAGGCCAGTCGGGTCATCACTGAATCAGCGCGGCTGGTGAGGATGATCGGCACGCGGGCGCCGAGTACGATGCCGGCGGCGTCGGCGTCGGCCATGAAGCTCAGGCTCTTGGCCAGCATGTTGCCCGCTTCCAGATCCGGCACCACCAGAATATCGGCGTAGCCGGCCACCGGCGAGTCAATCTGCTTGATCTGGGCCGCCTTGAGATTAATGGCGTTGTCCAGCGCCAGCGGGCCGTCCAGGATCCCGCCGGTGATTTGCCTGCGATCCGCCATCTTGCACAGCGCCGCCGCTTCCACGGTTGACTGAACCTTGGGATTCACCGTCTCCATGGCGGAGAGGATCGCCGCTTTCGGCTGCGGAAAACCCAGGGCATGGGCCAGATCGATAGCGTTCTGGATGATGTGCATCTTGTCTTCCAGGGTCGGGAAGATGTTGATGGCCGCGTCGGTGACGATAATCGCCCGATCCAGGCTCGGCACATCCATGATGAAGGCGTGGCTGATGCGCCGCTCGGTGCGCAAGCCGGTCGCGGTCGCCACCACCGCGCCCATCAGTTCATCGGTGTGCAGGCTGCCCTTCATCAGCATCTCGGCCTTGCCCTCGCGCGCCAGTTGCACCGCCCGCTCAGCGGCGGCGTGGCTATGCGGCGCGTCTACGATCTCATAGCCGGAGAGGTCAAGCTGGAACTGCGCCGCGATGGCCTTGATCCTGGCCTGGGGTCCCACCAGGATCGGTTGCAAAATACCCAGTTCGGCCGCTTCCACCGCGCCTTTGAGCGAGGTTTCGTCGCAGGGATGAGCGACGGCGGTTGGCGTGGGCGTCAGAGTCTTGCATAACGCGATCAGGCGTTCATAACTTTCGTGCTTGCGTCCCATGGATTCCTCACAGCGGCCATAGAACAGGCCGATTGACTCGCCAGGTTGAATTCACTTCAGAGAAAATGCCCATATATGGCGACTGGTATTTTACACCCTATTTGTTCCATCAGGATGTTTGGGATGCCAGATTGGGCGTCACCGCTATGACGGGAAATCCTGGGCATACTTCGCCACCCATTCAGCGGCGGCCTCCTCTGCGGTAAGGAGGCGGCCTTCCTTTTCCAGCACTTCCTTCTGGTAGTGATGGATCTGGCAAATCTGTTCGACCATGCGCACCGAGAATTCGGTGCTTTCATCGGGAAATTGAACGCCTACCTCGTAGTGATGGTTTTTTTGGCGGCACCAGACGATAGTGCCCGTCGCTTCGAAGGGCGGCTCCCGCACCGGAATCGTAATTTGGATATCACAGCCTCGCTGGAGAGCGTCGTGCGTTTGAAAGCACAGTCCGCCCGGACCGATATCCTTCAGGCAATGCCGGCGGCGGAGTCCGAGGTGAGTGATGCAGCACTCAATGGGAATGTCGGAAGGGTGACGAATGAAATGTCGCATAGGCGGTGCTTTGACTAAATTTTCTTCCACGCCTGCCATGCCCCGATGATTCCTCGGTAGGCATAAGATCCAGGCAACCAGAGACGACAGAGCTTTGTTTCAACGGTCGCCTGCTTATTTCCTTTCCAATTAGGGTCAATGAAGGTCACTTTGGAATTGTCCTTATTTGTGCCAACCTCATCCCAGTCCAGGTCGTTATCAATCTCTACCCCAATCACCACGACGACGTGGAAAAAATTATCCCATTTTCCGGCTACCCAGATCGGGCTTGGATACGACAAAAAACGCTTTAAATCCTGAGTAGTCCATTGCTGGCCCACACCGTTGGCTTCCAATCCCAAGGCGGACGCAGCCTTGCGAAAATCCTTGCCCTTGAGGCCGGTGGTCACTGCATCGTTCCAGCCGATACCCGCCGCTTCGAGTTTCTCTTTAATCGGTGCGGGTGAAAACTGGCCGCTATAATCACCAATCGTTCCGGTAGCGCGACCCTTCCATTGGAGCATCATTTGATAACACGCGAACCAGCATGTCATCTGCGTCTCCTGGGGAATGTCTGACATTTGCTTACGATCAACCTTGATGACTTCGCGTGTGGCCATGCAGCGAATCTCCTGGGGTAGTTCAGCATTTGCGGCAATCGGCAAAAGGTATTCCATCGGCGCCTGACGGGACTGAAGCGTGTCGTCCATTAGGAGCGAAGCGGCCCGCGCCGCGATTCATTGCAAAGTCTCCGGTATGGTGAAACTGCTGTTGGGAGGATCTATCGGATCCGGCGACTCTTGCAGGCAATGCACCAGCCTCAGAGCGTTTTGCAGGTGGCGGGACGCGCCTTGCAGTTGATCATCGGGCTGAGCGGCCAAGGCGGAGGACGCCAGCACGGTTGCGACGTTCATCAGAAACGATAGCCGATCCAGCCCGGCTTCATCCGCGTCGCTCAGAATGCGGGCACTGACCGCTTTGGCGCAATCGGCAATTCGTTCGTTTGCACGTTGTTCATCTTCCGTCATGCGTCCATCCTCTCTCAAATAACGGCAGGGCCTGGCGGCATACCGCAGGCGCGAAATTCGACTCGGCTTTTCAAGTATGGTACGGAGATCGGATGATTTCAGGGGAATCGCCCGCGCCCGCTGCCAGAGTCGGTGGCGAACCGCCCAACTGATATATAGCAATCCTATCTGAGTTG